>NC_015164.1:326875-653750 GCF_000190575.1 Phocaeicola salanitronis DSM 18170 | reverse complement strand
AGGTTAAGGAACAACAGTATCCGGCCTGAACATTTGCTTTTAGGGCTGATACGTGAAGGCGAAGGGAAAGCGGTTCGTATCTTGCAGAGCCTATACGTGGATTTGCAAAAGATAAAGCAAACCTTAGAGGACGAATTGCGCTTGCAGGCGGATATGTCAGACGCTTATTCCGAAGACATTACTTTCGACAGCCAGGCTTCCAGAATATTGAAGATGAGCATATTGGAAGCCCGTGTATTAAAAAGTCCGGCTACGGATACCGAACACATGTTATTAGCGATTATGAAAGAAAACCAAAATAAAGCATCTCAAATACTTGAAGAAAACGAAGTGACCTATCAGAAGATATGGGACAAGCTTGTGCCCAAAACCGAACCCCAAAGCGGCTTGGATTTCGGCGAGGAAGAAGAGGATGAGGAAGAGGACGGTATCCGCCGCCATAATCCGGAGAACGGAAGGGCGAATTATGCCTCTGACCCCCAGCCGGCTACCCGCACCAAACAACAGAAGCCGGACAATGACACGCCGGTGCTTGACTCGTTCGGGACGGATATGACCCAAGTGGCGGCAGAAGGCAAGCTGGATCCGGTGGTAGGAAGAGAAAAGGAAATCGAGCGTCTTGCCCAAATCCTGAGCCGGCGCAAGAAGAACAATCCCATCCTGATTGGCGAACCGGGCGTCGGCAAGTCGGCTATCGTAGAGGGGCTTGCCTTGCGTATCGTAGAAAAGAAAGTGTCGCGCATCCTGTTCGACAAGCGTGTGGTGGCGCTCGACATGACTTCTATCGTGGCGGGCACGAAGTACCGCGGCCAGTTCGAGGAGCGTATCCGCGCCATCCTGAACGAGTTGAAGAAGAATCCGAACGTCATCCTGTTCATCGATGAAATCCACAACATCGTAGGGGCAGGCTCGGCGGCAGGCTCAATGGATGCAGCCAACATGCTGAAACCGGCATTGGCACGGGGCGAAATACAATGCATCGGCGCCACTACCCTTGACGAATACCGCCAGAACATAGAAAAGGACGGGGCGTTGGAACGCCGCTTCCAGAAAGTGCTGGTAGAGCCTACCACGCCGGAGGAAACCCTGCAAATCTTGCGGAACATCAAGGACAAGTACGAAGAGCACCACAATGTGACGTATACGGAAGAGGCGCTCGAGGCATGTGTCAAACTTACCGAGCGGTACATAACCGACCGTAATTTCCCGGACAAAGCCATTGACGCGCTCGATGAAGCCGGCTCGCGCGTACACCTTACTAATATAACGGTTCCGAAAGAAATGGAGGAACAGGAGAAGCTCATAGACGAGGCGCGGATGCACAAGACCGAAGCGGTGCGCCTTCAGGACTTTGAACTGGCGGCAAGCTTCCGCGACCGTGAGCGAAGGCTTGAAGAAGAACTGGAAACGATGAAAAGCCGATGGGAAGAAAGCTTGCGCGAGAACCGTGAAAAAGTGGACGAAAACCAGATAGCCGATGTCGTATCCATGATGTCGGGAGTGCCTGTCCAGCGTATGGCACAGGCAGAAGGGAGCAAATTGCTGGGAATGAAAGACGTCTTGCTCTCGAAAGTCATCGCACAAGACAAGGCGGTAGAGACGCTGGTGAAAGCTATCCAGCGGAGCCGAATCGGACTGAAAGACCCCAACAAACCGATAGGCACCTTCCTGTTCTTAGGACCGACCGGTGTGGGAAAGACCCATTTGGCAAAAGAACTGGCAAAGGAAATGTTCGGTTCGTCAGATGCGTTAATCCGCATCGACATGAGCGAATATATGGAGAAGTTTACGGTTTCCCGCCTGGTCGGAGCGCCTCCCGGATACGTGGGCTACGAAGAAGGAGGACAGCTTACAGAGAAAGTGCGGCGTAAGCCCTACTCTATCGTATTGCTGGACGAAATCGAAAAGGCCCATCCGGATGTATTCAACCTGCTGCTTCAGGTGATGGATGAAGGGCGTCTGACCGATAGCTACGGACGGACGGTAGACTTCAAGAACACCATCATCATCATGACCTCGAACATCGGCACACGCCAGTTGAAGGAATTCGGGAAAGGAATCGGCTTTGCCGCCCAGACCCGTACGGACGATAAGGAATATTCACGCGGTGTCATCACCAAGGCACTGAACAAGTCGTTTGCGCCCGAGTTTATCAACCGTCTGGATGAAATCATCACCTTCGACCAGTTGGATATCGAAGCCTTGCAAAAGATTATCGACATCGAGCTGAAAGGTCTGTACCGCCGTATGGAAACACTGGGGTACAAGCTGGTGATTGATGAAGACGCCAAACGCTTTGTCGCTTCGAAAGGCTATGATGTACAGTTCGGGGCACGGCCTCTGAAGCGGTCTGTCCAAAACAATTTGGAAGACGGGCTTGCCGAACTCCTTTTAAAAGAGACGCCACAGGCAGGTGATACCGTCCATGTATCTATGGACGAAGGCGGAAGCGCCCTGAAAATGGAAATAGTCAAGGCCTAAGCCTGCTAAAATGACAAAGAATACGGACAAAATGTCAGACGGTTCCCGTCTGGCATTTTTTTTGCCGGTATACGGAATGAAAATCAGATAATCATTAAAACTATATATGTATATGCAGAAAGGTAATATTGGGGTTACTACAGAGAACATATTCCCTATCATCAAAAAGTTCTTGTACAGCGATCATGAGATTTTCCTTCGCGAATTGGTTTCTAATGCCGTTGATGCGACACAGAAGCTGAAGACATTGGCTTCTACTGGTGATTTCAAAGGCGAATTGGGCGATTTGACTATCCAAGTGAAAGTAAATAAGGAAGAAGGGACTATTACCATATCCGATCGTGGGCTGGGGCTTACTGCTGAAGAAATAGACAAGTACATCAATCAGATAGCTTTCTCAGGAGCTAATGATTTCCTTGAGAAGTATAAGAATGACGCCAACGCCATTATCGGACATTTCGGCTTGGGATTCTATTCCGCTTTCATGGTGGCAAAGAAAGTCGAAATCGTAACCCGTTCTTATAGAGAAGACGCAAAAGCCGTTAAATGGACTTGCGACGGAAGCCCTGAGTTTACATTGGAAGACGCAGAGCGTGACGGCCGTGGCACCGACATTATCTTGCACATCGATGATGATTGCAAAGAGTTTCTGGAAGAATCCCGCATTCAGGGGTTGCTTTCGAAGTATTGCCGTTTCTTGCCCGTTCCGGTCGCTTTCGGAAAGAAGAAAGAATGGAAAGACGGCAAGCAAGTCGATACGGATGAGTACAATATCGTCAATGACACCTGCCCTATCTGGACCAAGAAGCCAAGCGAATTGAAAGACGAAGATTACAAGAAGTTCTATCGTGACTTGTATCCGATGTCGGACGAACCGTTGTTTTGGATTCACCTGAATGTAGACTATCCGTTCAACCTGACGGGTGTGCTTTATTTCCCGAAAATCAAGAGCAACATCGAACTGCAACGGAACAAGATTCAGTTGTATTGCAACCAGGTATATGTGACCGATTCAGTAGAAGGCATCGTGCCCGACTTCCTGACGTTGTTGCATGGGGTTATCGACTCTCCGGATATTCCGCTGAACGTATCCCGTTCGTATTTGCAGAGTGATTCGAACGTGAAGAAAATCTCTACCTATATCACCAAGAAAGTGGCAGACCGCCTGCAATCTATCTTCAAGAACGACCGCAAAGAGTTTGAAGAGAAATGGGATGACCTGAAAATCTTCATCAATTACGGCATGCTGACACAAGAAGACTTCTATGATAAAGCCAATAAGTTTGCCCTTTTAAAAGACACGGAAGGCAAATATTATACTTTCGAAGAATATCAGGCCTTGATAAAAGACAATCAGACCGATAAGGACGGCAATCTGATTTACCTGTACGCCAACAATACCGATGAACAATATACATACATCGATGCAGCCAAGAACAAGGGGTACAACGTACTGCTGCTGGACGGACAACTGGATGTGCCTATGGTGAACATGTTGGAACAGAAGTTCGAGAAGAGTCGTTTCACGCGTGTGGATGCCGATGTAATCGACCGTTTGATTACAAAAGACGAGCAGAAAGGCGAAGAGCTTCCCGAAAGCAAACGAGAGGTATTGACTGCGGTATTCAATGGGCAGATGCCTAAGCTGCAAAAGACTGAATTTCATGTAGAGGCACAGCCGATGGGCGAAACAGGCGCTCCGATTGTCATTACGCAATCCGAATACATGCGCCGTATGAAGGAAATGGCGAATATCCAGCCGGGCATGAGTTTCTATGGCGAAATGCCGGATATGTTCAACCTGGTATTGAATAGCGACCATAAGCTTATCAAGCAAGTGTTGGACGATGCAGAATCGGCTTGTTCAGAGAAACTGGTTCCAGTAGAAGGAGAAATCGCTACCTTGAAAATGCGTGAAAGCGAATTGCACAAGGCGCACGAAGGCAAGAAGGACGAAGAAATCCCGACCGCTGAAAAAGATGAGCTGAAGGACATAGACAAAAAGCTGGACGAAAAGAAACAGGAAAAGACGGATATCATCAATTCGTATGCAACCGGTAATAAGATCGTTCATCAACTTATCGACCTGGCACTGTTGCAAAACGGCATGTTGAAAGGTGAAGCATTGACCAACTTTGTAAAACGAAGCATTGAATTGATTTAATATTTAATAGCTATTCAGATAAGAGTCACGAAAGGACATCAGGAAACAAAGTTTTCTCATTCTTTGTCTTCTTGATGTCCTTTTTTACGCTTATATTATAAAAAAAGGCTGATTTCTTCTGTAGGAATCTTTTTTTGTTTATCTTTGGATATCTCTAATCAATGATAACAAATACATGAACAAAATCGTTTCCATCCTTTTATGCCTCTGCGTCCTTTTCGCATTGCCGCTAAAGGCTCAGAAAGTGGGGCTTGTGCTGAGCGGCGGAGGCGCGAAAGGAATTACCCATATCGGCATCATACGGGCATTGGAGGAAAATAATATTCCGATTGATTATGTAGCAGGAACTTCCATGGGAGCTATTGTAGGCGCGCTTTACGCCATGGGATATTCGCCGGATGATATGGAAAGATTAATAAAGTCGGACGACTTTAAACGTTGGTATACAGGGAATATCGAAGAACAATACATATATTATTTCAAAAAGAATCCGCCTACTCCCGAATTTGTGAATGTCAGGGTGTCTCTGAAGAATCCATTGCAAAAGGTAAAAGCTCAGTTTTTACCTTCGAGTGTAGTCGACCCGCTACAAATGAACTTTGCTTTCTTACAACTGTTCGGGCAGGCTACAGCTTCTTGCCATAACGATTTTGACCGTTTGTTCATCCCGTTCCGCTGTGTGGCGTCAGATGTATACAACAAGCGTCCGATTATTTTCCGCAAAGGTGATTTAGGTGATGCCGTCCGTGCATCGATGAGTTTTCCCGCCATGTTCAAACCGATTGAAATCGATTCCGTATTGGTTTATGACGGAGGCATTTACAATAATTTCCCTACCAATGTAATGATGCAAGACTTTCATCCGGATATTATGATAGGAAGTGCCGTCAGCTCCAACCCCGGTAAGCCCAAAGATGACGACATCATGGGGCAATTGGAAAATATGATTATGCAAAAAACCGATTATTCCATGCCTGATTCATTGGGAATTCTGATGACATTCAAATATACAGACGTAAATCTGATGGATTTCAACCGGTATGATGAGCTGCATGACATCGGTTATAACCGCACCATCCAATTGATGGATACGATAAAGATGCGTATTTCAAGGCGTGTCAATTACAGGCAATTGGAAAAGGAGCGCATTGCTTATAAAAGCCGGATGCCTGAATTCAGATTCCGCAAAATAGAAATCGAAGGAGCGAATGAACAACAGAAACGTTATATCCGAAAAGAATTTCATTCATCGGAAGACGAAATATTTAGTTTTGAAGATTTCCGAAGCGGGTATTTCCGTTTGATGTCAGACAATATGATATCCGAAATCATTCCGCATGCCGTATATAATGCGTCTGACCATACTTTTGACCTGCATCTGAAAGTAAAGCTGGAAGATGATCTTTCGTTGCGTGTCGGAGGAAATGTCAGTTCGAATGGAGCAAACCAGATTTATATTGGAGCAACCTATCAGAACTTGAACAATTATTCCAAAGAAGTGTCATTAGACGGACAATTAGGGCAAATATACAATAATCTGCAACTTTCCGGACGGATTGATTTGCCTACCCACATACCGACTTCTATCAGATTAATAGGTTCGCTATCTTCATTCGACTATTATAAACAGGAAAAGCTATTTACGAAAGGCAATTCACCGGTATTCAGCAAAAAGAAAGAAAAATTTGTTAAGGTATTGCTTTCGCTTCCTTTCCTCAATCGGCAAAAAGCCGAATTCAGCATAGGTGTCGGGGATTTGCAAGATGAATATTTCCAGACAAACGTTATCGATTTTAATAACGACCAGAGCGATTGCAGTCATTATACAATTTTCGGTGGCTCTGTCGCATTGGAAGGAAACACCTTGGATAGCCGGCAATATGCGACCGCAGGACGAAAAGAGCGTTTAGTCGCAAATATTTATACAGGACAAGAACGCTTCGAAGCAGGTTCAAGCGTCGATCCGTATGACGGCGAGTATAAATACCAGCAGTCGTGGCTGCAATTATCATACGAAATGGAGCGCTATTTTCCATTATCCTCGAAATTTGTTTTAGGAAATTACATTCGCGCCTATTATTCTTCACGAAATTTCAGCCACAATTATACCGCGACAATGATGCAGGCGGGGGAATTTTCGCCTACGGCACATAGTAAGATTTCATACAATGAAGCTTTTCGTGCCAATCAATTCATCGGTGCAGGCTTGATGCCCATTTATCAGTTTACGCCAGTTTTTCATGCACGCCTGGAATTGTATGGTTTTGCCCCTATCTTCCCTATTCTGCGTGATGATAAATCCCAAGCACATTATGGGAAATTATTCAGCAGAATAGAATATCTGGGAGAATTGTCATTGGTCGTCAAGCTTCCATTCGGAGCGATCGGTGCATACGTAAATCATTATAGTTCACCGAAAAATAATTGGAATTTCGGATTGACATTGGGTTGGCAGATATTTAATTCACGGTTTATTGAATAAAAAAGAGAAAAAAATCCGTCAAAAATTTGCATATTACCCAAGAAGTACCTACCTTTGCACCCGTCAAACGAAAAGAGAAGGCCGCGTAGCTCAACTGAATAGAGTAGCTGACTACGGATCAGCCGGTTACAGGTTTGAATCCTGTCGCGGTCACTCTTCGATGTTAGAAAGGAAAGAGGGTCGCGTAGCTCAACTGAATAGAGTAGCTGACTACGGATCAGCCGGTTACAGGTTTGAATCCTGTCGCGATCACTCCGAAAAACAAATGTTGGCCGCGTAGCTCAACTGAATAGAGTAGCTGACTACGGATCAGCCGGTTACAGGTTTGAATCCTGTCGCGGTCACAAAAGAGCCTCTCTCTCAAGAGGCTTTTTTCGTATCCCCTTCACAGATACATCGTAAGCATTCGATAAACTACAGTCATTAAATATCTATATAATGATAGCGACTGTTACTATTGGATTCATAGTGACAGTCGCTATAGTTTTGTTGAACCTGTATGTTGACGTTGTGGTTAGTTGGCGGATTCTACAGTTTGTTTGGTCAACAGGCTCTCCGGATGTTGCAGTTTCCATTTGTGCGGAAGAAGGTTAAGCAGTTCCTCATCAGCGGACTTCTTATGATACGGCATTTGGGCAATGATATCCTTCAGGTAATCCCTTGGGTTCACATCGTGTGCCTTGCAGGTGGCCAGCAGGGAACAGATTACAGACATGTTAACGGCAGCCTCGTGATTACCGCAGAAGAGATAGTTCTTGCGCCCCAAAGCAATTGGCCGGATGGCATTTTCCGCCAGGTTGTTGTCCAAAAGCAGGCGTCCGTCCTCCAGGCATCTCATCATGTTGTCCCATCGGGTATAGGCATACGAGACAGCTTTGCCGATTAGCGATTGGGGACTGTATTTGATGCCTTCCGTTTCCATCCACGTCTTCATGGCCTCCATGATTGGGCGTGTCAGTTCCCGGCGTTTCGCTTTGCGTCCGTCGAACGACAAGCCCGCCTTATCGCAGCAGTGCTCAATCCTGTACATGTACTGTATCTGGGCCAGCCCATATTCGGCTTCCTTTTTGTTTTCACCCAAGGCATGCTCAAAATCACGGCGGATATGCGCCATGCAATTGACCAGCCGCACGTCGGGGTTGGTCTTGAAGGCTGTCTCATAGCCTGCAAAACCGTCGCATTGAAGGTATCCTTTGAAGCGGTATTGGCTTGCCAGTGATTCGATGACTGATCCGGCCCGGGATCCCATGTCATAATGGAAGATGACCAGTTTTTCCATGACAGACCTGACCATCCAGAGGTATTCCTTTTCCGCCTTGTGCTTTCCTCTGTTGATGACCGGGATGGTGGTCTCGTCCGCCTGCACATAGTCGCAAGAGAAGACCTCTTTCTTAAGCGACTCATACAGGGGCTTCAGCAGTTCTACCGTCTTCTTGAACCATCCGTCCAGCGTGCTTTCCGTAAGGCCTTTCAGCCCGAGATGCCTGTATTGCCGTATCTGACGGTAGAACGGGACGTGGTATTCATACTTCTGAAGCAGTATCTCGGCAAGCAGGCTGGTATCAGCGATGCACTTGTCAACAGGCATCAGCGGCATGGGGGCAATCTCCACTCCTTTCTGTCCAGCCGGAGGAAGCATGGTGCTGTCCTTGAGTGCATATTTGGGACGGATGATTTCCTTGACGTAAAGCATGCCCGGCTTGTGTTTGACGACTTTTGTTATCTCTTCGCCTATTCTACGGTATAAAGACAGGTCAACACCTGTCGGTTCTATTGTCTCGGTCTCCAGTACGGGTAAGTCCTCTATCATTTTTCGGTTCTGACGATTCTGCTTCCGTACTTCCGCCGATTCCTTTTCAATCTTCCCAACGGCTTCGTCGCGCTTTTCTTCCGCCTGATGTTGGAGTCCGGCAAACTCGTCTGCAAAAAGATCGGGGATATTAGGGTCATATGCGCGAAGCTTCTCCGATTTACGCCCAAAGAGCTGACGGTTCAGCCATGCGACCTGAGCCGTCAGCTCCTTGATGCGCGCCTGCAGTTTTTCATTCTGCTCAGCCTGTTTTTTATTAGTGGCAGACAATGAAGCAATAGAGGCATTCAGCCCTTCTATCGTCTTGAGTAATATAGCTTTTTCATCCATTGCCTGTCTCTTTTTTACTGATGTAAAGATACTAATTATTAATGGATTATACAATAATACCAGCACTTTTTTCAATAAAAGACATGTCATACATGGTACTCCTTACGCTCTGCCCTGAGCCGCCGGAGCCTCTGCCCCGGGCTTTCCTGAATGCCCTCGACCATCATTACCAGGTCACGCCATTCCATGGGATAACTGTCTGATTCCGGGTCGTATTCCGGCAGTTTGAAGCGTCCGGCCTCCAGCCGTTTGACGTACATCACCATGCCGCCGTCTTCCGCATGAAGCAGCTTCATAAGCCTGCGGTTGGAGCCGATGAAGATGAAGACATCGCCGTTCTTCACCTCACTTTTCATCTTTTCATGCACCACCCCGCACAGCGAACTGATGCCCTTGCGCATGTCCGTCCTGCCGGGACACAGGAAGTAGCGCATCGTGTCGTTCAAGTTAAACATGGCCCTCCTGCAGACTTTGGTTCAACACTTCCATCAACAGCTTCTCTGAGCCGCTTCCAAAGTGGGCACGGAGCCCGTTGGGAAACAACAAGGACACGCCGTAAGGAGCCTGTTCATCCAAGGACAATTCTGCTGTTGGCCGTTTGATATTGATCGGAGCCAGCTCTTGTTTGATACTGTCTTTCTCGGCAGAGTATTTCTTTTGCCAATAGTGATAGGTGGAATAACTCACTCCTATCTGTCGTAGGTACGACTTCAATGACAGGCCGCTTTGTTGCACCTGCATTTCTAATTCTTCAAATCCAGTTCTGTTCATTGCTATTCGGTTTGATTGTTATGTGGGGCAAAATTACAATCAAACTATAGGGCATGCAATGTGTATTTCTTAGAATGCTTACGATACATCAAGACCCCACCCGAAAAATGCAAAGACGATGTGCACCACAGAGGGCACAGAGGAAAAAGTTTAAAGCCTCTGTGGTGAGATGTCGATTCATTTTGTACATATACTTATGCCATCAAATGTAGAGACGATGTGCACATCGTCTCTACGGAAACAGCGCAGGAGATGCAGGCACTGGCAGTATATGTTCCTTTAAAATTTCTATATCACGATGGTATAAAGAAGCCGGCGCGCATCCCTGCGAACCGGCTTCCAAAGATTACTAATTTAAGTAAAATGTGTGGGGACGCTTCCCCATTATCTATTGATAGAGATATAAAAATGTTTCTTATAAGCAAAAGTATTATTGTCCTGGATTGGGGTCACGAACACAGCGGATAGGGCCGGCGACTGATTTGACATAATACATCGGAAATTCGAATTCAAAAATATGAAATAATCTTGCACTATTATGAATATGTAAAATATTTACCCGGTTATCACTGTCTGTAGTAGCATTATGGTAATTCCCGCAACTTCCAACTCTTATGCCATATCCATCGCCTACACGAGTTCCTTGATTAGGAAAATAAGTGTAACCATTCCCGTTTTCCCCTTTCCAACTTTGCATATAAATATAAGTACCCCACCAAGATGAATTCCAACCTGGTGCCGGATAATTATTGACCTCATCCCAATTCGTGGGATTAAGTCCTGTTTTAGTAAATCCTAACCATAACTCGCCAGGTGCTGTTCTCCAGCCATAGGGACAAGGGTCAAAAATCGTTTTTGAAGATCCATAATTATCATATATATGTACATTCCTTTGTGAGTTAATCGTGTATTTTTCCATGCTACCATCATCTGCGGGCGGTAATCCTCCCCATAGTTTGTCATCGTGTTTGTGATTCCAATCCCCTTCCGCAACATAATTTAAAATATTTTCTACATACTGTTCTCCTTTCATAACTTCTTTTGTTCCACATATAAAAACAGTGGGATGCTGAATCGCATAATATACAGGGTCACTCAAGTTTAACATATAAGTTCCTGATATTGAATGAAAAAGCTGGGTCGAGTCTACAGCCGAAGTCATCCCCACAACTTGTTCATTGGAATTATCATAATATTCTCCTACATTTTGAACCGTATAGTTTCCAGGATTTCCTTTTAATACAGGAGGAAATGGGTCTTTCCGTCCCCATTGATATAACATCCCAAAAGGTTTTGTGTCTTGACCGTTTTCCGGCTCATTAGCCAATGCCCCTAAGTTGCAAGACATGACTTCCAATCCGGAAGTTCGAGGTCGGTCAGGATAAATCCCATTACTATCCCACACATAAGTTGTATACCTGACGGCATTGCTTAAATTGGCAGGGTCATGGTCTGTTACCCAAATATGCCATGACCAAATAATCTCATCGTCCTTGTTGTAAGCAGCTATTAATGCGTTACCTTCTGTATTCGTTTTAACATAGATTTTTTGTGTCTCTGAATTATACCAAACAAGGTCTCCATTAGAGTTGTCACCAATAGCATCCTTTGACTGCCAGATAATCTCCACTTTGTCAATGACTTTTTTCCCTGTTTCGTCATTTACATCCAGATAATCTTTGAAGTTGTAACCTCCCCCTTTTTCTTCACGATAATAAGGCTCGAACGAAAGCAGATTGCCTGGTACTACGACAAAACAATTAGAGGAAGGTATATGCACATCTTGATCCCAGGTTATGTTAATGGTTACATTATAAATACAATTCCGTTTAATATTGAAATCTGTTAATACATTTCCTCCAGGATAAACGACATAATTGGGGTGTGTATTATCTCCGGTAACCGGATCTTTTCTGTCTACTTCAACGGTCAATCGAAGGGCTTTTGCCGGAGCATTTCCTTCATTTTTTCCTGAGTTATTATCTTCTTCTATGATTCCTTGCATATTTTCCGCAACATATACTATATGTTCTTCTTCACCATTTAAATCGAAAGTCGTTGTGTTCCAGTAATAATATCCGTTTTGATAGTCTGTTTTATCATCACCTTCTCCTGTCCGTGCAGTCACTTTGCTGGCTTTAGGGATTCGGCTGATAGCTATAGAACGCAATGTCATATAATCAATGTTTATATTTGCTTTTACACACAATTTGGCAAACATACGGGTGACGGGAATAGTAACTTCATTCGTTGCCGTTCCACTTTCTTCATTAATTATTACATTGTCTTTATATCCTGTCATCGGAATGGAAAGGCTTTGTCCTTCATTCGTAAATTGGGGTTCTAAATTATATAATTCTTGGGCTTCTAAATTTGCACGAGAACTAACATCTGTTTCGTCGGTTATCCAGTTCGGTTGGTTGGTATTTGCCACTATATAAACGGTAGACGTGATGTTGGGCTTCAGCCACACTTGAAGGTTATCCAGTTCCGACTGATTAGCAATAGTATAATAACGAGGATAGATAAGCAGATTATGATTCTCTGTTGCATCAAATTGAAATACCCAAATATCATGGATAGCTCTTTCCGCCTCTGTATCTTCTTCCGGTGCTCTTGAATCAGATTGTACATCAACTTCAAAACTATTAACAGCCAATTTGAGAGATGCCAATGTCAATTCCCCTTCTTCAAAATTAGAAGAAGTTTCTTTATCTGCTGCCAATTTTTCTTCGGAACAGCTTCCTAACAGAATATTTGCACATAATATTGCAGAAAGAAATACAAGATACCTCATAAACATTAGAAAATAAAATCATTATTAAAAACATTTTCCCAATCATTCACTTCAACCGCCAAATTTCCTTTGGGGTCTATCGTTACATTGAAACGGTAAAGGTGGTTGCGGGTAATATCAAAAGATGTATTCTCAATATCTGTTTGATCATCCGCAAAGTGAATGACAAAATCTTTCTCATCCGTTTCTGTTTGAATATCAAAGCGAAGTTCGATATAAGCGGCATTGTCCTCGTCCGATGTATTGTCATACTCTGGGACATAAGCTATCCATGTTTCTTTTTTATTGTCTGATTGGGTTCGTAAAAAAGGGATAGTCTTATTGATTGAACCCTCTTCGTTCTGGTCTCCAATCAAATGCAAAATGTGCCCGTTCTGTGGATATGCACCATTCATAGGAGCACAATAACCTTTTGAATTATAGCCGTGAAGGGTAACATCGCTAAAAGACACCTCTTCCGTGTCCAACTCGTCTTCTTTGTCGAGTATTACCTCCACTTTCGCCATGGCACGAAGCAATGGGATAGATTCTTTTAAAGTGATGGTTCCGCCATACTGAACCGGTACATCCTCGTATTCGTTGACACCATAGAAAGGGATAAGGTTCTCTTCGCCCAGTTCAAAAGACTTTAAAATCTCGAATTGTGCCCAATCCGCATTGCAAATCGTTTTAAGTGCGCTTCCTGCTTCAGGTTCTTCGTAATTTTCCCAATTCGCCAAAACAACAATCTTGAAATCCATTGCATTATTTGATGCATGTCGGAGGACATCCTCCGGCACTTCCCCTTCCACACTATACAACGTGTATTCAGTCGCTTCGGTCATTACGGTCTTGGTTGGAATAAACCGGGTAATATAGTTGTTGTTTGTATCGAAGAAATAGATCCGGTAACTGTTTACATCGTTGAAATTGATGTAGTTTTCATACTTGCTGCCTGCTTCAAAACCGGATGTCGTGCGTGTCGTACGGGCAGATGCGTCCATAGGCAAGGAAAGCTGCAACTGGAGTTTTATGCTCCTTTCCTTGCCACTGCCGTCTGCCTCCATTTCGCCCGTACAGGCAAAGCAGACGAACGCCAGCAAACATGCACCTATATAGAGAAACCATCTTTTCATATCCGTACGTTAAAATTCGATTACCATTCCATTCAGCCGGACTACCCAGCCGTTTACCACAATTTGTGTCTTCAGCCATTCCCCACGGTCATCTAAGAAGAATATCAACGACCATTCACTTTCACGGTCCAGAAACTCCTGTTCGCCCATTTCGCTGTATGCGTCGCTTTTCAACAGCAACAGGTAATCAATCAGCGGAATGTCTATGATATTTTCCCCGTCGGATGCACGCCGGATGGACAAGCGGGGACGATGGCTTTCCTCTTTTACCAGCCTTGAGGTGGAAAACTCGGCGTATGCCACCGTCACCTCTCCTTCATTCTCGCCTACAGACTGGCATCCTTGCGACCAAGGCGAATAAGTAACCGTTCCGTTGGCTGTCAGATTGTTGCTGTTGTCAAACAACGTGTTGTCATCGGTCACGGCGAAGGTAAAGTCTTCATCCGACAAAGGTTTGCCATTGACCTGCTGAAGCACCACACGGAGGTTGTTGGTGTTTTTCATCAGGCGGAGCGTGACCTCTTTATAGGCGTTCTCCTCTACCTTGCCTTCTGCCGTCCCATAATAAAAATCGTGCAACTTTTGGGCGGACGTAAGGTTATCGTGCACCATTTCGACCGACAATTCCGACCAGTGCGTTCCCGGCTTCGGTTCTTGCCCCACCGCAAAAGAATGGGCTTGGCAAGCCAACCCGCCATAGGCAATGAAACGGTAATCCCCCTCATCCAAGTCAATCTGCATACGATAATCTTCACGGCTCAGCACATCGCTGGTTTCCGTACAAGTGGTGACGTGTTTCCCCTCGCTGTCGAACACATAAAGGGTTATACAATCTACCTTTGCCGGAAAGGCATTGGCGTATTCCATGTTGTAATCGTAGACAAAATGCAGGGAAACGCCAGTAGGGCAAGGCTGCAAGTCATCGTCATAGACCGTATCACATGAGGATGACGCGAAGGTTACCAATGCGGCCAGCAATGCCGCACCTGCAACCGGGATTATACTCCGTTTCATTGGTTACTCGTTTTTATTAGAATTCAATATTATTGATGCGTACTACCCAGGGAAGAACCTCCACTGCCACTTTAAAGTAAACATCGTCTTCTTCGTCCGGGTCTTCCGGATTTTCCGGGTCGGGGTCATCATCCGGGTCTGTAGGATGACCGAACTTATCCACTCCCGTTACGCTCAGCTTATACACATTGTTGCGCACAACGGCAAATTCCATGGGACCCATGGAACCGTTATTGTTGTTATCGTTATGACGGTTCCAATAATAGTAAAGGACTTCGTACTTCCCAGTAGTGTTCGGTCTGAATATGGTGAAACCGGCAGCTACGGCTTTAGCGTCTGTGTAACCTTCTTTTGTCGCTTCGTTATAAGCAGCAGCCAATGAGGGATTTGCCAAAGTTGTTTTATCACTTTCCGTAGCTTCTGCGGCTTTTTCTACGTTCTCCCATGTACCCCACAGGATGTTATCGAATACATAAACGGTATTGGTACCATTCAACAAAGTTTTCATACCCTCACTTACGCCTTTAATTTCTCCTTTGAAAGCCACCCCGGTAGTGATGCCTTTCTTCTGATTGGAAACTTGAGCGGGAATCGTGTTTTCGGTAGCGTAACACCAGATTTTGTAATCGCCTTTTGAGTTATCTGTATTCCAACTATTATTGTTATCATCTGTTCCGTTTGTTCCTGTAACATCCGTGATTCTATCCCAATCATAAGTCGAAGCACTGGCATCATTAGGCTGATAAATATAATAGAAATGGTCAGATTCGCTGCCTGAAGAATAAGAACTTTTCCAGTCCGCATCCGTATCTACCACATAATTAGCAGATGTTCCACCTACTTCAGTACCACCAATAGTAGCAGATGTATTGGTTCCATCAGCAGATACCCGTCGCAGGTAATAGAACTCTTTGCTTAAGTTTACCAATGCCATATCCGTTAAGGTTACTGTTACTTCCGGCTTTCCTTCTTCATCTTCCATTAACGTATAGGTTTCGTCAGTAACCGTTGATTTATAATCAAAACGGGCGGCGGCACGCTCTACTTTGATAGTTTCTAAGTCAAATGGATTGGTCTCGACTCTATAATCATCTAAATTGGCAGGCAAAGTCCGCTCATAATCGTCATCTGCATTGGTCATCAAAAATTTATTGTTAGTCCAAATAGTTTCATCAGTTTCAGATTTCAATGCATAAGTCATCATATTTACATTGATGCTTTCTGCTTCTTTAAGTTCTTGTGTCGGATTGCAGTAAACATATACATTTACAGATTTTCCTACATAACTTGTCAATGCCGTAGTGCTGAATGGAACTACATAAGTGGTATTATTAGCTGTAGGAGTAGCGGTTACTACAGAACTTTTCGTTATAAACTTGTCATCTGTAGCATCTGTGATTACCACCAAAACTTCTGAAACCTGGTTTTCGTAATCCTTCCCGATTTCCACTCCTGCATCGGATGAAACATAGTCATCGTCATCATCCGAAGTCGTAGTGCTGCGTGATACTGCCGGAAGTTCCAGATTGAATTGCATAAACACTTGGCTTGTGCTTTCTTCTGTACCTCCTCCGTTGTTTGCTGACAAGTCAACCTCATCGCTACAAGCTGAAAATGCCGTAGCGATACCCATTGCCATGAATAAATAACTCCACCTTTTCATAATCTATTTTCTTTAATTTACTATCCGGTTAAAATTCACTTCTTCATCCTTTCTATTTGGCGCAAAGCATCATCGGCTTCCGTTATTCCTCCCGCTTTCGCTTTTTGTAGGTAAGCGGACGCTGCATCATACTCGCCTTTTAATGCCGCCAGTATGCCACGCGCGTAATCAGCCGATGCGCTGTCTCCTGCCTTCTCTAAATAGCGGGCAGCCCCTGCGGTATCACCTCGCTGCATCGCCGCATTCGCCGCATTCAGGTTTGCCGCCTCATCATCGGGGAAAAGCCGTACCGCTGTTTCGAACACTTCATTGTATTCCTTGCTGCCCGTTCCGTAGGTCTGCGCCACAGCATACATCTCTTGCAGCGAAAGCTTTTGCGGCTCTTTCCAAATCAGCTTCCGGGCTTCCTCCACATCGAAACCGCGTACGGTATACGCCACTACATAATCGGAACGGCGCAAAGCCGGGAAGCAGTCGCGCAACAACGTGCGGTATGCTTCGGGGTATTCCGTGCGCAAGCGGCGCTCTTTGGCATCGGCTTCCAAACCGCTGTCTATCAAGCTGAGCAACGCATCCTTTTCGGGCAAGCTGCCCTTTGCAATGTAAGCACGCAGACCTTCCCAGTTTTCCGGCTCGTAATCTAACCGGAACAGGGAAGCGTCGAGCGGATATTCCTTTTTCAGATAGTCTACCAGCGAGCGGGTACGTGCTTCCGCCAGCCGGCGGTTGTTGGCATACGCCCCTTCGGGCGAAGCGTATCCTTTGATGGTAATGCGGTTGATGGACACGTCCGCATCGCCTTTGATGCGGTTGATGGTGTTTTCTATCTTTGCCAGTTCCGACCGGTTGCCGCGATAATCGGGACGTATGTCGGTCTTGTTGACGGGGAAGTCAACGTAGGCTGCCCCTTTCTCGTGGCGTGTCTTACGGGTTTCCGCCTGTGGGCTGACGTAGACAAAGTGTGGCGTAAATACAGCCGGTGTAAAGTCTTGTTCGGCAAGCAGGCGGTTGCGGTCCGCCAACACTTCGCGCAAGCATCCGCATGAATCTTCGTCCAAGTATACTTGCACCAGCCCCGGGCGTTCCGCTATGGGGACGGCAGTCTGGTAATGCAGGTGTTGCGTCGTGCCGTTATAACGCCGTATCACTTGCGTCATCGCACTCCTGCCGGTGTTCCGTTGCCACTGAATGTATTGCCTGCGCCCCATGACGTCTACTCCGGGCAGGCGGACAATTGCCGTATCCATACGGAGGGAAGGCAATAAAGAAACCGAACGGTTTGCCGGAAGATGCAATGCCGAGAAGTCCATATCCATCTGTACACGAAGCGAATCTCCAGCGACAGACAGACTGACATCGTTGACCGTAATTCTTCCTTTCAACCCTTCTTGCGCCTGTGCCGTTCCGGCAAAAGCCAAGAGGAAACCGATATAAATGATTGTTTTCTTCATACGCATTGCAGATTAAAAGACATAAATCAGGCTGAGAGCCAACTTGGTAGGGCCAACATAATGATGGGGCTTATCCTGTTCGTACGTCTCGCCGCACGTGGCGCAGTCGTACTTGTCGTATTGGGAATACACGTAACCGATACCGATTTCCGCCTCTACGCTCCAATGCTTGGAAAGCATCCATTGGTATCCGTAGGCAATGCCCATTCCCACCATCCATCCTTCGAAACGGTAATCTTTCAGCTTGCCGAAATCGGTGCCCAAGAAAGTGAAATCGGTATCCCAGTTGCCCATGTTGTAGATGCCGCCCAAGAGGTGCGCGCCTACAAAGTGACCGTTGAATGCCTCGCAAAACCAATAGCGCGCCTCGGGCTGGACAACAAGCTGTTTCCACTTCTTGTTGTCGGAAAAGGTCCACGGATTCCAATTCGCGGATACATCCAATGTCCACTGTGGGGACATACGGACTTCCGCTCCCAAATTCATGGTCGCGGTCATATCGTACAACAGATTGGTCTTCACCGCCCAATTTTGCGCTGAAACCGACAGTCCTATGCATGACAAAAGGACGAAAAGCAAACGCTTCATAGCATATATCTTTTTATTCTTACTCCATCAATCTTACTGTTTTATCGGAACTTGCACCTTGAAGATGTATTACATATATAATATAAAGGTGTATCAGACCTGTCCGATAAAATAGAAGTAACCTATTTCAGCGGCAAAGATATATAATAAATCTAGCACCAACAACAGAATCTATTGAATTTTTCAAAAAAAATAAAAGAATAAATGAAAAGGCTGATGTTCCGTAATCGGATAGATGATTTTCTGCAAGCAGCTGCTTATGTTTTATATTCCGGCTGGCGGAACGTACATTCCATGGGCTGGAATGTACGTTCCACGGCGTGGAATATACGTTCCAGCCCATGGAATATAAAATTTATCAGGCTTCTGAGGGAAACAAAGTGTAGCTTTGTAGAAAAGGTTGACTACTTTAAGTCTTATTCGTAGTACGGGTTGACTCGTATTATTACTATTCATGCACAGGGTTAACCCTGTGGCCGTTTTTTCATGAAAAGGGTTTACCTTTCCGTTTTCGAGGCAAAGATAAGCTTTTATTTTCATCTTCCTCTCTATAACAAGGTAAAAACGTAAGTTTCATCCGGAGGCCGGCAGGCTTCCAGTCTGTGGGCGGCTTTGTCCTTTTATGGCTCTCTCCCGGAAACTGGTCCACTTCTTCTTCAGCTCCCCCTTGCACCGGGAGGCTTCGGCCGGCGTCATGCCGTCCAGGCTCCAGTGGGGACGTTCGTTGTTATAAAAGTCCACCGCCGCCTTCACCGCCTCCCTTACCTGAGTGATGTTCAGGAACGTCATGCCGCCGAGCAGCTCATTCTTGACCGTGTTGTTCACCCGTTCGGCCACCGCGTTGTCTTTCGGATTGCCGCTTTCGGTCATGCTGATGCGGATCTGACGTTCCTTCAGACGCCGCGTGTACTCGTAACTGGCATATTGTACGCCCCGGTCCGAATGGTGGATCAGGCCGCTCAAGTCCCTGTCCCCATAGTGCCGCAAGGCCATTTCCAGCGCTTCAAGGGGATAGCGGGAGTCCAATGTCTCGCCCACGCTATAGCCCACGATTTCCTTTGTGTAATAATCTGTTATGAGCGAAAGGTAGCAGAACGTGTATTCCCCCGTCAACGGATCCGTCCAGCATACGATGTAGGTGATGTCGCTCACTATCAGCTGGCAGGGCGCATCGGGTATCAGCGCTTTCACCAGGTTCGGATAGACCGGAAGCCCGTGGCGCGAATCGGTCGTCACGGCACGACGCTTACGGCGGCGGAGCTTAAGCCCGTGGCGTTCCATTATCGCATAAAAACGGTTGAAGCCCACGTGCCAGGCTGTGCCGAAACGGCGGTTGTACATCTGCCACAACTTGCCTCCTCCTATGCCCGGATCCTTGCGGCGGACCTCTCTGACGTAGTCCACAACGAAAGATTCCAGCGCCAGGCGGTGCAAAAGCTTGTCCTCATGCTTGTAGTAGGCCTGTTTGCTCACACCAAGCAGACGGCACATCGGGGCAATGCCGTAAAGACGCTTGTCCCGGACGTGCAGCCTACATGCTACTTGGTGCCAGCTTTTTTTAGCCGTATGCCGTATACTTCCTCCCCGAATGCGACCATCTCTTCATAGAAGTCGGCGCGGAGGCGTTCCCGTTCAAGCTCTTTCTTCAAACGGGCCAGTTCATTCTGAAGACGCTTGTAATCTTCCGGAGTCACATCTTTTCCTTGACGTTTCATCTGTTCTGCTATTTGAGGGTTTTCACGCTCAAAGGTAGACAATATACGATACAAAGTCGTACGGCTTATGCCGAATTTTTTCATTAAGGCGGAATTGTCCAACCCCTCAACTTTACACAAACGGTAAATCTCTACTGCACGGATGCAAGAATGATCGTGCACAAAACTTTCTTCTTTTTTCATTTTCTTGACTCTGATTTATGAGTCAACCTTTTCTAAAATAAGACAAAGGCTGTATGTGGTATAAATGTTTTTATGAATATAGATGTCCGCAATTTAGAAGCTGTTTTGAATTTATCGTGCGATGATTTGGGATGAGTTTTTGAGGCATTTTCGCTTCTGTGATGAGGAAGATAGCGGGCTATCTGACGAAGAACAGGAGCGAAAAGGACCAAAAAATCGCCCAAAGCACACACGAAAACGAACACATCAAGCCAAGAAAAACTTTTTGGAGAAATTCAAAACAGCTTCTTAGCCTAATAGCTTTGTAGGGGCAGGATTCAACAAAACAATAGCGACTGCAACTAGTAGGTACATAGTGACAGTCGCTATTGTTGTATATATAGTCAATCAGAAATGAATTGCGAAAAAATCATTTGTCATGCTGAACGAAGTGAAGCATCTCGGATGCGCCCACGTGGATGTACACGAGATCCTTCACGTTCGTTCAGGATGACAATACATCAAGAATTTTTCGCAAACCAATTTTGTTTTACTATAAAAGGTTAATACCTGTAGTTTATCAAATGCTTACGATTATACAACCGTCACAGCCGTACCACTCGCTGTTACCATTAACATGGAACCGTTTACCGTTTCATAATCCAAATCGACTCCGATTACTGCGTTGGCACCCAGCGTCTGTGCTTGTTCCTGCATTTCACGTAAAGCTGTATCTTTAGCTTCCCTTAATACTTTTTCATAAGAACCGCTGCGTCCGCCTACTATATCGCGAATGCTTGCAAAAAGATCACGGAAAACATTTGCTCCAATAATCGTTTCACCTGACACAATCCCATAATAATGAGTAATGTGCTTGCCTTCAATTGTATTTGTCGTTGTCAATAACATCATTCTTTAAATTTATTTTATTATTAAAAGCGGCGTATTAGAATGGAACAGCATCTTACGCGCCATGCTTGGGTTAAACAGACGGGCAAAAATATTCCGTTTGTAATTTGATGTACAAATTACATCTATTTTATTCGTTTGTATAAACTGGTCTATGTTATTTAATAAATGCGACTCATCTACAGCTACATAATCAAACTCCAATTGTGGATATTGTTTCTTAAAATATTCTTTAATTCCCGCCAGCGTGATTTCATTCCAAGTGCGCTTCTCTTCATGCGAATTAATATGAATAAATGTTATTTCAAACTGATTATCTTTGAATGTCTTAATCAGCGAATCAAAAGCAATCAAATCGCGTTGGTCAAAGCTCGTAAATAGAGCAACCTTGTGAATATCTTCTATAGATTTTGAAGGAGCCTGTTCCGGAATTGCATAAACAAAGACCGGACTGCGCTCTATGACTTCAGCAGTAACGCTCCCTATCAATTCCAAATTTTCCTGGTGTTCTCCCCTCGTACCCATAACAATGATAAGCGGTTTCTCATGACGGGCATAACTCAAAATTTCTTCTTCCGGAACGCCTTCGCGCAACAGGCATGTATATTTTACCTTAGGATAAATGCCGTCTTCTATTTTCTTGTCTATTATTTTTGCCAAATCCTCCATTTCCTTATGGACAGTTTCCATTATACTTCTCATGTTTGCAGCATTCTCTATAGACGGAATACCGAAATTATCTGTTGAATATTGCAAGCTTGGAATGTAAATAGGAGTAAAATGCACATGCAATAACACCACATCTACATGCATCTTTGCAGCCACACGAAAACCAAAATCACAAGCTTTCAATGAATAAGGAGAAAAGTCGATAGGTATTAAGACATGTGAGGCTTTGGGAGACGCAGGAGATTCTTCATGCAATATCTCAGAAGACAGCCACGAAGAACTTTCAATGATTTTCAATGCTTGCGGCAAATCACTTTCTTTTATACGCACCCGTACTCCTGATGAAATAACCGGTTGAATCAAGTTCACATTATGAATATAAGACTCAATCCCTTCATTTTCCAATACAGATTGCAGTATTTGGGCTTTCGAGTACGTCAGAATAGCTAATGTTATAAGTTTATCTTCCATAACTCAAAGATTTAAAGGTTTATAAATGCTGAATTTAAAAGTCTCAGCAAATAATTATATTATTCACCGAGACTTCTTACTTTTTAGACAGATTGCTGTTCTTTCAATATTGCAATAGCCTTATCCAATACAGTTGTATCATCTAACATTACCAAACCGCCATCCGGTCCCGGCTCTAAATGGATGCCAACACTCTTCCCATCCTTAAAATTATGTCCGCCAAAGAAATTACGCACCGTTTCTACACTCATATTCAATTCGTCAGCAATACGGTGCATACTCCCGCTTGGCAATGAATCTTTTATTTTACGAAGTTCATTAAAAGTTATTGTTCTGTTCATAGTAGCCAAAATTTTAAAGTTAGACAAATAAGATGTTAATTCACGATATAAATGTAGTGAAAGAAAATGAATCTTCAAAACAAATCCGTCTGTTTTTCTCTTAAAGCAGAAGAATTAGTCAGAATCTGATTAAAAATGCAGGTATTTAGACACCATCATTCCAGCAACGACAATGTATAAACAAGTCAGAAGCAAAACACTATAGAAAAGGTGTATGTCAGCTATTGCAAACCCGCTTGATGTATATTGTCCGGAAATATACTGAGGACATTCGAAATATTTCTTTTTGATTGCATGATACAGCCAATAAACCAATACAGCCATAACACATCCGGACACAGCTCCACACAACACATCTCCCGGATAATGTACACCTAAATAAATACGGGAAAAAGAAGGTATTGCCGCCCAAAGAAACAAAATACAGGTCAGCCATCCATTGCGTATCAATAAAGAAATAAACAATGCAAAAGCAAACGTATTGGCTGCATGACTGGACATAAACCCGTAACGCCCCCCTCTATACCCGTTGACCACATCTACCAAATACATCAGCTCCGGGTCTTGTGTAGGACGGAACCGTTCAAAAAAAGGTTTACATAAACCTGAAGCGAACTGATCTGCCAACGTGACAGTTAACGCCAGCATGACTATGATAAGCATGCCATGCGTCCATTTTGTATTTTTGAATATGATATACAGCAACATAGCAGCGGCAAATATCCATGTCTTGGTATCAGACACAATCCACATAAATCCATCCCAAAACAGCGAGCCGCTTCCGTTCCATTTCAATAACAAGTCACGGTCTATTTCTATTAATTGCTGTATATCCATAATCACTTCCAACTAAATTATATTACTTCAATGGCAGATGCCGGAAGCCATCCCTCTTTTCCATCTTCAAGCCGGATTTCTTTCCAACCTTTCATAGAATTATCTTGTATGTAAATTTTTGTCCCTTCATGGAGCACAAACAAATCTGTACCACTTTCATTGGGCGTACTTTTAACGGTAATAGTGGGTGACATGACAATAGCTCCCGTACGATTGACAATTTTATTTTTCTGTCCACGTGCAAACAAATTGGCGCTGACACACATTATCAGAAAAACAATAGCGCCCACAAACCCGACTTTCTTCAGTACAATGCGATTTCCGAAGATATACAGTGCCAGGCCTAACAATAAAAGCAAAAAGGAAACAAGCGCTGTTACCCCCCACTCTTTCTCGCTCATCAGATTTGTAATATTTTTCATCCATGCCACGATAAAGACTTCGCTGGCAGGAGTAATCTGATCAACCGTCTTGCTTCTTGCCAGTTCTAAATTAAAACGGATATCGGCATCGCCCGGATTCAGAAGCAATGCACGCTCATAATTCAAGACCGCCTTAGCGATATTCTTCGTTTTGTAGTAGCAATTACCTAAATTATAGTAGATGTCAGCTGATTCACCTTCCGTGCCCAATATGGTTTCGTATGCAGCAATCGCATCGGCAAACTTATTCTCCTGATAAGCTTGGTCGGCTTCCGCTTTTGTTGCTGCAGAAACTAATTGCACTGCACTTAACAAGAACACAGCCAACAGAATATAAAACTTTTTCATATATCCTTCTCTCCTATCCATTTTAATGTTTGATACTATTTTCCATCTTGCTGATAGCTTCCACTGAGGCCGCATAAACTTTATCCATTGCCTCATTTTCATTTCCCGGTGCATAACGGGCAAACTCACACTCATTAAGGGCATCTATGAACGTTTTTGTCACCTCATCTGACACACCATACCGCATAAGTTCAGCTTCAATATTGTCCTTTGACAGTTGTGAAACCGGTATACTCAATTTATCGCTAATGTATCCCCACAAGGCTTTCAACACTTCATCATAAAACTCATTTTTCTTGTTCTCCGCTAATAATTTGCCAGCCAATTTCATACGTTTTGTCGCTACTTTATTGGCTTTTTTGGTCTTCACTTTCGCTATATTCGCATTCTCAGCAGCTTGTTTACGGAAGAAGATAACCAGAACAACAAATATGATGAACGGAATTATATATCCTAACCAATACCCTGTGGTACCAAAGAACACTTTGCCTTTCGGGAGCAATTCCGTATCGCCCAACTTAATAAAGCGTACATCTTGCCCTAATACTTTTACATTTTCCTTATTGGTAAAATCTGCTATTACCTGATCGGCATTACCCTTGCCTTTTGCGACTTTCAAATGATATTCTTCTGTCTTCAGCGTCTTATACGCCTGGCTTTTCAAATCAAAGTAAGTGAACTCTACCTGCGGGATAGTAAAATCTCCGGCATGGCGGGGAATAGCCAAATACTCAATTGTTTGTGTCCCAGACAATCCTGCGCGCGATACGTCAAAGTTGTTTGTCACTTTCGGGTCATATATTTCAAAGTCTTCAGGGAACTTCACTTCCGGGGTGTTAATCAATTTCATATTTCCTGCCCCTTTGATTGTCAGCTTAATGGTTACGGCATCATTCGTCTTTACTTCTTTCGCGTTAATGGATGACGAAAGGGTAAACTCGCCTACACCTCCAGAAAAATTATCTGGTTTGGCAGGAAGCGGCTTGACATTGATGGTTACTTTCGGAGTAACGATTTTTTTCTTGACTTCAATATATCCTCCACCATTGAAAAATGCATCAAACGGGTCATCTGAAATAGTTTGCTGCGCCACAATTCCTTCAAATGTAATGGAAGGTATCTCTAACTTACCCGTCTGTTGAGGGAAAAGAACGTATTGACTCCATATCGTAGTATTATAATTACGTCCGTTGTAATGCTCCAGTGAAAAAGTCTTCTGTTGCGGCAATTCTATCTCTTGCGTATGAAAACCTTTCAAATCCGGCATTTTCCCGTACAATTGGCGCAAGTTTACCAATGTATACACCTTATATGTCAATAGGATAGCTTCTTGTTCATAGACTGTGGTCTTGGCAGCAGTAGCCGTAATAAACAAATCCTTATCACTAATCTTGCCTCCAGCTATTTGCCCACGTGAAGAATTACTCTGGCCCTGCCCTGACTGCTGATTGCCAGCCGACTGATCGGGAGGAAGCACTTTAATCGTAAGCGCATTCGAAAATATTTTCTTACCGTCTACTTCAATACTGGCAGCCGGAATGGTATACGTCCCTTCCTTCCCAGCCATCAATATATAGGTATAAGTAATGGCACTGCTTGAAGATACTTTGCCATTAATGATTTGTGTACTGCTCTGTTGTGAGCGGCTCGGTCCCATCAGCACATCAAATCCACTGATGGAAGGAGCCAAAAAGTCTTTCCCCTTTTGCGTATTGACTGTAAAAGTCAGCCGGAACTGATCACCGCTTACCACTACATCTGGAGCTTCAGCAACCAGCGTAACATCATTTTTTGCTTGTATTGGCAAAACAGTTATGGCTAACAATAGAAAGAAAATCAATTGTCTCATTGTATGTGTCTGTTTTTTATAAGTCTTCATTCTCCATTTTTTATTAAGAATTACCAATCCTTCTCCAACTTGCGGCCTTCTACACGAATGCCTTTCTTCACTTTATCCTGTACATTCTTTTCATCTTGCATGGCAGCTCTCAACAGTTGTTCTGCATTATCTTTTGACATTTGATTCTGTTGCTGCTGTTGCTGATTTTGTTGTTGTTCCTGCTTTTTCTGGTCTTGTTGGTCTTTATTCTGCTCTTTCTTGTCTTGCTTTTGGTCTTGTTTCTGTTCCTGTTGCTGGTCTTGATTTTGCTGCTGTTGCTGCTGGTCCTTCAATTGCTTTTGTGCAAGAGCCAGGTTATAGCGTGTTTCATCATCTTTAGGGTTATTTCGCAATGCCTCTTTATATGCTTCTATACATTGCGGCAATTGTTTGGACGATTGCAGGATCACTCCCATATTATGATAAATCTGCGCCAATTTCATTTTATCCTTTTCCAGATGTGATGCCTTTTCATACTGCTCCATCGCTTCTTTTGCTTTTTGCTGCATCAATAGCGAATTTCCTAAATTATAAATGGCATCAGTTGATTTTGGTTCCAATTCCAAAGCTTTACGATAGTCTACTTCCGCTTTCACAAATGTACTGTCCTTATACAACTTGTTTCCGCTACGCAAATAATCGCGTTCATTTTTTTGCCCATACGCCATGGCTGAAACCAAGAAAAGCCCTAATATGACAAATCCCTTTCGTAACATCTTAGTCCTGTTTAAATAGTTTCACATTCTTGAAAAGCGGATTTCTCCGTTCCAATATCATTAAATCAACGGCTAACAAAATCAATGCAATCCACGCCAACACATGAAACTGTTCATCAAATTCTGTAAATATCTGTGTTTCGACATCAGCCTTTGCCAGTTTGTTGATTTCCGCATTCAACGCACGTTCAGCATTATTCGTATTGTCTACCCGTACATACATGCCATTCCCTGCTTTCGCAATCTCTTGACACATCTGTTCGTTGAGTTTCGTAACAATGACATTGCCGTCTTTATCCCTGCGAAACTCGCTTCCGTTGCCTGTAGGAATCGGTGAACCGTCAGGAGAACCTACCCCTAACACAAAGACACGCACGCCTTTCTTTGCTGCTTCCTGTGCGGCTTCAACGGCTCCTCCTTCATGATTTTCGCCATCAGTTATCAATACAATAGCACGCCCTACCCCCTCGTTTGGAGTAAAGCTTTTCATTGCCAAATCAATTGCCCCCCGAATATCTGTACCTTGTGTAGAAATAAGAGAAGGAGTTATTGTTTCAAGAAACATTTTAGCAGAAATATAATCACTGGTTATGGGAAGTTGGGTAAACGCTTCACCAGCAAATACAATCATGGCAACTTTGTCATTATTAAATGTTTCAACAAGGCGTGAAATCAATTTCTTCGATTTCTCCAATCGGCTTGGAGTTACGTCTTCTGCCAACATTGAATTGGAGATGTCAAGTGCAACTACAGTTTCAACTCCCTGACGTTTAACCGTTTCCATCTTTGAACCAAACTGTGGACGCGCTAACATAAAAATAACCATGGCTAAAGCTGAAAAAACCAGCCAAAACTTCACATCAGGACGATATTTTGATACATCCGGCATCAAATGCATTAATAATTCCGGACTGCCATATTGGCGAATCTTCTTGCGTCTCCGGTAATTGGAATATAAATACAAAATCACCAATACCGGCAACACAATGAGTAAATATAAATAAATCGGTTCTCCAAATCGAAACATGACACTTCTTGATTTTAAGGTATTTTCTTTAATATAGTATTACGCAAAACAAGTTCCAGCAAGATACACAAAAATGCCACTAAGGCAAACGGTGTATAAGCCTCTTCACGTTTACTGAACTCCTTTACGTTTAATTTTGTCTTCTCCAGCTTATCGATTTCCTCATAGACTTCTTTCAACTTCGAATTGCTTGTCGCACGAAAATAGTTTCCATTCGTTGTACTGGCAATTTGAATCAAGGTCTGTTCATCGATTTCCACAGGTACATTTACATATTGAACGCCTGCATACGTAGGCATCGGATAAGGAGCAGTCCCATTTGTCCCAACTCCAATCGTATAAACACGTATGCCAAACTGCTTGGCTATTTCGGCTGCTGTAAGGGGGGAAATGTCTCCTCGGTTATTACTTCCGTCAGTCAATAAAATTATGACTTTTGATTTAGCCTTGCTGTCTTTCAGGCGGCTGATGGAATTCGCCAACCCCATACCGATTGCCGTTCCGTCTTCTATCAGTCCCCGTTGAGCGATGTCTCCCTTTATGCTGCCAAACAAATTCAACAAGACACCGTGATCGATAGTCAACGGGCATTGTGTAAAAGCTTCCCCCGCAAAAATAGTCAGTCCGATATTGTCATTAGGGCGTCCGTTAATAAACTGTGCTGCCACTTGTTTTGCCGCTTCCAAACGATTGGGCTTCAAATCTTCGGCAAGCATACTGGTAGAAACATCGACAGCCAACATGATATCAATGCCTTCAATTTCCGTATTTTGCCAATTATCAGTAGTTTGCGGACGAGCCAATACCAATACAATCATTATAAAAGTTACGATGCGCAGCAAGAAAGGCGCATGAAGCAAATATACCTTCCAACTTTGCGGAGCATTCATATACATGCGGGTTGTTGAAACCTGCATGGTAGGCTCTGTCTTTTTTCTTCGCATAAAATACCATACGATATAAGGTATCAGCAAAAGCAATAAAAACAGATATTCAATATTTGCAAAAATCATGATTCTTAATAGTTAAAGTTAAAAGAACAAGTCGACTATATGACGGATTACCATATACAAGCAAACCAAAGTGCCTATACTTGCCACTGCTATGCTACACAACAAAGCGATACGCCCTTGCTTGGAACGCTTCTCCTCCACACGGATTTCTGTCGGCTCTTTCTTTACATTCGGGTCTTCCTCTACTTTAGTCTGATTAATGAAATCAACGGCATTCACCAAATTCATGTCATTTTCATTCATCATCGGAGCATGCTTGGCAAATTTCACCAAATCGGCTGTTTCAAATAACAGTTTTAAATCGCTAATAGACTGCGGGTCTTTTTCTTCCAGCAAACGGTCTATAATTTCAGAAGATGTCATCTCCATCGCATTGAATCCAAACCGGTCCTTAATATACGTGCGGATAGCTTCGGTCAATGCTGTATAATACAGTTTAGGGTCTTCACGCTGAACCTGCTTGTCGGCTTTTATTTCCTCAATCTTCTTCATTGCAACTTGATGCGGGGGCAATTTAGGCTCTATCTTGATAATCTTAATTATCGGCTTGTTGTCGCGGAAGCGGATAATGAAAAATACAGCCAATGCACCCAATATCAACATGATAATAGCCGAATAAACTAAAGGAGCCACATCCTCCCAGGTGATAGGCACTTCACGTATATCTTTAGGTCCAAAGAACTGGTCGGGATGTAAGGTATCAACAGGAATAGAATAAACCTTCAAAGCCAAAGCTTTCGAACGATAAGCCTGATTATCTACCCGTACCTCAAACGGTGGCAGATAATACAATGCCGAATCAAATGATGTAATGGTATATTCTTGTGATATGAGCCAGCGTTTATTGTCGTTTAATAATTGAGTGTCAGGCTTTGCCACATCCAACACTTCCACCCCTGTTACCAGCGTATCACGAAGCAACGGAAGCTGCAGTTTTTGGTTGGCGTTCATACTAACCTGCAGCTTGATTTTTGCCTGCTCACCAATCAGCAACTGTAACGAGTCAATACTGGCATCAACTGTCACTTGTGCATTCGCTCTTGGTATGACAAGCAATATCAATAGCGCTATATATAATAAGGTATGTTTCATAAATTACACTCAGTTTCGTTTTGCAAATAAATTAAGCAATGCTTTTACATAATCCTGGTCTGTACGGACGGAGACAGAATCAACATTACTATGGGTAAATATATCATTCAATTTCTGCTGACGTCCTTTCCACCATGCCTGATGCGCTTTTTGCAATGACTTGGATGAGGTATCAATCCATTGTTCATGACCAGTCTCGGCATCACGTACTTTCATTAAACCTATGTTGGGCAACTCTTCCATACGGCGGTCATACACTTGTACTGCCACAACATCATGCTTACGATTGGCTATGGTTAACGCATTCTGAAAATCATGATCATCAATAAAATCACTCAGCATAAATGCGGTGCAACGTTTCTTTAATACATTCGTCAAATATTCAATGGCACACTGAATGTCTGTACGTGTACTTGTAGGCTGGAAATCAAGCAATTCTCGAATAATATACAAAATATGCTTGCGTCCTTTCTTAGGCGGAATGAATTTCTCAATCCGGTCTGAAAAAAAGATTACACCTATCTTATCATTATTCTGGATAGCCGAAAAAGCCAATGTCGCAGCTATTTCCGTCACCATATCTTTCTTTAATTGTTTTACGGTACCGAAATCCAGACTGTTTGATACATCAACCAACAACATGACGGTCAACTCACGTTCCTCTTCAAACACTTTTACAAATGGCTTGTCAAAGCGGGCTGTCACATTCCAGTCGATATCGCGCACGTCATCTCCAAATTGATATTCACGGACTTCCGAAAACGCCATACCCCTCCCTTTGAAAGCGGAATGGTATTGCCCGGCAAATATATTGCTTGAAAGCCCGTGAGTCTTAATTTCAATCTGACGCACTCGTTTTAATAGTTCACTTGTTTCCATCTATGCATTTACTATTTGATTATTTATGCCAATCAGGAGTTAAAAGGGAGTTATAAGGAATTATCGCCCACTTGGTGGGCTGGGAGTTAGATGCCAATACCTTTTTGCGCCGCTTCTGTAGAGACGATGTGCACATCGTCTCTACTACGTGGCATATACAAAATGACAAATAAATACCGCGTGAAATATAACTCCTGAACGAAGTGATAACTCCTGTGAAACATAACTACGTTTAACTTCTGATTCGCATTATTTACAATTATGATTCGTAGCGTATGCATCCAACCTCAGCTATTGGCTGGAAACGACGAATGCATTTACATTGCAAATAAAAACATTCAACCTCCAGTGTTTCCGTACATACGGATTATGTGCCGCAGCATTTAGGGCACTTCCACTTTATTCAAAATCTTGCTTACAATTTCGTCAGATGTAACGTTGGTCGCTTCTGCTTCATAAGTCAGTCCGATACGATGGCGCAATACGTCATGTGCAATAGCACGTACATCTTCCGGAATTACATAACCACGACGTTTAATAAATGCAAAGCTGCGTGCAGCCAATGCCAAATTAATAGATGCACGCGGAGAGCCTCCGAAGCCGATCAACCCTTTCAAGTCTTTTAAATCGTATTTTTCCGGGTAACGGGTCGCAAAAACGATATCGGCTATATATTGTTCAATTTTCTCATCCAAATATACCTGACGCACTACTTTCCGAGCTTCAATAATATCTTCTGCACGAAGGATGGGACGAACTTCTGTTTTTTCGCCTGAGATGTTCTGACGGATAATCTTCTTTTCTTCTTCCAGCTTCGGATAATCAATAATGACCTTTAACATAAAACGGTCCACTTGCGCCTCCGGAAGCGGATAAGTTCCTTCTTGTTCGATAGGGTTCTGTGTTGCCATAACCAGAAAAGGAGAAGGGAGGTCGAATGTTTCTTTACCCAACGTCACCTGGCGCTCTTGCATTGCTTCCAGCAAAGCACTCTGCACTTTTGCCGGTGCACGGTTTATTTCATCAGCCAAAATAAAATTAGCGAAAATAGGTCCTTTATTTGTCACAAACCGTTCTTCTTTCTGACTATAAATCATCGTTCCGAGAATATCGGCAGGCAACAAGTCCGGAGTAAATTGGACACGGCTATATTTGGAGTCAATCAGCGAAGCAAGTGTTTTTATTGCTAAAGTCTTTGCCAATCCGGGTACACCTTCCAATAAAATATGCCCGTCCGACAACAAACCGATTAATAATGATTCTACCAGATGTTTCTGTCCAACAATTACCTGATCCATCCCCGTCATCAGGTTTGTTACAAACGCACTTTCACGTTCAATTTGTTCATTCAATGCACGAATGTCAATAGCTTCAGCCATAGTTTCTCTTTATTTTTTATGTTTCAAATATCTAAACTTCCATGCGCTTCCTGCGCATTTTTATATCGATTCCAAAAGTACGGCATTATATTAACAGGCACAACTAATTTTTATTAAAAAAAGTAGCAGCCTCGTTCCATTTAAATCTTATTGGGCTAAAGTTTTTTAAAATGGCGTAAACCCAAAGACGAATTACATATCCACGTTCAAACTCTATTCTTTTGGAACCAGTTTCGGAATGCATATCAACGTTCCTATTGGTATATCGTTCGCATCTTTTATTCTATTTCGGTTATAACGCGCCAAATAAGTCCACAAATTTCGATTCCCATAATAGTGTTCAGCCAAACGTGCCAGGCTTTCCCCACGCCGAAGCACATGTGTAGTAAGCGTTCCCTGCATGTCATAACGAACCGTATCAGACAGAATGACAGGTAAAGCGGTTTCCCCTTCTTGTCCCGTAGATGACACTTGAAGGGTATCTGTTATTGCAACGGCCGATAACGTATCGGCTCCCGCACTCTTTTCTTGTTCTATTATAGTCCGAACAACCGATTCCGGTACATATTGCCTACCGGATAGTATAATCCATGCGACTCCTATACCAATCAATATACCTGCTAACAACACAAAAGTTATCAAGCACCAAGGCAAATGCAAATACACATTTTTCTTTTCTTGATTACTTTCTAAAATCGTTCCTTTATTTACCGACGGCTCTTCTTTTATGAAAGCTTCATGTCTGGCAGCTATATCAGATTGCATTCCTAACTCTTCGTCCGAAGTGTCTTCCGTAAAAGAATCTTGTGGGGCAGGCGCTTCTTGCATATCATCATAACACGTTGATTCATTCAGCAAAACTGTTTCAAAATGATTGAATGGCTTATTCACTGCGTCGCGTATAGTTGCGTCAGGAGTAAACGAAATCCGCAAATGATTTTGCATCCCAATGCGTTCTTCCGCATCAGTGCCCATATTTTCGCAAACATCTGCATCAATAAGCTTAAAAGTTCCTAGCCCTTTGACTTTTACATATTTGTCAGTTGCAAGCGCTTCTCCAATCAAGGCAAAGAAAGTCCGGCCAAATTTTTCTGCATCTGTATGTTCTATTTGATGATGCTGTGCCAACAACTCGATTAATTCTTGTAAAGTAATCTGGTCATTCATGGATAGCGCGTGTATTTTTTAATTTTTCCTTAAATGCAGCAGCAGGTTTAAAGGTTAAAACTAATTTGGGGGGAACCAAGAACCGTTGTTTTGTCAATGGATTGACTTCTATGCGCTCTAATTCCTTTTTTACCTCAAATGTTCCGAAATCGGCAAGAACCAATGTTTTCCCTTCTTGCAGTTGTTCGCTCATCATCGTAACCATTGAATTGACAAGCTGCGCCGCATCTTGATTTTCATATCCTAAACGCCGGGCTAATTCATTTGTTAATTCTTTATTATTCATGGAGGCATTTACGACAATAAAGTTGCATACAAATCAAAATCATCCGCATCATACACTTTTGCCCGATGAAACGAGCCGATGTGCAGCAATTTCCCTTCATCTTTAATCAACACTTCAGGATCAACCTCAGGTGAGTCAAATTCGGTACGGCCGATGTAATATTCACCTTCTTTACGGTCAATAACGACTTGAAATATCTTACCGATTTTTGAATGGCTCAGTTCGTTTGATATTTCCTGCTGCATTTCCATCAGTTCGTCCAAACGTTGTTGCTTTACGGTTTGCGGCACATCGTCTTTATAATGCTTAGCAGAATAAGTGCCTTCTTCTTCTGAATATGCAAAAGCCCCCATGCGATCGAAACGGACCTTGCGGACAAACTCTTTTAATTCTTCAAAATCCTGCTCCGTTTCCCCGGGAAATCCTACCATAAGCGTGGTCCTCAAATGAATGCCAGGCACTTCCTTTCTGAACTGCTCAATCAATTCATAAGTTTCCGCCTTTGTCACATGACGGTTCATGCGTTGCAACATATTGTCGCTTATGTGTTGCAACGCTATATCCATGTACTTGCATACATTATCATTTTCACGCATGACACGGAACAAGTCTTTGGGGAAACGTGCCGGATAAGCATAATGCAACCGAATCCATTTCACACCCGGAATAGCTGCCATCTTTTCGATAAGTTCCGGAAGCATCTGCTTTTTATACAAGTCAACGCCGTAATAAGTCAGTTCCTGCGCAATAACCTGAAATTCTTTCACTCCTTGCGACACCAGCAATCGGACTTCATCCAAAATCTCGTCCATAGGACGTGACACATGCCTGCCTGTTATAATAGGAATGGCGCAATATGCACATTTCCGGTCACATCCTTCCGATATTTTCAAATACGCGTAATGTTTAGGAGTTGTCAAGTGACGCTCGATGGCTAAGTCCGGATGATAAGGCTTTCCTAAATCTGCCAACAGCTCATTCCAGTTGAATTTTCCATAATATTTATCAACCTGCGGTATCTCATCTTGCAAATCTTTCAGATAACGCTCCGAAAGGCACCCCATCACAAAAAGTTTTTTTAATTTCCCTTCTTCCTTCGCCTGACAAAACTCCAGAATTGTATTGATTGATTCCTCTTTCGCATCACCGATAAATCCACAAGTATTGATTACCGCAATCTCACCTTGAGGATTCCCGCTGTCATGTGTGACTTTATAACCGTTCGCCTCAAGCTGTTTCATCAACTTTTCCGAGTCAACTAAATTCTTCGAGCAGCCTAAGGTAATAATATCTATCGTGTTTTTTTTCATTTATCCGTTGTTCCAAACAGTGAATCCACAAATTCGCGACGGCGGAAAATCTGCAAGTCTTCCATGCCTTCGCCTAAACCGATATATTTCACCGGTATTTTAAATTGATCTGAAATACCTATTACGACTCCACCTTTTGCCGTTCCGTCTAATTTCGTAATAGCCATGGCATTGACTTCTGTAGCCAACGTAAATTGTTTAGCCTGTTCAAAAGCATTCTGTCCGGTAGAACCGTCGAGCACCAACAAGACTTCATGAGGTGCATCAGGCACCACTTTTTGCATCACGTTCTTGATTTTTGTCAACTCATTCATCAAGCCTATCTTATTATGCAAACGACCTGCCGTATCAATAATAACGACATCCGCATGATTGGCAACGGCAGAACTTAATGTGTCAAACGCCACAGAAGCTGGATCAGACCCCATCTTTTGCTTAATGACTGGAACTCCTACACGTTCACCCCATATCATCAATTGCTCTACAGCTGCGGCACGGAACGTATCGGCAGCACCTAAATAAACAGACTTTCCTGCCTTCTTGAACTGATATGCCAATTTGCCGATTGTCGTAGTCTTGCCTACTCCATTTACACCTACAACCATAATGACGTATGGCGCTTTTCCTTCGGGTATATTGAAACTTTCCGCATCTACAGTATTGTTTTCCGTTAGTAACGCAGCGATTTCTTCCCGCAAGATGCCATTCAGTTCATCTGTATTGACATATTTGTCTTGAGCCACTCTCTTTTCAATACGCTTAATGATTTTCAGCGTAGTCTCTACACCTACATCTGAAGTAATCAGCACTTCTTCCAAATTGTCGAGCACCTCGTCATCCACCTTGGATTTGCCGGCTATAGCCCGTGCAATCTTACCGAATACACTTTCTTTGGTTTTCGATAATCCTTTATCCAATGTTTCTTTCTTTTCCTTAGAGAAAAAACTAAAAATTCCCATACGTTATCTTTTAGGTTCAACTATTTTTTATGCTATCCGGATAACCGTTAGATTATCCCTTTCCCAATATAGGATTGTCCTCTTTCTAAAAAGATGAGCCTCTAAAAAGCACATATATGACCGGACTTTCGGACTGTTCCTATTCTTTCCTGCAAATATACTGAAAATACAGAGACCGAAGAATAATCTACGAACAAAATTTAGACGTCAACAAAAAAGGTCCCTCTCATCTGTTATGAAAGGAACCTTTTTCATTTATCGAATAGAGACAAACTCTTTATTTCTTAAAGAAGTCCTGAACTTTTTCGTTAGGAACCATTTGTTCGTCAAAAATGTAAGCACCTGTTTTCGGAGACTTGACCATTTTGATAACCTTAGTATAAGAACGGCCTTCTTTTCCTGTCTGAAGGGTTGCGACTGTTTTCTTTGCCATGGTATCTTATTATTTAATTTCTTTATGTACTGTTACTCTTTTCAAAATCGGATTGTATTTCTTCAACTCCAATCTTTCAGGTGTATTTTTTCTGTTCTTTGTGGTAATGTAACGAGAAGTTCCCGGCATACCACTATCCTTCATTTCTGTGCATTCAAGGATCACCTGTACTCTATTGCCTTTAGCTTTCTTAGCCATAGTTTATTCTCTCCTTTTAATTAACCAATGATTTTGATAGATTTCCAATCACAATAGCCCTTAGCTACAGCTTCTGTCAGTGCAGCATCCAAGCCTTTCTTATTAATAACTCTCAAGCCGTTAGCACAGATTTTCAGGCTAATCCAGCAATCTTGTTCTACATAGTAGAATTTCTTTGTAAACAAGTTCACATCGAACGTTCTTTTCGTTCTTCTTTTTGAGTGTGAAACATTGTTGCCAATCATGGCTTTCTTTCCGGTAATTTGACAAATTTTCGACATTTCTATCTAGTTTTTATAGTTTTATTCCTATGCTCTTTAAAACGGAGTGCAAAGTAAGCGCTTTTATTTTATATATGCAAGTTTTTCTGCAACTAATTAGCAATTTATTGCTCATTTTCTTGATTTTGGCATGCTTCAAGCAATAATTGGAGCACATTTTTAGTGGCAGATTGGACATTTTTCTCGCGTCCTTCGTCTTCCGTCAGTTTTTCTGTAATGATTTTATCTTTACTTCCGGCAGCAAGCCAAATCGTACCTACAGGCTTTTCATGAGTTCCTCCGCCAGGACCTGCTATTCCCGAAGTAGCCATTGCATAATCCGTATTAAAGGTTTCAATAGCACCTTTTACCATTTCAATTACTGTTTCCTCACTTACGGCTCCGTATGTTTCCAGTGTTTCCGACTTTACATGCAACAAATTCTGTTTCACTTCATCCGCATATGCCACTACTCCGCCTTTATAGAAACGAGAACTTCCCGGGATTGCTGTAATGATTGCCGCTACATTGCCAGCCGTACAACTTTCAGCCGTAGCCAAGGTGAAATTCTCTCTCCAGAAAATTTCACTTATTTCCTTACTTAGTTTTTTAGTTTCTACTGACATACTATTTTCCTTTTAATTAATACTTTTGATACCTATATAGTTACCCGCGAATAAGCAGGTTTGTCTATGCTGCAAAAATCTTTATCTTGATACTTATAATAACCCGTTATGGCAATCATTGCCGCATTGTCGGTCGTATAGCCAAATTTCGGTATATAGATGTTCCAACCGTATCTGGCTGCATGTTCACGAAAAGCATTCCGCAAACCGTTATTGGCTGAAACCCCTCCTGCCACAGCTACTTCGTTGATACCTGTGTCCTTTACCACCTTACGAAGCTTATCCATTAAAATATCCACGATGGTCTTTTCCAACGAAGCGGCAAGGTCTGCTTTATGATGTTCGATAAAGTCTGCGTCTTCTTTCAACCAGTCACGCAACGAATAAAGAAAAGAGGTTTTCAGTCCGCTGAAACTATAGTCATAGCCTGAAATATGAGGTTTGCTAAACGTATACGCATTCGGATTTCCCGTCCGTGCCAGTTTATCGATAATCGGTCCGCCCGGATAACCCAGCCCCATCACTTTCGAACATTTGTCAATTGCCTCGCCGGCCGCATCGTCTATCGTTTGCCCCAACACCTGCATATCATTGTATGCGTTTACGCGGATAATCTGAGAATTTCCGCCCGACACCAACAGACAGATAAAGGGGAATGCAGGCTGGCTGGCATCTTCATCCGATTCTTTAATAAAATGAGCTAACACATGCCCTTGCAGGTGATTAACATCAATCATCGGGATGCCTAATGCGCGCGCGAATCCCTTGGCAAACGAGACTCCGACCAATAACGAACCCATTAATCCCGGACCGCGGGTAAAAGCGACTGCACTTAACTGCTCTTTCGTTACCCCCGCGCGCTTCAGCGCCTCATGAACTACCGGAACTATATTTTGCTGATGTGCCCGCGAAGCCAACTCGGGCACAACGCCTCCGTAAGCTTCATGGACAGCCTGACTGGCTATCACACTCGAAAGCAATACGCCATTCCGGATGACAGCCGCCGAGGTATCATCGCACGAAGACTCTATACCTAATATAATTATGTCTTTTGCTTCCATACTTTCTACTCAATATGTCAATATTTCCAAACCGTTTTCAGTCATCACATACGTGTGCTCCCATTGTGCGGAAGGCAATTCATCTTCTGTTACAACCGTCCAGCCGTCTTCTTCATCAATAAACACTTCCCACGTACCCATATTTATCATCGGCTCAATGGTGAATACCATACCCGGCACCAGCAACATCCCCGTTCCTTTCCGCCCGTAATGCAATACATCCGGTTCTTCATGAAATTCCAATCCGACTCCGTGCCCGCATAAATCACGCACCACCGAAAAACCATTCTTCTTGGCATGTTTTTCGACAGCATGGCCGATATCTCCCACAAATCCAAAAGGATGAGCGGCTTCGGCACCGATATCCATACATTCCCGCGCCACCTGTACCAGCTTTTCCTTTTCGGGAGTGGTTTTCCCAATGATAAACATGCGCGATGCGTCGGCATAATATCCATCCAATATCGTTGTGCAGTCTACATTGATAATGTCGCCTTCTTCCAGTATTTCTTCTTCCGAGGGAATGCCGTGACATACCACTTCATTGATAGAAGTGCACACGCTCTTAGGGAAACCTTCATAACCCAAACAAGCAGGAATTCCGCCATGGCTGGTAGTATAATCATAAACAATCTTATCTATATCAGCGGTACTCATGCCTTCTTTTATGCTTTCCGCCACTTTATCCAACACAGCCGTATTCAACAAACCACTTCGGCGGATGCCTTCTATTTGTTCCGGAGTCTTTATCAGCTCGCGGGTCGGAACCAGACATCCCTTATTCTGAAAATAAAGTACTTTCTTGTCCAATTCGGTCAATTCAGCCCCTTTCGGAATCTTCCAATTTACCTTTTTTCTTCTAATCATCTTTCGATTCTCTTAAAAAACATAGGCAAAGGTATATAAAATCGCCGGAATAAACGAATAAATTTCACGCTTTTGAAATGCGCATCGAAATATATCTGGAAACGGTATTGTAATTTGGAAAGAACTAAATTCCACAAATCGCAGGAAATACATCCGCAATGATAAAAAACGAAAGAAAAAGTTGATTTTCTGCATTATTTTTGTTTACTTTGCCTTATACACTTTAAAAACCTTTAGTATTAATCCTAAAACTAAGTACAAAATGAACAAAATTCAAATCGGAGAAAATGCAGGCATTGTCTGGAACAAGCTAAAAGACAACAGGCACTGGGAGTATGAAGATTTAAAATCAGCCACAGGACTAACAGACAGGGATTTAAACGCAGCCATAGGATGGCTTGCCCGGGAAGACAAAATTGATTTCGATGTGAATGAACACGGCGACAGAATCTTCTTGACAGTCAATATCTTTATCGGATAACATGGCAGTTCGCAAGTTTTTGAGTTTTTATGTTTGTAAGCCCTTTTAATAGCCCGGCTATAAAAAGCTCTTATAACAGACTCGAAAACTTACGAACTAAAAAACTCAAATCACTTTAGTCACCGTAATGTCGGGAAATTCCTGCATAAACATCAGAAGCAACCCTTCTTCGTTCATACGCTTGGCTTTGATAACCATGCTTACATGATAAATAGCTGTGCCTTCACTATAGGTTTCAGACATTTCGTAAGACACAACAATGTAATTTTTCGAATGGAATTTAGCCGACACGCGCTTTATCGTTTCTTTATCGTGCGCAGAAAATTCCACCATCAGGTTGCGCAGACCAATGCTTTTAAAAAAGAAACTTAATGCTTCCAACCCCAGCAAGACCAGAACCGTAGCCGTTATTCCGATACCATACATACCCGCCCCAATGGCTAGCCCGATGCCAGAAGTCGCCCAAATGCCTGCAGCGGTGGTCAAGCCTCTGACTATCTGCTTCTGCAGAATAATGGTTCCGGCACCAATAAAACCGATTCCGCTTACTACTTGAGCCGCAATACGGCTAGGGTCCAACCGGACTAAATCAGCCTTCAACACTTCGGTAAACCCGTATTGCGAAACAATCATCATCAGCGCACTGCCCAATGCCACTAAAAAATGCGTGCGGTATCCCGCTTCTTTTGCCCGATACTCACGCTCCAATCCTATTAATATTCCCATTACACCAGCCAAGAACAAGCGCAAGGCAAAATCCCATACCATATCCATATTCTTCCAGTTTAATTCGGTTTACAAATTCACTTATTGTTCCATTTTGAATGGAGCTTGGGACTAAATTACAAAAAATAAACATTGAAACGAAACGAATGCCGGAAAAACATCATGATATGTGACAGAAAAAACATACGCTCATGCCCGGAGATTGTAATTGTAAGAAGATTTGTGTATCTTTGCGGCTCAATTTAATTCTCTGAATATGAAATATAAACTACTCGTACTTGACTTGGACGGTACATTAACGAACTCGAAGAAAAAGATAACCGACCGCACACGGAATACGTTGATAGAAGCACAAAAACGAGGTGTGAAAATCGTACTTGCATCAGGCAGGCCGACTTATGGAGTGGCGCCATTAGCCAATGCGCTGGAATTAAACCGTTACGAAGGATATATCCTTTCATACAATGGAGGTGAAATCATTGACTGGAAGACTGGAGAACTGATGTACAAGAAATGGCTGGAAAACGACATCCTGCCTTATTTATATAAGTGTGCTAAAGAAAATGGATTCGCCATTGTAACGTATGACCACGAATTTGTATTAACCGAATCGCCCGATGACGAATATGTCTTAAAAGAAGCCTTGCTGAACGTAATGAAAATAAAGAAGGTGGACAACTTTCTGGAGGCCATCCCCCGCCCCATAACCAAATGTCTGATAGTGGGTGAGCCCAAAAGGCTGGAAATCTTAGAGAAAGAAATGTACGGACAATTAAAAGACAAAATGGGCGTGTTCCGTTCGGAACCTTATTTTCTTGAACTTGTCCCTAAAGGCATAGACAAAGCCCAGTCCTTATCTGTTTTATTAAAAGAAATCGGACTGGCTAAAGAAGAAATGATAGCCATAGGCGATGGTTTCAACGACTTGTCTATGATTCAGTATGCAGGCTTAGGGATTGCCATGGCAAATGCCCAGCCGATAGTACGTGAAAACGCCGATTTCATCACCCTGTCAAACGATGAAGACGGTGTGGCTTATGCCGTAGAAAAGTTCATTTGACAAGTTTCGCAAATGAATATATACTGCGCATGCCGATTAATATAACTTCGTAGGCCGATGCAGATATCTTTATTGGGCAACGCAGTATATATTCCTTTTCTACAAGAAATCAGTCCTTGGGCTTACGGTCGAAAAACGGATTTTTAGAGGAAGCACTTACCGGAATCGCGTAAACCTGTTTACATCCGTCCAGCCAATCAAGTTGTTGTGCCGCCAAGCCCGCCGAGAACATCACACGAGTATCTACCCGATGATCGGCAGCCACCGAACAGGCGGAACCTATTGCAATCCCTACATCTACGCTATTAATCGCACAAGGCACTCCTTCTTCACGGGCATCACAAGTTTCGAAACCGCAATGTCCGCAATTCAACCCTTGAGGCTGCTCGCGCGTACCTATTAATATAATACACTCTGCATTCAGTATGTTTTCGGCGTCACGCAAGAAAAACTTAAAGCCGTTTTCTTCGTACATCTGCTTCATGGTATCCGACAAGATACGGATATTGCTTTCAGTCACCATTGCCACCTCAATGATATCCACTCCTTTCCCTTTCGGCGCCGTACGTGCGGCAATCATCATCTGCTGGGCAATCTGCAGCACTTGTTCGTGCCGGCTGTCTCTTTCATTCAGTATCATAAGCCCTCCTTTTTTATTAAAGAACCGCAGACTAACATTGATTTCCGTCAAGTCCTGCCGACTCCCTCTATCCCTGTTAATCTGCGGTTCATCTTCAATACATTTCAGAAACAAGCTCTTGCCTATTTCTTCTTTCCTTTTTTAAGGTCATTCTCATGCATGGCCTCTTCTACCTGATAAGCCGGAGCATGTTTTTTATGCATGCCCTTCGGTTTTTTATTACCGGCAGCTCCCATAATGAATCCTCCTTTTTTATAAAAATGTCCTTAAAAGACAACGGGATTTTCCCGTCATTTTAAAATATGCAATTGTTTAAAGCATTTTATCAATTTATCGATAGCAAAGTCTACCTGTTCCTTCGTATGGGTAGCCATCAAGGCAAAACGGACCAACGTATCTTGAGGTGCACATGCCGGCGGAATAACCGGATTGATAAACACACCTTCATCGAACGCCAGCTTGGTCACTTCGAATGTCTTGTCGGTGTCACGCACATACAACGGAATAATCGGGCTCGCCGTATCGCCTATCTCAAAACCTGCCTCACGGAAACTCTTCAGCGCATAGTTGGTTATCTTCCACAGGTTTTCCTGACGTTCCGGCTCTTCCTGAAAGATATGAAGCGCTTCGATAGCAGCCGCCGTAGCAGCCGGCGTGTTGCTGGCCTGGAAAATATACGAGCGCGCGTTATGGCGCAACCAGTTGATGATGTCTTTATCTGCCGCAACGAATCCGCCTATCGACGCCAACGACTTGCTAAAGGTACCCATAATCAAATCAATGTCCTTTGTCACGCCAAAGTGGTCGCATACACCTCGTCCGTTTCTCCCGAACACGCCAAGACCATGAGCTTCGTCTACATAAACAGTCGCATTGTATTTTTTCTTCAGACGGACTATTTCAGGCAAATTCGCCAAATCACCTTCCATCGAGAAAACACTGTCCACCACAATCAGCTTAATGGCATCCGGCTCGCATTTCTGAAGTTCTTTCTCCAACGCATCCATGTCATTATGCTTGTACTTTAACTGGGTAGCGAATGAGAGGCGGCGTCCGTCTACAATCGAAGCATGGTCGCGGTCATCACATATAATATAGTCACCCCGCCCTACTAGTTGCGGAATCACGCCTTCGTTTACGGTAAATCCCGTAGAGAAACACAAGGCTTCGTCTTTCCCGACAAATTCAGCCAGTTCTTTTTCTAATTTCACATGAATATCCAACGTACCGTTCAACAGACGGGATCCCGCGCATCCTGTACCATATTTGCGGGTCGCGGCAATCGCTGCATTGATGATACGCTCGTCATAAGTCAGCCCCATATATGAATTGGAGCCAAACATTAAGACTTTTCTTCCGTCCATCATCACTTCAGTGTCTTGGGCACTGTCTATTTCACGGAAATAAGGATAAACACCCCGCTCCATATACATTTGGGGGATTCTGTATTTCCCCAGCTTGTCTTGCAATAGTCCCATATATTCTTACTCTGTTTGGTAAATCCTAACGACTTACATTATGTTATTTACATTAGCCGGAACATCACCGGCGGATTTCATTATTTAATAAAAGAACGTGCAAAGATAATAATTTTAGCAATCTAAATCAGCTATTGTGGCAAAAAAATATTTTATCTGTCAATTCTCTACAAAAATATACGGTTTATAAACAAAATAGTCTTATTTTTGTTTTCAAATAAAAGACCTCTGCCATGCTCTTTGCCAGAGATGCGGATTTAACAACTAAGACTCTTAACTAACATGAGCTCAAAAAAAAGCATCACATTTATCGTCAATCCCATATCGGGTGTGCATGGAAAAGAATTTATCCTGCACCTGATAAACAAGCATATCGACCGAAACCAATATGATTATACCATTTGCAAAACCGAATATGCAGGACATGCAAGCGAAATCGCCCGGGATGCAGCGGAAAAAGGAATCGACATCGTAACCGCTATCGGCGGAGACGGAACCATTAACGAAATAGGGCGCTCACTCATCCATACCGACACGGCGTTAGGAATTATCCCTTGCGGCTCGGGGAACGGGCTGGCACGCCACCTGCATATTCCGATAAATGTGTGGGGAGCCATCGAAACATTGAACCGCGGATTTATTAAAGACATTGATTACGGCATCATCGACAATCACCCCTTCTTCTGCACGTGCGGGGTGGGATTCGATGCATTCGTCAGCTTGAAGTTTGCCGATTCCGGAAAGAGAGGGCTGCTTACATACCTGGAAAATACGTTACACGAAAGCTTGAAATACCAGCCGGAAACCTATGAAATAGAGAACGAATTGGGAACCGTGCGCCACAAGGCCTTCCTTATCGCTTGCGCCAACGCTTCGCAATACGGGAACAATGCCTACATCGCCCCTCAGGCATCGCTCACCGACGGAATGATGGATATCACCATCTTAGAACCTTTTACGGTGCTCGACGTGCCTGCCCTTTCGTTCCAGCTGTTCAACAAGACATTGGATCAGAACAGCCGAATCAAAATCATGAAAGAAAAAAAGATTACAATCCACCGCCATCAGGAGGGCGTATTCCATTTCGACGGAGACCCCATGATGGGCGGTAAGGACTTAACCGTAGAGGTCGTGCACCGGGGGTTAAGAGTGATTGCTCCTGAACGGGGGAAAACATCGGTAGAGCCATTCAGCATATTGCAGCACTTCACCGATTTCATCGGCACACGCCCTTTGGCTTACAGCATTGCGGAAAAGCATAAAAAACTGTTACAATTAAACCAAAACCTGCTCAGAAGATTATCGAAGCGGTAAACCGGTCTTGCCGCCGCCCGAAACACATACGGCTGCGTTGGCTAACGAGACAGGCTTCGCAAGCCAACGCATATAGTCACGTAGGCCAACGCAGCCGCATGCGTTTTCATGCGTTTATATTCAAATAAAAATCACCGACCAGGCCGATGTATTCCCGGCTATATACGTTGGGAGATTCCTCAAGGGTCAAATGAGTAGTCTCACAAGCCTGTATCGTGCGCACAAATGCCATCAAGACCCGTTTGGGAGATGCCGAAGGCTTTGTATGAACATACGTCCGGCGCAACAGATACAAATGCCGTTCGGCGGCTAACGTAATAAAACGTTCCCCCGCCTCTGCCGGCAGGATAACCGAAAAGCTTCCGTCTTCCGACATTAAACGCGCCACCGCGTCCAGCAGGCATTCGAATGTCAGGCTCTCGGTATGGCGTGCGGCGTTGCGTTGCCCGTCCGGACAATGCACCCGCTCCCTGAAATAAGGAGGATTGGAAACAATCGTATCATACACGCCGCCTTGGAATGCTCCCGCATCTGCCTGGCAAAACCGGATGCGTCCGCTCCACGGCGAAGCCAAGGCGTTTTCGCCCGCCTGCCCTATCGCGTCCGAATCGATATCAATGCCCGTCACTTGCGCCTGACAACGCTGGGCTATCATCAACGCAATCAGCCCGCTCCCCGTCCCGATGTCCAATACGTTCCGGGCCTGGCGCAATGAAACCCACGCGCCTAACAAGACGCCGTCCGTGCCAACTTTCATCGCACACCGGTCATGCCATATCGTGAATTGCTTGAATCTGAAAAAGGGGCTTCTCATACCTTTGTCTCTTATTTTTCGCCAAAAATAAGTAAAACGCTCCATATCCATGTATAAAATCACAAATTATTTTCTTCCGGACAATGCTTTTACAACTTTTCTACTTCCGTATTCGAAGCAGATTTCTTAACTTTGTACCCGTTTTGAGAACAAAGAAATTGAATAGACCAAACTATAAAGTAGACTAACCGCAAATTATGGTAAGAAGAAAGAGAAACGAAAACGATTTCGAAATGCAATCAACTACAGATGAAGTATCGATGGTCACCGAGATAAAGGCCGATGCCGAATCTCCTTCAGCCGACGAACTGACCGGGGAACTGCCCATCATGACTTTACGCAACATGCTGATGTTTACAAGCATCGTCATGCCCGTAACCGTAGGCAGGCAAAGTACGCTGAAGTTGGTCCGCTCGGCATTAAAGAACAAGCAACATATCATCATAGCCACTCAAAAAATGGCAGAAGTCGAAGAGCCTGGCATCAACGATTTATATCCACTTGCTGTAATCGGCAGGATACTCCGGATTTTCGAACTTCCCGGCGGAACGACTACCGTCATCTTGCAAGCCAGCAATGTGAAAGTCCGGCTGGAAGAAATAACCTCCTCCCTTCCCTATTTGAAAGGAAGAGTGCAAATCGAGCCCGAAGACATGAGCGTCAAGGACAATGACGAGTTTATGGCATTGATGGATATGTGCACCGACCTTGCCAACCAATATGTGGATGCCAGTGACAGGTTAAGCCCGGACGTGACTTTTGCATTGAAAAACCTGCCCAAAGACCATATCATGGTGAACTATATCTGTACAAACTTTCCGTTCAGCCTGGATGAAAAGTTTGAATTGATGTCGAAAGATACATTAAAAGACCGGCTGTATAACCTGATACAAGTGCTGAACCGGGAAACCAAGCTGGCTGAGCTGAAGCATGACATCCAGATGCGCACGCGGGAAGACCTGGACCGCCAACAACGGGAATATTTCCTGCAACAGCAAATCAAAAACATTCAAGACGAATTAGGGAACGGACAGGAAGACGAAATAGACGAACTGCGCAATAAAGGGAATGCAAAAAAATGGAGCAAGGAAGTTGCGGCTACATTTGAGCGCGAATTGCAGAAGCTGGAGCGCATCAACCCGCAATCGCCCGATTACAATGTGCAGCTCACTTACCTTCAGACACTGCTTTCACTTCCGTGGAATGTTTTCACGACCGACTCGTTAAACATCCCGAATGCCGAAAAAATATTGAACAAAGACCACTACGGACTGGAAAAGGTGAAAGAACGTATCTTGGAACATCTTGCCGTACTGAAGCTGAAAGGGGATTTGAAATCACCGATTCTTTGCTTATACGGTCCTCCGGGCGTAGGAAAAACCTCATTGGGCAGATCCATCGCGTCTGCCTTGAAACGGAAATACATCCGCATGTCATTGGGAGGCGTGCACGACGAAGCCGAAATCCGCGGACACCGTAAAACCTATATCGGCGCCATGCCGGGGCGTATCATCAAGAGCCTGATGAAAGCGGAATCGTCCAACCCGGTCATCATCCTGGACGAGATAGACAAACTGGGCAATGACCGTCAGGGAGACCCGGCTTCGGCCATGCTGGAAGTGCTCGACCCGGAACAGAACAACACGTTCCACGACAACTATATTGATTTGGACTATGACCTGTCAAAAGTGATGTTTATAGCTACGGCAAACAACCTGAGCACGATTCCGACTCCTTTGTTAGACCGTATGGAACTGATTGAGGTAAGCGGATACATTACCGAAGAAAAAATAGAAATCGCACGGCGTCACCTGATTCCGAAAGAAATGCTGGCAAACGGATTGACAAAAGCACATGTCAAGTTCACCAAGCCGGCTATCGAGTACATCATCGAAAACTATACACGGGAAAGCGGCGTACGCGAATTGGAAAAGAAAATCGGGAAGGTCATGCGTAAGATTGCTTTGGAAATTGCCAGCGATAAATTCACCGGCCTGCATGAACTGAAAGCGGATGACATCAAGCAATATTTAGGAACGCCTGAATACTCGCGCGACAAATACCAGGGGAATGGATATGCCGGAGTCGTTACAGGGTTGGCGTGGACCGCGGTAGGAGGCGAAATCTTATTCGTGGAAACCAGCTTGAGCAAAGGAAAGGGAGAACGTCTGACTTTAACCGGAAACCTGGGAGATGTCATGAAAGAATCAGCCATGCTGGCTTTGGAGTATCTGAAAGCGCATTCTTTCCTGCTCAACCTGCCGGAAGGCATTTTTGAGAACTGGAATATCCATATCCACGTGCCGGAAGGAGCCATTCCGAAAGACGGACCTTCGGCAGGTATCACCATGGTAACTTCATTGGCATCAGCTTTGACCCAACGTAAAGTAAAGCCAAACCTGGCTATGACGGGCGAAATCACATTACGCGGGAAAGTACTTCCCGTAGGTGGAATCCGTGAAAAAATCTTAGCGGCAAAGCGCGCCGGCATTACCGACATTATCTTGTGCGAAGAAAACCGGAAAGACATTGAAGAAATCCAACCGCTTTACCTGAAAGGACTGGAATTCCATTATGTAAAAGACATTAAGGAAGTGCTTCAATTGGCTTTAACGGATGAAAAAGTAGCGGATGCCATTGACTTTGAAGCGATTCTGAAAAAAGAGAAAGAACAGGAAGCAATGCGTTCCAAAGAGGAGAAAACACCAATTATCTGATTGTTTTGAATGAAATTTGAATTACAACATACTGATCCGAAATCAAATGCCCGTGCCGGTCTGATTACGACAGACCACGGGCAAATCGAGACGCCTATTTTCATGCCAGTAGGTACACTGGGCAGTGTAAAAGCGGTTCATCTGCATGAATTGAAAGAGGATATCAAGGCACAAATCATTTTAGGGAATACCTATCATTTGTACCTTCGTCCAGGTCTTGAAGTGCTTGAAGCTGCCGGAGGGCTGCATAAATTCAACGGGTTTGACCGTCCGATGCTGACCGATAGCGGCGGTTTTCAAGTGTTTTCGCTTTCGGGCATACGCAAGCTGAAAGAAGAAGGCGTAGAATTCCGCTCCCATATCGACGGCTCCAAACACCTGTTCACGCCCGAACGGGTCATGGATATCGAGCGGACAATCGGAGCCGACATAATCATGGCATTCGATGAGTGCACTCCGGGTACGGCAGAATATGACTATGCAAAAAAATCCATGGAACTCACCCATCGCTGGTTAGACCGTTGCATGGCACGTTTCAACGAGACAGAGCCCAAATACGGATATAACCAGTCGCTTTTCCCTATCGTTCAAGGTTGTGTGTATCCGGATTTGCGGAAACGTTCGGCTGAATATATCGCTTCAAAAAATGCGGACGGAAATGCGATTGGAGGATTGGCAGTAGGCGAACCTACGGAAAAGATGTACGAAATGATTGAAGTGGTCAACGAAATCTTGCCCGCCGATAAGCCCCGTTATTTAATGGGGGTAGGAACTCCGGTCAATATTCTAGAAGGCATCGAACGGGGAGTAGACATGTTCGATTGTGTCATGCCTACCCGAAACGGGCGAAACGGGATGCTCTTCACCAAAGACGGCATCATGAATATGCGTAACAAGAAATGGGAAAAAGATTATTCCCCCATTGAAGCGGACGGAGCCTCCTATGTAGACACGATGTATAGCCGTGCTTACCTGCGCCATCTGTTCCATGCCCAAGAATTGTTGGCACTGCAAATTGCTTCTATCCACAACCTGGCTTTCTACTTATGGCTAGTAGGCGAAGCACGCAAACACATTATCGCCGGAGATTTCACTACATGGAAACCGGCTATGGTAAAACGAATTTCCACGCGTTTGTAATATTATATAGATGATGAAACTGGAACAACTTAAACAGAAAGTTACGTTACCTAAAACAGCTAAGTTCATGCCTTTTCTGAAAAGCATTTTCAAACAGAAATGGCTGAAACGGCTTGACCGGTACATTATCGTCAAGTTTCTGGGAACATACTTCTTTGCTATCGCTTTGATTATTTCCATTTCTGTAGTATTTGACATCAATGAGAACATCGACCGTTTCATTAATAATAAAGCGCCGCTCGAAGCCATTGTTTTTGATTACTACCTGAACTTCATCCCCTACTACACCAATTTGTTCAGTCCGTTGTTCGTCTTTATTGCGGTGATATTCTTTACCTCAAAGCTTGCGGAGAATTCCGAAATCATCGCGATGTTCTCTACAGGCATGAGCTTTAAGCGGCTGATGGTCCCTTACATGATATCGGCGGCCATTATTTCGGCTGTGACTTTTATGCTAGGGACAGAGGTTATTCCCAAAGGAAGCGTTACACGATTGAAATTCGAGGAAAAATACAAGAAAAAGAAATCTGCAGATTATGCCCGTAACATCCAGCTGGAAGTAGATAGCGGGGTAGTCGCCTACATGGAGCGTTACGAAAATTACAATAAAACCGGATACCGATTTTCATTGGATAAATTTGAAGACCACAAACTGGTGTCTCACCTGACCGCACGACGCATTACGTACGATACAGCCTCTTATCATAAATGGATTATCCGTGACTATATGATTCGGGAAATGCGTGGCATGAAAGAAGTAATTACCCGGGGAGAACGCATCGACTCCATCATTAAGATGGAACCGCAAGACTTTCTGATTACACGTGGCCAGCAAGAAACCATGACCAGCCCGCAACTGCGTGAATATATTCAAAAACAGAAACAACGCGGATTCGCCAACATTAAGGAGTTTGAAGTAGAATACCATCGGCGCATAGCCATGTCTTTTGCCGCATTTATTCTAACGGCTATCGGACTTTCGCTTTCTTCCCGAAAAGTGAAGGGAGGTATGGGACTTCATTTAGGTATCGGTTTGGCATTAAGTTTCTCTTATATCTTATTCCAAACCATCTCAGCCACTTTTGCCATCAACGGAAACATGCCTCCGGCTCTTGCTATTTGGATTCCAAATATCCTCTATTTGTTTATTGCCATCTACTTATATCACAAAGCACCGAAATAAAAAGAGGAGTTACTTTACCGTAACTCCTTTTCATCAAATTGAACGGCAAGCGGGACTCGAACCCGCCGACCCTCAACCGAGTATTTTGCTATTTATTATAAAGACGACTGATGCAATTCATCTAAGTGCATAGCCCAATGCATGAAACCCTGTCACGCACCTCCGTGCTTAAACGGATTCCATGAAGGCATCCGTCAACTTTAGATGTTAGCGCAGCAGAAGTAGTATTCTCATAAGAATTCATAAGAATTTTATGTCAGTGTCAAATTTTTAGTCCGGTTTTATTTGATTAATTCAGAAATAAGATTTACCTTTGTGCACCGAAAACAAAAGCAAATGCGGAAGTAGCTCAGTTGGTAGAGCATCAGCTTCCCAAGCTGAGGGTCGCGGGTTCGAGTCCCGTTTTCCGCTCTTAGAAAAGAGGATTTCTGATGACAGATTTCCTCTTTTTTTTGCTATATATGGTATGGGAGCTATCATTGTACATAAACGCAGCCGGTTGCGGAAGCCTGCGGATATAGGTGTGGCGGCAAACGCATATAGGTTCATCCGCTGTAAGATTATTAATCTTCAGGCTGCAAGATTATTAATCTTACAAGCGGAAGATTATTAATCTTACACCAAACGAAGTTATCTGCGTTGATGCGAGAAGATAATAACAACAACCATTTAAAATCTGAGTATAACAAAGTATAGTTTAGTAGTAATGGGATATTCAGTAAATATAACAAAATTAGCCAACTAATTCATACACAATGTATTGCGAATTAGTTGGCTTTTTTGTATCTTTAGATATTCCCCCGAAAATAAGGTTTGGCAGCCAAAACGGGGGAAATACCCCAACAAAGATATGGCTAAGATACAAAATATTTCGGAAATACAGCCCACTTTGGGCTTTACAGAATTTGATGTTCTGGAAAAATATCGCAAGAGTTTTCATGAGAGTGAACTGGGCAGGCTTCACTCAGTTTTCCCGTTTGACCGTATGGCAAAAGCCATAGGCTTGTCGGAACATCGTCTTGGACGCAGGAACATTTTTAGCCCTCTGGCAAAGATTGCCCTTATGGTCCTGAAAGCCTACACCGGATTCTCCGACAGACAGCTGGTGGAACATCTCAACGGCAACCTCCACTACCAGATGTTCTGCGGAATCATGATAGATCCGGCCTTTCCCATAACCAACTACAAGATAGTCAGTGCCATCCGCAATGAGATAGCATCCCGTCTTGATATTGACTCCCTTCAGGAGATACTGGCCTCCCACTGGAAACCATATCTTGAGAACCTTCACGTGTGCATGACTGATGCCACGTGTTATGAAAGTCACATGCGTTTTCCAACAGACATGAAACTGCTTTGGGAAAGTATTGAATGGCTTTACAGGCATATCTGCCGGCATTGTATGGATCTTGGGATAAGGCGTCCCCGTAACAAATATGCGGATGTGTCAGAGTCCTATCTTTCATACTGCAAGAAAAGAAAGAGGAAAGCTTCAAGAACACGGATGCTCAAGCGCCGTATGATCAGACTCCTTGAAAAGCTCATCGTACAGAGGGATGAGATTCATAAGGAGTACGGGAGATCACTCAGATATACACAGGATTATCAGAAACGCCTTTCCATAATCAGAAAGGTTCTTGTACAGGAGAAGGAACTGTTTGAAGGCAGGAAGGTCAATGACCGCATCGTCAGCATCGACCGTCATTACGTACGTCCTATCGTAAGAGGCAAGGAAACAAAGTCTGTTGAATTCGGTGCAAAGGTTAACAACATACAGATAGACGGTATATCGTTTATCGAACACCTCTCGTTCAAGGCATTCAATGAGGGAATACGGCTGAAGGGCTGTATCCGTATGCAACAGAAACTCATGAATGTCAGGGTTAGATGTGCGGCTGGAGATTCCATATATGCCAACAATGCAAATAGAAGGTTCTGTACAAAATATGGTATATCCACTTCCTTTGTACGCAAGGGAAGGGCGGCAAAGGATGAACCCTTGAGAAAGGTTCTCAGAAGTGAACTCTCCAAAGAAAGGGCCACCCGGCTTGAAGGAAGCTTCGGTACTCAAAAGCAACACTACTCACTCGCAAGAATAAAGGCCAGGAACAGGAAGACTGAAATCCTTTGGATTTTCTTCGGAATACATACGGCAAATGCCGTACTGATGATAGACAAGGTCACGAGCAGAACAGCTAAAGCGGCATGACATGAATTTACAGACAGGAGCAGAAGAGGTCATCAGACTTCTTCCGGAACATCATGTCCAACAGATAGGATTATATGAAAAAACACAGAAAAAGGGCAATAATAATGGCATATAAAGTGATTATACTCTATCGACTTTATATGCCATCTTACTTTTTAGGGACATTTACTGAATATCCCTAGTAATGCGCACGAATAGAATGGAGACGGCAATCGCAGAACGGTTCCCTTAAAGGCTCTTTACCTTTATGGCTTATACAGCAAAGAAACTATACGGAGGACACAAATAATCCCCTCTATGTGGATATTCTCAAAAAGGATTTTTTAATTCCATAACGAAAAAATATCGTTTTCTCCCCAATACCAGTGCGCATATCCTGCAATCAGGTTCTTATATCTAAACAAGCGGGCTGCCGTTTCCGTGCCTCTCAATCCATATAAGGACGTTGCGGAAATCCGTATATCCGATGACGAAGCCAACACCGAATAATGGCTCTCATAACCTTTGAATGTATTATTCCCACATCGGGTCAAACGATAGCCATTGCTCGGATTAGCGTCTACCAATGTACAGTCAAAAGGCAGAATCCCCGCCATTTCATAGGCCGTGCCTCCCTGACGTACCGTCAATGAACGCGAAAGGAATGTCATCCCCTCTCCTTCCGCCCATAAACGGCCGCCCGCTTCTACGTATTCACGCAATTGGCTCATCAAACGTTTCCTCCGATGAAGCTGGCGGACAAACAACTCCGGACATCCGCCGGGGATATACACATAATCCGCTTCCGGCAAATCGCTTCCATATACTGGGCTAAAATATGTAATTCTGCCCGCTTCGGCCAATCGGTCTACATTTTCCCGATACAAGAAACAAAAAGCCGGGTCACGGGCCACAGCTATCCGCAGGCGCCTGTCTGGACGGTGCAACATGTCTATGCCGACCTCGGACGTATAAGGCAATGTATAAGGACAAGGGAAAATGCGGGTGCACAGATTCAATAGTTTCTCTATGTCAACATGCTTTTCTACCAAATCCGCAATCCGGTCTATCAGCTTACTGAAAGAACGCTTGACGGAAAGGGTTAACCCTTGATGACGCTGCGGCAAACGGATATCTTCCTCTACCGGCAAATATCCTAAGCATTCTATCCCGACATCGATACAAGCCTCGCGCAAAGAGATTTCGTGAGACTGAGAGGCGACCTGGGTAAAGACAACCCCAACTATCCGGACCGAGGCATTAAACCGTTTCATCCCATACAAAACCGGAGCAATGGCATAGCCTATGGCACGCGCATTTATGACCAATATGACCGGGACATTCAGCATCCGTGACAAAGCCGCACTACTGTTCTCCATCCGGTTATACCCGTCATACAATCCCCTGTTCCCTTCGATAATGCACACATCAGCCGGCTCCGCGTAATGATTATAAACGGATTGGATATGAGTGCGCGAAGCCAGCCAGGCATCCAAGTTGACAGATTCACAATTACAAGCTATCGCATGATATTGCGGGTCGATAAAATCAGGACCACACTTGAATGGCTGCACTTTCATTCCTCTCCGCTGCAAGACCCGCAACATTCCTAACATAAAAGTTGTCTTCCCGCATCCGGAAGTGGGAGAACCTATTAAAAATTGTGGTTTCATATCAATCTGCCGTTTTTGCCTGCAAAATTAATATAAAATTTCAATAGGATGGAAACCTGCAAGCAGCAGAATAAGTTTTACGCCCTCCGACTGAAGGAGATAAAACTTATCAGACCATTTTCAAAACCCATTACAAGCAATATTCCGATATTTATTGTACCTTTGCTTTACGTTATAACCATTAAAACCATAAAGGATATGAACAACTTCATTTTTTATAGCCCGACGGAATTTGTCTTCGGAAAAGAGACAGAACTGCAGACAGGGACATTGGTGAAAAAATATCGTGGAAGCAAAGCCTTGATTGTGTATGGCGGAGGTTCGGTCATACGAAGCGGCTTGTTGGACCGGGTAAAGAAATCGCTGGATGAAGCCCATATTGCCCACATCGAATTGGGAGGTGTCCAGCCCAACCCTACCGACCCGAAAGTATACGAAGGCATCGAATTAGGAAGGCGTGAAAACGTGGATTTCCTTCTGCCCGTAGGCGGAGGCTCCGTAATCGATACAGCCAAAGCCATTGCGGCCGGAATCCCTTATCAAGGTGATTTTTGGGACTTCTTTACAGGAAAAGCCATACCGCAAACGGCCTTGCGCCTCGGTGTGGTACTAACCATTCCTGCCGCCGGAAGCGAAGGCTCGGGAAATTCAGTGATTACGAAAGCGGACGGATTGAAGAAACTCAGCCTGCGCACACCCGAAGTGCTCCGTCCGGCGTTTGCCGTAATGAATCCCGAAGTGACTTATACGCTTCCCGCTTGGCAAACGGCAAGCGGCATTACCGACATGATGGCACATATCATGGAACGCTATTTTACCAACACGCCTGATACGGAAGTGACAGACCGCTTATGTGAAGGCACATTGAAAGCCATCATAAAAGAAGCCCGGACTGTAATAAAAGAACCATACAACTACGGCGCACGTGCCAATATCATGTGGGCAGGCACCGTCGCACACAATGGCATTTGCGGAACCGGACGTGAAGAGGACTGGGCTTCACACTTTATGGAACACGAAATGAGCGCACTCTATGACGTGACTCACGGAGCAGGACTTGCCGTCATTTTCCCTGCATGGCTGACTTATATGGCAGACCATAATGTAGGCAAAATAGCACAATTCGCTGAACGGGTATGGGATGTTCCCGCCTCGGCCGACTTAAAAGCCGTAGCGCTGGAAGGCATTGCCCGCTTTAAAACATTTTTACATGAAATAGGCATGCCCACCACTTTTGGGGAATTAGGCATTGAGCATCCCGACATCGGCCTGCTGGTAGCCCACCTGCACGAAAACAAAGGCGAACAGATAGGAAGCTATGTCCGCCTCGACCGTCAGGCAAGCCGGGAAATTTATGAGATAGCCAACCGTTAATTTGCAGCGTTTAATTCTTAATGGAACATGAAATTCGACAATTCAACAATCCGCCGGCAAGACCGGACATTGGAGCAAGAACGGGCTTTCGAAATACTGAAAGAGGGTGAATTCGGCATTCTTTCGATGCGTGCTGAAGACGGGAACGGAGCATACGGCATTCCGCTCAGCTATGTATGGGACCGGGGGAACTCCATCTACATTCATTGCGCGCCCGCAGGACGGAAGCTGAAATGCATCGATGCCTGCCCGCAAGTTTCCTTTTGCGTGACAGGGCGGACCAAAGTAAAGCCGGAACAATTTACCACTGCATACGAGAGCGTTGTGCTGCAATGCTCTGCGCATCACAGCCTGCATGAAGCCGAACGTATGTCCGCACTTTCGCTTCTATTAAGCAAATATTGCCCCAACGATAAAATGCGCGGCATCGATTATGCCCAAAAGTCATTCCACCGTACGGAAATCATCCGGCTGGACATCGAGACCATAAGCGCCAAAAGCAAAAAAGCGTTCTGAAAAGGGGAAATCCCTATCACAAATAGGAATCTCCCCTGCCCGATTTAGGAAAAACAACTTGCCTGAACGAAGTTGATTTTTTATCTTTGCCCTACGAAATCAAAGCAAAAAGGAGGCAATTATGAAAACTAAAAAGAAGGCATTGTACCGCATATTTTTCCTATTGGCAATGACATTGGCATTCACGTCTTGCGAATACGTAGGATTGGGAGTCGAATTTGGAAACGGGACAAACAATTACCGGGAACGGACCGATTACTTGTGCAGCCGAATCTGGACGGACGAATGGTATGACGATTACGATACCTATTATTACCAAGAACTGCGTTTCTATCCGGACAATACGGGCGAGGACTACCTTTACAAGCAAGACCGGTACGGGAATCGGGAAGAGTCAAGCCTAAGGTTCGCTTGGGACTGGTGGAACGTATCCTATACAAGCCTCCGTCTTACTTACCGGGACGGATACTCGTACATGGATAACATCCAAATGGGAGGCAACCAGCTGAACTGCCTGTTCGACAATTACCCGGCTTATTTTACCGGAAAATGAAAATTTTATCGAACACAGGGACACGGAGACACAGAGTTTGTTATTTTTTCCTCTGCGTCTCTGTGCCATTGTGTTCAAACGAACATCAAATAAATAACACATAACAATGAAATCAAACTTAATGACCATGACCGCCGCCATGCTGCTTGCCGCAAGCGGACAAGCCAATGCCGGCACCCCCAGCGGGAAACCCTTCATCGGGAAACAAGAAATAAGCATTCAAGACGGACGGATGACCCCCGAAGCGCTTTGGGCGATGGGGCGCATCGGAGAGACAAGCGTATCGCCCGATGGAAAACAAATAGCTTACACCGTATCGTATTACAGCGTGAAAGACAATGCCAGCCACACGGTCATCTACACAATGAATGCCGACGGAAGCAACAACCGGATGCTCACCGCTACTCCCGAAAACGAAAGCAGCCCTGCATGGATAAAGGGAGGCACGAAAATCGCTTTTCTCACCCCACAAGGCGGAAGCTACCAGCTTTGGGAAATGAATCCCGACGGAACCGGACGCAAACAACTCTCGGAATACAAAGGCGACATCGAAGGCTTCAAGTTCTCGCCCGATGAAACCAAAGTGCTTTTCATCGCGCAAGTGAAATACGGCAAACGCACTTCCGACCTCTATCCAGACCTTGACAAGGCAAGCGGACGGGTAATAAACGACCTGATGTACAAACATTGGGACGAATGGGTAGAAACGGTTCCACATCCGTTCATCGCCGATTTTGACGGAAACAAGGTAGGAGAAGCCGCCGACATCTTGGCAGGCGAGCCTTACGAATCCCCCATGAAACCTTTCGGAGGCATCGAACAGCTGGCATGGAGCAACGACTCAAAACAAATCGCTTACACTTGCCGCAAGAAAACGGGCGTGGCGTATTCGCAATCGACCGACTCGGATATATACCTTTATGATATAGAGACCCGACAGACCCGGAACCTATGCAAAGAGGACGCCAACGACCAGAATAAAGGTTATGATACCAACCCGAAGTTCTCGCCCGACGGAACACGCATCGCTTGGCAAAGCATGGAGCGGGACGGATACGAGAGCGACCGTAACCGCCTGTGTGTGATGAATCTGAGTACCGGCGAAAAGACATACGTCACCGAAGCCTTCCAGTCGGGCGTGGACGATTATTGCTGGGCACCCGATAGCGAAACACTTTATTTCACAGGCGTATGGCACGCCACCAGCATGATTCACAGCACAAACCTGAAAGGCGAAGTGGAGCAACTCACCGAAGGAATGTACGACTATGCATCTGTGAAAATGCTGAACGACAAACAGTTGCTCACGATGCGCCATTCGCTTAGCGAAGCCGATGAGCTCTTCACGGTCGGCTTGAAGAAAGACCATAAGGTGACCCGTATCACTTCGGAAAACGACCATATCTTCAACCAACTGAAAAAGGGAAAGGTAGAGCCGCGCTGGACAAAGACGGTAGACGGAAAGGATATGCTCTCGTGGGTGGTTTATCCCGTTGATTTCGACCCGAACAAGAAATACCCCACCCTGCTTTTCTGCGAAGGAGGCCCGCAAAGCCCCGTCAGCCAATTCTGGAGCTATCGCTGGAACCTGCAGATTATGGCAGCTAACGATTACATCATCATCGCTCCGAACCGCCGCGGGCTTCCGGGCTTCGGCATGGAATGGCTGGAAGAAATCAGCACCAACTACGGCGGACATTGCATGGACGATTATCTGAGCGCCATAGACGACATCGCAAAAGAGCCTTACGTAGACAAAGACCGATTGGGATGCGTCGGAGCCAGCTTCGGAGGATACTCGGTGTATTGGCTTGCCGGACACCACAATAAACGTTTCAAAGCCTTCATTGCGCACGACGGATTCTTCAATATGGAACAACAATACCTGGAAACCGAAGAACTTTGGTTTACCAACTGGGACTTAGGCGGCCCGTACTGGGAGAAAGACGACCCTGCCGTGCAGCGCAGTTATGCCAACTCGCCCCACCTCTTCGTTGACAAATGGGATACGCCCATCCTCTGCATCCACGGCGAAAAGGATTTCCGCATCCTCGCCTCGCAAGGCATGGCGGCCTTTAATGCAGCCATATTAAGGGGAATACCCGCCGAGCTGCTCGTCTTCCCCGACGAAAACCATTGGGTACTGAAGCCTCAGAACGGCATCTTGTGGCAACGCACTTTCTTCCGCTGGCTGGACAAATGGTTGAAAAACTGATTTTTAATTGAACACAGAGACACAAAGACACAGAGTATTATTTAAAGAAATTCTCTGTGTCTCTGTGCCTCTGTGTTCTTTTTTCCCTTTAATAAAACATGATAAGAAACATTGCATTCGATTTCGGCGGGGTCATCGTAGACCTCGACCGTGAAGAAGCGGTACAGGCATTTATCCGGTTAGGACTGGAAAATGCCGGCCGCATCCTCGACAAATATCATCAGACAGGAATATTCCAGGAATTGGAAGAAGGGAAGCTCAGTGAAGAATCCTTCCGGGAAAAGCTGGGCATATTGTGCGGCAAGCCGCTGGAACGCGAAGAAGTGCGGCAAGCGTGGATGGGATTCGTAAGCGGAATGGACATCCGTAAGCTGGACTACATCGCCCAATTACGCCAAAGGGGCTACCGCACCTTCTTGCTCAGCAACACCAATCCCTACTTAATGGACTACTGGGCACGCACGCCACAATTCACTCCGCAGGGAAACAGCATAGACGCATATTTCGACAAGCTGTATCTTTCATTCGAAATGGGCTGCATGAAACCGGAACCGGAAATCTTCCGCCAGATGATAAAAGATGCGCAAATCCGCCCCGAGGAGACGCTTTTCATCGACGATAGCACATCGAACATCGCCGCAGGGAAAAACGCAGGGCTGCAAACGTTCCAACCCGAAAACGCTTCCGACTGGCGTGCGCAAGTGGAAACTCTATTGGAAAGAGCGAAGTAAAAGAAACGCAGATTAACGCGGATTTTCGCAGATTAGAGAATATCTTTCATTCTTTTTCTGCATCAATCCGCGCTAATCTGCGCTTTTTATTTCAATGTGTGGTGAAACTCTAAGCCATAAACAAGATGAACAGCTGAGCCGTCAGGATACGCAGGAACATCACCAACGGATATACCGTAGAATAACCTACAGCCGGCGCATCGTTGCCCGAAACCTGGTTTGAATATGCCAATGCGGGAGGGTCGGTCGTACTACCGGCAATCAAGCCTATCAGCGTATAATAATTAATCTTGTAATACAACCGCGCTATCAAGCCGATAATCATCAGCGGGAGCAGCGTTATCAAGAATCCCATGCCGACATAAAGCAAACCGTCTCCTTCGACTACCGTCTGCACGAAGTTCTCGCCCGCCTTGATGCCGACACTCGCCAAGAAAAGCACAAGCCCCACTTCGCGCAGCATCAGGTTGGCACTCATCGTGGTATAAGTCACCAGACGTACCTTATAGCCGAAACGTCCGATTAAGATGGCGATAATCAACGGACCGCCTGCAAGACCTAACTTCACCGGCGTCGGGATGCCCGGGAAAGCAATAGGAATACTTCCGAACAAGATACCGCACAGAATGCCGACAAAGATAGTCACGATATTCGGATGGTCCAGACGTTTCAACTGGTTACCCAGCATGTTTGCCACACGCTCGATGGCATCCTGCGGACCTACCACCATCACACGGTCGCCCACCTGCAAGGTCAAGCTACGTGCCGCAAACAAGTCCATACCCGAACGGTTGACACGCGTCACGTTCACGCCATACATGCTGCTGAAATGCAACTCACCCACCGTCTTGCCGTTAATAGAAGGCTGCGTCACCAAGATACGGCGCGACACCATCGGCTTGTTTTCCGTATTCTGGTGTTCCCAATCGACTTCAATCTTCGAACCGATAAACGCCTCGATGGCTTCCGCATCATCTTCCGCGCACACAATGTTCATCTCGTCGCCCGTGTGAAGCACCGTCTTCGAAGTGGGGATGTTCACTTCCCCGTTCTGAAGGATGCGGGAGCACACCAAGTTACGTGCCAGAAAATTCTGCAACTGCAAGATGGTCTTCCCGTTCAATGCCGGATTCTCCACCCGCAACTGGATGCGGAAAGGTTTCAGGTGCGGATTGGCTTCTTCAGCCTGCTGGATAGCTTCCGACTCTTTGTCTAAGTCTACCCGGCAGATGTAGCGGATGAGAATCATCGAAAGGATGATGCCGATGACACCCAACGGATAGGCGCAGGCATATCCCATTGCGATTTCCGGACCGTCGTAGTTCAACTGCTGCAATGCCTCGTTGGCGGCACCAAGCCCCGGCGTGTTCGTCACGGCACCGCAAAGGATACCGACTATCATCGGCACCTCGATACGCCCCTGCAACGCATAATAAATAATGAGTGCGACAATGATATTGAATGCCACAATGCCCGTCGCCAGCAAGTTGAGCCGGATTCCTCCCTCCTTGAAAGAAGAGAAAAACGACGGTCCCACCTGCAAACCGATGCAGAAGACAAACAATATCAGTCCGAAGTCTTGCAAGAAAGAAAGAATGGCAGGATTACCCGTAAATCCAAAGTGTCCCACCAAGATTCCCACGAACAAGACGAAAGTAACCCCCAGCGAAATGCCGAAGACCTTGATTTTCCCTAATAACACTCCGCCCGAAATCACAAAGGCATATAACGCCACAATATGCGCTATAGAGTTAGGATTCGTCAATAAATCTTGTAACCAATTCATGATATTATAATTTTAAGTTGCGCAAATGTAAGCAAATCAAACAAGAAGTCAAAACTTTTACAAACCAAAATAGAAGAATATGAGGAAACGGTATGGAAATGCCTGAAGAAAAATGTCACACTTTTGCCCGTTATGTGCAATTTATTTGTATATTTGCCCCTGCATGCGTTTCCAACCGGCATGCAAATAAACTTGAATCATAATCATTAAAAGCACAAAGTATGGCAGATAAAAAAGAAAAACTCTTTTCTGATTTTCCGGAAGTATCGGCGCAAGAATGGATGGACAAAATCCAGGCCGACTTGAAAGGAGCTGATTATGAAAAGAAATTAGTATGGAAAACCAACGAAGGGTTCAAGGTAAACCCTTTCTACCGCCAAGAAGATTTAAAAGGGCTGAAAACCATCGAAACCCTTCCCGGAGAGTTCCCCTATCTGAGAGGCAACAAAAAGGATGACAACACTTGGTACATCCGCCAGGACATCCGGGTGGAAAATCCCGAGGAAGCCAACCGCAAAGCCCTCGGCCTCCTGAATAAAGGAATAGACTCGTTAGGTTTCCACATAAAAGGAAAGGATGTCAGCCGGGAAGTCCTCGACACACTGCTGAAAGACATCCATTGCGATTGCATCGAACTGAACTTTACCACATGCCAACGGCATACCGTACAACTGGCACAATTATTATCCGCCTATTTCAAAGAAAAAGGATACGGCCCTCAGGACATACACGGTTCGGTCAACTTCGACCCTATCAGCAAGATGCTCCAGAAAGGGAAAGACCTGAGCCCGATTATCGGTTTGGCTTCAGAAGTGGTAAACGCACTGGCAGAGTGGCCCCACTTCCGCTGCATCGGCGTTGACGCGCTCCGCCTGAACAACTCGGGAGCCTATATCTACCAGGAGCTGGGATACGCCCTGGCATGGGGGAACGAATACCTGAGCCGCCTGGCAGAAGCCGGCATCCCCGCCGGCCTTGCCGCCCGGAAAATCAAGTTCAATTTCGGCATCAGCTCCAACTATTTCATGGAAATCGCCAAGTTCCGTGCCGCACGCATGCTATGGGCAGACATCGTGAAAGCTTACCAGCCGGAAGAGGACAATGCGTGCCAGATGCACGTACACGCCACCACTTCTACATTCAACATGACTTTATTCGACTCATACGTCAACCTGCTCCGCTCGCAAACCGAAGCGATGAGCGCCGCTATTGCCGGAGTAGACTCCATGACCGTCACCCCCTTCGATTCGGTATACGAAACGCCCAATGAGTTCTCGGAACGCCTGGCACGCAACCAGCAATTATTATTAAAGGAGGAATCGCATTTCAACCGCATCGTTGACCCCGCCGGAGGTTCGTATTACATAGAAAACCTTACCGTATCCATCGCCAAGGAAGCATGGAACCTTTTCCTGCAGACCGAAGACGAAGGCGGTATGGTAAAAGCCATTCAGAACGAAAGCGTGCAAAATGCCGTCAACCAAAGCAACAAGGCACGCCGTGAAGCCGTATCACGCCGCAAGGAAATCCTGTTAGGAACCAACCAATACCCCAATTTCACCGAACGGGCAGGCGATAAAGCCCCGTTAGAACATGTATGCGGATGCGGAGGCAAGGACCATCCGCACGAAGAGGAAGCGTCGTTCGCCAAATTAGAGACCGCCCGCGCCGCAAGCGAATTCGAAGCGCTCCGCCTCGAAACGGAACATTCCGGGAAACGCCCGAAAGCATTCATGCTCACTATCGGCAACCTTGCCATGCGCCAGGCACGCGCCCAATTCTCGTGCAATTTCCTGGCATGTGCCGGATACGAAGTCATCGACAACCTGGGCTTCGCAACGGTAGAAGAAGGCATTGATGCAGCCATGAAAGCAAAGGCAGACATCGTAGTGCTCTGCTCCAGCGATGACGAATACGCGCAATATGCCGTCCCGGCTTTCCGGGCGTTGGCAGGCCGCGCCATGTTCATCGTGGCAGGTGCCCCCGCATGCATGGAAGAGCTGAAAGCCGCCGGCATCGGACACTTCATCCACGTCCGTTGCAACGTCTTGGAAACCTTGCGCGAGTTTAACAAACAATTATTATAATTTTTGAACACAGAGACACGGAGGCACAAAGGTCTATTTTATGAGTTTATCCGATTACAATATATATAATATGCTAAGCCGGGCCATTATCGGCGCAGCCATTGAAGTACACAGAGAGCTTGGTCCCGGCTTATTGGAATGTGTCTACGAAGCGTGTCTTATTACAGAATTAGAAAATAGAGGATATCACGTTGAAAGCCAAATTGCATTGCCTCTTTATTATAAAGGAGAAAAACTTGACAAAGAGTTCCGCATAGACTTATTGGTAGAAGACATCGTGATAGTAGAATTAAAAGCAGTAGAGGAACTGAAAGACATACATGAAGTACAGCTTGTCACTTATTTGAAACTTGCCAACAAGAAATTGGGCTTGCTCATCAACTTCAATGTCCCTGTATTAAAAGACGGGATACGCCGGAAGATTAACGGGGAAATATAAAACTCTGTGTCTCTGCGCCTCTGTGTTCCATTAATAATACGCAAAACCATGAAACCGAATTTTAGAAACATAGACATATATGCCGGATTCCATCCCCAAAACGGAATGGAATGGCAAAAAGCCAATGGCATCGCCGCCAATTGGAAAACCCCCGAACAGATACAAGTGAAACCGGTCTACACCAAAGAAGACCTCGAAGGAATGGAACACCTGAACTATGCGGCAGGCATCCCTCCCTACCTGCGGGGCCCCTACTCGATGATGTATGCCTTCCGGCCGTGGACCATCCGCCAGTATGCCGGATTCTCCACCGCCGAAGAGTCGAACGCCTTCTACCGGCGGAACCTGGCATCGGGACAGAAAGGCCTTTCCGTAGCCTTCGACCTCCCGACCCACCGCGGCTACGACCCCGACCACCCGCGCGTAGTGGGAGACGTAGGCAAGGCGGGCGTATCCATCTGCTCGCTCGAAAACATGAAAGTGCTGTTCGACGGCATCCCTTTGAATAAAATGTCCGTCTCCATGACGATGAACGGCGCCGTATTGCCCATTATGGCGTTCTACATCAACGCGGGGCTGGAGCAGGGAGCCAAGCTGGAAGAAATGGCAGGCACCATTCAGAACGACATCCTGAAAGAATTCATGGTGCGAAACACCTACATTTACCCGCCTGCCTTCTCCATGAAGATTATTTCGGACATCTTCGAATATACGTCACAAAAGATGCCGAAATTCAATTCTATTTCCATCTCGGGATACCACATGCAGGAAGCCGGAGCCACCGCAGATATCGAATTGGCATACACGCTTGCCGACGGACTGGAATACCTCCGCGCCGGAATCGCCGCCGGAATCGATATCGACGCCTTTGCTCCCCGCCTCTCCTTCTTCTGGGCCATCGGCATGAACCACTTCATGGAAATTGCCAAGATGCGTGCCGCACGCATGCTTTGGGCGAAGATTGTAAAACAATTCAACCCGAAGAACCCCAAGTCGCTTGCCCTGCGAACCCACTCGCAAACCTCGGGCTGGTCGCTCACCGAACAAGACCCGTTCAATAACGTAGGCCGTACCTGCATCGAAGCCATGGCGGCGGCGCTCGGACACACCCAGTCCCTCCACACCAACGCCTTGGACGAAGCCATTGCCTTGCCTACCGACTTCTCGGCACGTATCGCCCGCAACACACAGATTTACATCCAGGAAGAAACACAAATCTGCCGCGGAATCGACCCGTGGGCAGGCTCTTACTACGTGGAATCGCTCACCAACGAACTGGCGCACCGGGCTTGGGAACACATTCAGGAAATAGAGAAACTGGGCGGCATGGCAAAAGCCATCGAGACCGGCATCCCCAAGATGCGCATCGAAGAAGCCGCCGCACGCACGCAGGCGCGCATCGACTCAGGCGAACAGACTATCGTGGGCACCAACAAATACCGCCTGGAAAAAGAAGACCCTATCGACATCCTGGAAGTGGACAATACCGCCGTGCGTCAGGAACAGATAGAAAACCTGCGCCGCCTGCGCGAAGGGCGAAACCAGGCAGAAGTCAGCAAAGCGTTGGAAGCCATCACCGAATGCGTGCGTACCGGCAAGGGGAACCTGCTGGAGCTGGCGGTAGAAGCCGCCCGCGTACGTGCCACATTGGGCGAAATATCCGATGCGTGCGAAAAAGTAGTAGGAAGATATAAAGCAGTAATCAGAACCATTTCAGGCGTGTATTCATCAGAAAGTAAAAAGGATGCGGATTTCGCACGGGCGTGCGGACTGACCGAAGAGTTTGCAAAGAGAGAAGGACGGCGCCCGCGTGTCATGATTGCCAAAATGGGGCAGGACGGACACGACCGCGGAGCCAAAGTGGTAGCAACCGGATTTGCCGATTGCGGGTTCGACGTGGATATGGGACCCCTGTTCCAGACGCCCGAGGAAGCGGCGCGCGAAGCGGTAGAGAACGACGTGCATGCGGTAGGCGTATCATCGCTCGCGGCAGGACACAAAACCCTCATCCCGCAAATCATCGCCGAGCTGAAGAAGATGGGACGCGACGACATCCTCGTATTCGCCGGAGGAGTCATCCCCCCGCAAGATTACGACTTCCTCTATCAGGCAGGCGTAATGGCAATCTTCGGACCGGGCACATCGGTCGCAAAATCGGCATGCCAGGTCATGGAACTGTTGCTTGAGAACGAAGAGTGAAGAGATTGAACACAGAGACACGGAGGCACAGAGCTTTTCGTGCGTGACAAGGATGATTTTTTGAAACGCGGATTTCCGCAGATTAACGCAGATTATAGTAGAACAAAATTGGTTTGCGAAAAATGGATTGGAACACAGAGACACAAAGGCACAGAGTTTTATTTCTTTGAGAGAACAGAGTTCACGGTGCAAAGTGCTGGCTTTATGATCTTTGCTTTTTCTATATAATTATTTCTCCGTGTCTCTGCGTCTCTGTGTTCGATAAAGAATCACACTGATTTTTCGCAATCCATTTCCGATTAACTATATTTTATAAATTATTTTCCGCGAAAATCCGCGTTAATCCGCGTTTCAATCAATCAGCACTTTTGTCAATTATCCATTGTCAATTGAAATCCACACCCCCTCGCCCCGTTCCTTGGCGGCTACAATCTTCTGCTTCAGCCGGTGCACCCAGGCGTTCGAGTTCAGCACCATGCCCGGCTTCAGGTTCTCGCCCACCAGGATACACCCAGCGGTATCTTCCGCGGTGTTCCCCGCATGGATGCGGATGCCCTCGAACATCGGCACGTGGAGCAGCAGGGGCAGCCATTTCTTGAAGCGGGGCGAGTAAGTGATAACCACGGGGTAGCGTCCTTCGGGGATGGCTGTGCGCCCCGGCACCTTCCTGCCCGGACGCCCGCGCCCGATGTCGCGCCACGTAGGCTCCAACGTATCACACACGTATTCTCCATCCGCCTCCAGCCTGCCTATCGTATAGTTATCGCGCCTGGCGATTCGCTTTAATGTCAATTCCATCGCTTCTGAATTTTAGTTTCTTGTAATTGTCATTTGTCATTTTGTCATTTGTCATTTTGTTTCGGGTGATATACCCCCTGCATATCCATTGGTTAATCATGGGTCTTGTTCCCTCGGCATTCATCCCCACGCTTTGCCGTAACCGGATAGCGTCTTGCAAGGTAAATTCATCGGGCAAAAACTCCAATAAGTTATGCCGCCCATGCCTCGAATCAGAACTGTTTGTTACTTTCATTGCTTCCTCTATCGCCTCCCCGAAAAACTCCATCTTGCACCACATGTCGTACTGGAAACTCCAGCGCACGAACTCCTCTATCGTCTTGTCCCATTTCTCCCCGTTTGCCACATAAAGCACACAAGCCTTGAGATACGCAATTACATTGGCGCGGAACGAAAGGTTCTCATACACACGGCTTTGCGAGAGCGTGGCGAACTCGGCATTCTCCTTCCGCATCTTTTCCGCCAGCCGGAAAGCCTGCGGGCAATCCACCAGCCCCGTGGCACGGTTCAGGTTCTCGATGTAAGGTCTCAACTCTTCATCGAACGCCGCATCATACGTGCCATACACCGGCATGTCCGCCCCAATCTCACGCTCCGGAATCGTACAGAAATTGATGCGCGAGATAGGTCCGTCCGTCAGCACACGCGAGAAATACCGTTTCCCTTTCAGGATAGTTGTAGCGGCATTCCAGTTGAAACGAATCGTGACTTTCTCCGTGATGGATTGCGTCCCCACACGGGTCTGCCCGTAGCGGTTCCCCGGGTCGAAAGCCAGGCACATAATCTGGAACTGCTGGTTTCCCCGTCCCGACCCGCGCAAGGCATCAAACTGGTCTATCTCGTTCAGTTTCGTGTACAGGAAATGCCCCTCCGCCTCGGCGGTACGGAGTACAAACGCCGGATTGGTCATATCCGCATCAATTTCCTGAATCACAAGCCCCTCGGGACGCTGCCTCTTGTCCTTGTTCGAGCCTTTCGAGTTCACCTCGTTCTTCCATTCCCTTTCCCTACGCAAGTTTTCTTCGTCCCTGCGCCGGATGTCCGCCATGATGCGGTTTATCGGCTCCGAGATGCAATCTTTTCCGGCACCCGTACCTGCCATAAGCACGTTCATCAGCGTGGCTTCATGCTCCACATTGTCGATGTAACGGAATCTTACCTTATGCAGGTGTGTTGCGAGCGGTGGAAACACCGCATGAGCCACGGCAGGCTTGTACACGTCGGGGGTGTTCTTGACCAACAAGGAAATGAGTTTGGGCAGACGGGAAGGCAATTCGGGAGGAATCGAACACAGAGACGCAGAGGCACAGAGTTTTTTAGTTGAGTCCTCCGAAAAAGAATCTCCGTGGCTCTGTGCCTCTGTGTTCATTTTCGCCCCATCCAATGCCTCTTTCATCAGCTTCGGCATCGAATACCATTTCGCCGAACAAGCCGAATGAATCAGCCCCTTCATTTCTTCTTCGCCCAGCCCATACCTCGGCATAATCTGTAAAAGAATTTCTTCGTTATTATCCGTGATATACCGCAGGTGCGAAGCCAGCCGATGCAACTTGTCGTTGCGCTCTCCCTGCACCGGTTCGCCGCCCGTAAGCGCAAACCAACGGGCGATGATGTCGGCATACGGGATGCCCTTGAATTTCAATTGACAATTATCTTTACTATCATTTTTCGCCTGTAGGGGCGTATCGCATACGCCCGAATGCGCCAACTCATCCACGTGGGTGTTTTCGGGGCGTATGCGATACGCCCCTACATGGGTTGTTTCAGTCCCGTCTTCCGCAGGGCAATTGTCAATTGAAAAAAGCCTATCCTCGTCCACATAAATAATATAATCCTCCGGCACCACGAACGAAGACCGTGCCAAGTCCTTCACGCTCTGGTCATAATTCGCGTCCCCCAGCTGCTCCGACATCCACTTTTGCGCACCTGCCAAGTCCATCCCATCGGGGATAATGAAGAACAACCGCAGCCCCTCGGTACTGGGCGTAATGTGCGCCAGCACTACAAACCGAAGCACATCCTTTACGGCAAGTTCCTGACTTTTATCCACCCAATACTCGCGCGGATTGGGCAAATGGTCGATATCGTACATCGAAAGCCCCGAAGGCACCGCATCCGCATTCAGCCTCCGCCCGTTCCTAAACGTGGCATGCGGCGTAAAAATCGGAAGCCTTTTCTTCAGTCCCGCCTTCAAGGTCTCGTAATCTTCTTTTACCATTTCTCCCCGACGAACTTTCTCCAGTCCGTCCGCTATCTGCGCACAGATATCAGCGACCAAAGGCGACCTGACCGCCTTCCAAAACAGCTCGGGCGTGCACTCGCGCACCTCCCGGCATCTGACGTTATTTGATATTCCGAACATAAGTTTTTAGTTAATAATTAATAATTAACAATTAATAATTGACAATCAATAATCAATAACGGCGTATGTTTACACCCACCGTTATTAACTATTAATTGTTAATTATTAATTGTTTAATATCCGAAAACATTGTCATACATCCCTTCGATGAACGCCGAAGCCTCCTTGCTTTCGTCCTCAATCACCTGCGAAGGGATTACGTCCACTTCGTCCAGCCCGATGCGGAGCGTCAGGCGTACCTGCGTGTCGCCCACCGAAGCCCTTCCGTGGCGCAACTTGATGCTTCGTGTGCCCGGCTTTGAAACGCCTTTCTTGTGTTCCGAAAAATTACCTTCCATCGGGTTAATCAGCCCGATAGTCCCTTGGATTCGGCTTCCCGTGGAAACCAGCCGCTGGTATGCGGTATCACTTAATTGTAATGTAATGTTCATGGTTTTAATGAATAATTAATAGTTAATAATTAATAGTTAGTTGTTCCGTTTTTTCCTTGTCGTTTATCACGCTTGCGTTATTCATTGTTAATTATTAATTATTAATTATTAATTGATGAATGAATTCCCGTCCGCGTTCCGTCCACACCAGGTACGCCCGTGTATGCGTTTCGCCCTCCGCGTCGCGGTACATGTACGTGCGGTTCTGCGCATACCCCTGCCGGGCATAGCCAGCGTAGAGCAGGTATTGTCCGCTTTGGCAATACTGGATGCCCAGCCGGCACAGGCGGCGGTTCAGCTCAATGGCGGTCATGCCCAAGCCCTTGGCTACCTGCGTGGTGGTCATGCACGACACCGAGTCTATCACCTCGTCCGCATACGCCGCCCTCGGCTCCAGTTCCGCAATCCGCTTGTCCCTGCGCTCCAATGCCTTCTGCATGATGAGCAGCGCACGCGAGAGGATTACCTCGTCCGGCTCGTCCGCCCGCACCGCCATGTAGCCCCCGTGCTTGCGGATGGCGGGGAGCACCTCGCCGCATACCCAATCCTGAAAACCTTCCGCTTGCGGCTTGTCCGACCGCATGATGACTTTGTAAAGATTTTGCTCATTGATAAAGGTAAGCATAAGCTTTTGCCCTGTAGTTGCACCGTATTGGTTGGTGGTATTTGAGACCCCCTCTGCCAAACAGACACCGTCTCTTTTTAATCTTGATTTACAAACACTTACCCTCTTTATTTCCAATATCCGGCATACATCCGCCAAACAGAACCAAGGCTCGCCCTGTTCGTCAGTCATTGTCCGGATTTCGCCGAACTCCTTGCTTTTGAATATCATGTTTTCCATAATGCTTTTTAAATTTGAACACAGAGGCACAAAGGCACAGAGTTTTATTTTTTGAGAGGACAAAGAATAAAAATATCCCTCTGTGCCTCCGTGTCTCTGTGTTCGATTATCAATCAAATCAGTTTTCCTCGTTTCCCAGCTTGACGAAGTTCACCAGCGTGATGTCCTGATAGGTCTGCTCGTTGTGGTCGTGCGTCTGGAAGCGCAGTTCGCCGTAGATGATGTCTTCGGGATGGATGTCCGCCTCTGCCACCGCTCCCAGCATTACCGCCACGTAGCGGTCGGGGTACCGCCCGCACCAGTCGCTCAATGTCACCACCCGTTTGCTTATCGTTCCCTGTTCCGCCTTCTCGCTGCGCACGCTGAACACCTCGCCGCAACGCTCGATTTTCAAAAATGCTTTCATGGTCTTCTGCTTTCTCTGTAATGAATTATTAATTGTTAATTGAATCCGTGTAATCTGTGGTGAAAAACCACGGGCGCCTTGATTACGGAAGCAAAGGTAAGCGTATGGATTGGGAAAAAACTGCCACGTGGCAGGCACGGCGTGGCTGGCACGGGCAGGCGTACCACCGCATTTCTAATCGGACAAAAAGAATACACAACAAGCATTTTTAACATTTTATCCGTGTACTTTTCAGAATTTATGCGTTTATAAGAGTATATGATTAAACCATTTTTTGAACGATAAATTTATTGCCTCAATAATCTTTTTTATCGGGCAAAATTTTATATCTTTGTATTCATTATGAGCAACTTTGTAAGGCAACAGGAGGAACGAAAAGAAATAAAAGAAAAAGAAAAGTTAAGCCGGGAAAACCTTGGAAAATTTTTCTTTGACTTGGCTAAGCTCGTATTTACGTCAATGGCTTTGGTAGGAGGAGTTTCACTTATAGTGAATGAGGCCCGGATACAACAGGGCATATTGGCAACAATAGGAGTGTCATTGACATATACGTTTGCAGCAATAGGTTATAAAATTCTAAAACGATAGATAAGTATGGATTTTTTAATCATTCTATTTTCGATATGCCTCGTTATAGGCATCGGCATATTGATTTGGTTCAGGACGCCGAAAGGCAAGAAATGGCTTGCAAATCTATAAGACGGGCAAACACAATGTGCTAATTAACAATGTGCTAATAAACAATGTGCTAATAAATAATGTGCTAATAAATAATGTGCTAATGTGCTCATTACTTCATTTCACATTGGCACATTATCACATTGCCACATTGATGCTTACGCCCTCAGCAGGCCTTTCAGCAATTCTTGGAAGTCGAGCGTTTTCCGTTGGTCAAGCGCTTTTGCCGCGGCACGGCGCAGCGTTTCGGGCTTCATGTTCCACAAGGAGCCGAACGTCTGCCATTGTGCGGCGATGCCCAGCTGTCCGGAGATGTATTGCGCCACGATTCCCCTTTCGGCGTTCGAGAGCCCGAGGGGTTGCCAGTGTTCGTCAAGGATTTGCCCTTCTCTCAGTTTCCCGAGCAGGGAGCGGGCTTTGGGAGTATTCAGTATTTCGGGGATTGCGGGGGGTGCGGAGGTGTTTTTCCCGTTACGGGCGGCGGAAGTTTCGTGCAGGTAGGTGACCGCGGCTTTGCGGATGGCAAGGTTTTCGGCACGCATCCGGCTGATTTCTTCGGCATGGGCAGCGTCCTTGCGCTCGCTCTCGGCGCGCATCCGGCTGATTTCCTCGTCTTTGCGGTTGATTATCTCGTCTTTCCGCCTGGCGTCCGCATGTGCTTGCTTGACTTCTTCCGCCATGTCGTCCGCCCGCTGCTTGTGGCGGTCGCTTTCCTGCAGGGCTTGCTCTTTCAGGCGGCGTTCTTCTATCAGGTGCCTGCCCAGCCCCTCGATGATGTTCCGGCTGTTTTTCAGGAGGAAGGCGTCTTGTTCGTTTAATATGTCTCCGGCTTTCGGAGCTGTCTGCTCTGCTTCGGCATCCTCCTGAATTGCGGGCATGTTCTTCATTTGCTTTTTCATATATTGTTGTTTTAAAGTTAACGGTTTGTTCGTTTTACTTGGTTGATAATTACAAATATAAAACAAATATTTCGAAAAAACAAGAATTTATAATGAAAAAGTTGTTGTCAATCAAGGATTTTAAAAATATTGTAAGAAAAACACAAGGGCAGATAGAGAAGTCCGCGCGCGCCCGTGCGAAGGCTCCTGTTTGCCCGGCGCGGCGCGGCTATATCCGTGTGCGCATGCAGTCAGATAGAATGAATTATGCATATATATGCGTTTTTGTGTTTTTATAGTGGAACAAAATTGGTTTGCGAAAAATACGGAATGCAGTAGAGACGTCACATTGTGGCGTCTCCCCAACCGCAGGGATGCTATATGTTTTTGTATGTGAATGTCTTGCGGATGCATTCAGAGACGCCACAATGTGACGTCTCTACTAAAAAACAGGCTATAGTTTTTCGCAATTCATTTTGTTCGGCCATATATCACAGGGGTAAGGCGTGACAATTGTGACAATTGTGACAAATGACAATAATGTTTTTCAGAAAACGGAAGAAAGAAGAGAAAAGTTATATATTTATATTATATATATTATATATATTTATATATATAATATATATAAATTTTAGTCACACTTTTTCCTTGGCGGATGGAAAATCATTTTCAGTTATTGTCATTTGTCACAATTGTCACACTGTCACAAAATACAATTCATCGGGAACGCCATTCAACGGAACGTTCGAGCACATTACCTACATCGTCCACTGTAAGTAGCGTTACCGGAATTCGTTTTTCCGTAGAGCGAGACATATTTCGAGCTGAATCGGAAGCTTTCGTAAAAACAATAGCAGATGTTTGCCCTTGCTCATCTTTAAAGTGTATTCCCATCACATCTTTGTTGACGCTTCCATCATCATTTCCTCCCCAAATAATATCATAAGCACCGTTTTTCCCGAATATATATTTTATACTGAAAATATGCCCGGGTATCGGATTGCCGTTACTTGTTGACAAGTCAACACTCTGCCCCAATTCTAAGACCAACCGCGAAGGATTCTCCAGAAACCAATATTTCCCTGTGCAATACCCATGGGACAACGAGTTGTAGGGGAGCCCGTCATGCATCCATTCAAGCGGTATTTTGTCAGGATTATGCGTATAAAGGTAGGTCCCGTTTTTGTAAAGCCGAAGCACATCCTCCCAATAAACTTCGACTACAACATTTCCGTTTAAATCTTCTACAATCTTTCCCGAACCCGTAACCCATTTTTCATATGCTGCTTCCACTTCCGGCGCGAACACTTCTTCCAGCAGCACTTCGCCGTCGGCATCGAAGATTTGGGCGGTCAGGGTGGCTCCTTCGGCTTCGGGTGTCCACTCTACGTCGGCGTTGCCCAGCGGGCCGGTTATGGCGAAGTCTTGGCTGACCGTGCCTTTCTCGGAAACGAACTTGACGGGAAGCAGCGCAAGCGGGAGGTCGGCTACCAACATTTTGCGTGTGACATTGAAGCGTACGGGCACCGCTTCGCCTACCGTCACGTTCGCGCCGGTATCGGGATACACCAGCTTGATGGCGTCGGGCGCATTGTAGAACTGTTTGTCGACAATGTTCTCGTTAACCAGCGTAAGGGTTTGTTCAAGCCCTAAGAAATCAAGCCCTAAAGCGATTTGCAAGTCAACGCCCGCAAACATTTTCTCGTTCCATGTATAGTAATCCTGCTCTACCGTTCCGAATTGGTCGAAATAACCCGACTTGAACTCATCGCGCACGTAAAGGCTGGGTTCGACTGACGGTCCCAGGAAATCGTACATTTTCAGTTGCAATTGGGGGTATACCCAAGCTTTCAGCCCGGCTTCTGCCTTGCCCGATATTTCAAACGGATATACGTCATAATCGTAGAAGAACTCATGAATGGGTTTCCAGTTGCCGGTGTACTCAAAGCCTAAGTTGAATTTTCCCTCGGCACTGACTCCTGTCCTTGCCGTGTTTTCCGTGCTGCCTTCCGCCGTAAAGTCGGCGAACAAACCGCTTGTCAAGGTAAAGAAAACAGGAATGCCCGAAGGGGTAATGAATTTGTATACCTGCGGTTTGAATTGAGCCAATTCGACAGGGTCCTTCAACGCGAACGAGAACTCGCCTTTCATGTCAGCCCGCAAAATCAACTCGCTCAACACCTCCGCCCCGAATACAAAGCGACATGCTTCCAGCTCGCTGAGCTTGACTTTAAGACCTTCCGTGACTTCTTCTTCGCGGACAGGCTTGGTGAACTTTAAATAGCCGTCTGCCTTTAGCGAGAAACGCTGCTTGAGGGATTCCCATGAAAGAGCCATATTGCCGTCATCAGACGAAGCGATGACCACCCCATTCAAATTTATATTATAGAGGTCTATCCGGCTCTCTGCCCCGATGTCCACACGGCTTTGCCCCTTGGCGTCGTAGAGCTTCCGGTAAGTGCCGTCGCCGTTCAGTTCGACAATCTTCACGGGATGAAGCACCCCCGCCTCGTCGATAGACGTGACGCCGCCCGTGCGGGTGCGGGTGCGCGCGGCGGAAGGCGTGAGCGAGACGGCGAACTCGGTGTCGGCGAAAAGTTCCGTCATGTTGGCTTGCACCGTCTGCAAGCGTACCGTGGCGCCGTCTGCCTCGCTCCGCATCACCCGGCGGATGTGTGCCGAGGTGTCGGTCTCGATGACCATCACCGAATGCCCGTCGTCGAACTCGGGCAGCGTCCCGCCTCCCTGAAACGTTAAAGTCACTTCGCCGGTCCCCGCATCGAAGCCGCGAAGCTCCGTCTGCTCCCAATCGATAGGGACGAAAGCGGACACTTCCTCTTCGGACGGAGGCGGCGTATCGGGATTTTCGGGTTGCACCGGCTGGCCAGGCTGCTCGGGTTCGGGGACTACGGGATCTTCTCCGCCGCATCCGGCAAGGAAAAGAAGTGCTGTAAAGAGCACGGTACGGGTAAAAAAACGTTTCATGGCTAAGATGCTTTTAAGGTTTGTACGTTAATAAATTATGTTTACATGCAATATTCGGGATTTTTTTTGACATATCCAAGCGTTTGTCAATAAATTTTCATCGATATGCACGGCGCGCAATGATTTATGTGTGGTGCGGACACAGACAGTTGATAGTCCGTCTGGAGATAGCAGACAAGATACAGTTGACGATTGCAACCCATAAACGGCTGATAATCAACAGGTGAATTCGATTTAACACAAAAAGCTCCTTTTGTTAACAGATTTTTACACATTAGCGGTGCCCGATTTTTGGCGGACGGGAGAAGATGGCGTACCTTTGCAATGAACAATTAATAATTAACAATTAATAATTAATAATTATAGTAGAACAAAATTGGTTTGCGAAAAATACGGAATGCAGTAGAGACGTCACATTGTGGCGTCTCCCCAACCGAAGGGATGCTATATGTTTTTGTATGTGAATGTCTTGCGGATGCATTCAGAGACGCCACAATGTGACGTCTCTACTAAAAAAACAGGCTATAGTTTTTCGCAATTCATTTCTGATTGACTATAATAATTAATAATTGGCTACGGAACATCCGCCGTTATTCATTATTAATTATTAATTATTAATTAAATCGGTGTAATCTGTGGTAAAAACTAACAAACTTAAAAACTTAAAACTAACCAACTTAAAACTAAACTACTATGATTAACTATTCTGTCTACATGATGCGCAACCCGTTGGACGAGGAAGCGAGCGAAAAAGCGTACGCGCGTGCTCAGATGAGCGAGTCGATGACCTTTGACAAGTTTGTGAAACACATTGCCGACCACAACGGGGTGTATTCGCGCGGCACGGTGCAGGGCGTGGTGCTCGACATGTGCGAGTGCCTGGTGGAAATGCTCCTGAACGGCAACAAGGTGCAGCTGGGCGCGCTGGGCGACTTCTGGATTTCGCTCTCGTCGGCGGGCGCGGAAACGATGGAGGCGTTTACGGCGGCGAACATCACGGGCATCAACGTGATTTTCACACCCGGTACGGACTTCGAGGGGCTTATCGGCAAGGCGCAGTTCAACCCCGTGGCAAGCCGTTTGGCGCAGGCGGCTACGCTGAAGGCGGAGAAGAGCGGCGAGACTACCGTGGACCTCGAAGCGGCGAAACGCAAGCCTGCCGCATCGGAGCCGGGCGTGTGATTTATATTTGAACACAGAGACACGGAGACACGGAGGAATTATTTAGAGGTATTTTAGTAGAGACGTCACATTGTGGCGTCTCCCCGTCCGCAGGGTTGATCGCGGTATGGTTCTGTATATGAATGTATTTTGTGGATGTATTCAGAGACGCCACAATGTGACGTCTCTACTAATAAAACAGATTTGCTTGTCATGCCGGCGTGACAAAGCGCATACGAGCGGGCGAACCCCGCCCCTACATTGATTCATAAAATATCCCTCTGTGTCTCTGTGTCTCTGTGTTCAATTAAACTGACAAACTCAAAAACTAAAAAACTATGGAAAACAACAAGAAAAACATTTGGGGGATTATTATCCAGACATTGATTACGATTCTGACGGCTATCGGGACGACCTTGGGCGTGACTTCTTGTATCTAAGCAATGGACAACTGCTCCGCAATCTCCTGCATGTCGTTGATGAGCTTGCACGTATGATACCCGTCGGCTACGGCATGGCTGACAAAGACCGAAACGGGTATTTGCGTCCTTCCGTCTGCCTCGAAATATTTCCCGAACTTGATAAGGGGAAAGAGCAGCGTGCTCTCGGAATAGGTGTCCTGCGCAAAGGCCGTATAGCTCAGCCACGGCAGGCACGAGACGGGACAGAAATTGGCTGGCTGGCATGGGCGCGCCTTGATGACGCCCGTTACATTCCGGTAGCGCTCCATGTCTGCCACGACCGTCTGATAGAACGTGTCGAAATCCTCGCTGTATTCGCTCCAGATATCCGTAAAGGTCTTGGTCTCGGGATGGAACAAGGTGTAGCTGGGCACGACTTCTTCCCAATATCCCAGCTCTCCGCCGGCGTTGAAGCTCATCCGGAACTCCTTGTTCCGGTTGACGGCTTTCATGATGACGTAAAGCATCACGGGGAAAAAGCGCAGCCCGCGCGCCTTTTGCCATTCCACGAGAGGCGTGATGTCGAGGTTGGCGTTCAGATTATACTTGCACTTGATTTGATGATAGTAATAGTCGAAGTAGACGTTCCGTTCCCACGCGGAGCGGTCTATCAGATGGAAGCGGGTGTTCATGTTCTGTTTTCTTTTTTTAGGATTCGTAACTCTTTCGGGGGCGTTTGCCTTGCAAAAGTAATAAAACCTTCGGCATTATTAACTATTGGCGTGTTAATAATCCCGTTTTTTATGCCTACTTTTGCCACCGTTTTTCGCATGAAGCATGATTTATAGTAAAACAAAATTGGTTTGCGAAAAATGGAATGGAACACAGAGACACAAAGACACAGAGCTTTATTTTTTGAGAGAACAGAGTTCACAGAGTAAAAGTCTGGCTCTATGGTCTTTACTTCTCTATATATTTATTTCTCCGTGCCTCTGTGCCTCTGTGTTCAATAGAAAGGATTAACGGATTTTTCGCAATCCATTTCTGATGACTATATTTGAACCTGAAATGAGCTTACTTCGCCGTATATTATTCATATTGTCTGCCTTGTCCGGCGCCTTGCCCGCATACGCCCAGAACGGGAAGGAGAAGGATATCCGCCTGAACGAAGAGGCTGTCCGGATGATTCAGTTCGACTTCAGCGGCACGGAAGAAGCGCCCCGCGAGGAGATGAAAGCCGTCACGCTGGACAAGCCTTGGATGGATTTCAAGAAAGACTTGCGCCTTCCGCGGAGCCTTACGGACACGGCAAGAGTGAAGAAACCTACAGGATACGTGCGGATGCTGCCTTATACTATCTGGACCCGTTTCGGCGAAGACCCGGTCTACGACGTGCTGGTGCTGGGCCGCCCGGAGAAATGGGAAATGCACTGGACGCTCAACCCCAATGCGGTTTCTGCGGAAGAATACGGGCGGAGCCTTGCCCCCGGAAGGGGGATGATGTATGAGCGTGCGGCAGGGCGCATCGGAGGCTCTACAGGTGCAGGAGCCGTTGTCGGAGGATTGGATTTCCTCGGATTCATCTACAACAACCTTACCCCGCGCGGGCGGATGCTGCAGCACAACCGCAAGCATGCCAACGCCTGGAAAATCTATAAAGACTACCTGCCTACGCGGGAGGACAGCCTGAAGTTTCCCACTTACAACCGCCTTCTTCCCGTTTATGCCCCGGCTGATACCGCCACGGCATCTCCCGGCGCGGCGCAAGACACCCTGCCCGCCCCGAAGGCTCCGGCTGCCCCAGCGCCCGACGAGGACCGTTTCTACAAGCTTATCCGCCAGCGCCAGGCAGAAGATTCCATCCGCCGCCAGGAGTTTTTCCGCAAAGACAAGTCGCGCGGGAATGCGTATGATGTGGAGAAGCAAATCCGGCGGATGCGGGAAGAGCGGAACTGAGCCTTGACGGAACAAAATTGAAATTTGAACACAGAGGCACGAAGACACAGAGAGATATTTTCGATGCCGATGAGGAAATAATTGTCAATTGTCCATTGTCAATTTAAAAGCTCTGTGTCTCCGTGCCTCTGTGTTCCATTTTCATTTATTTCTTAAATACGAAATAGACCGCCAGCACGAGGCAGGCGAAGGCGGCGAAATGATTCCATTTCAACTCCATTTTGAAGGCAATCATCGAGAACACGGTAAATACGGTGAGCGTAATCACCTCCTGGATGACCTTGAGCTGCATGATATCAAAGGGGCCGCCGTTGTCGCGGAACCCCAGCCGGTTGGCTGGCACCTGAAGGCAATATTCGAAAAAAGCGACCGCCCAACTGAAGGCAATGACCCCGATGAGGGGCAATGCCGCGAACCAGCTGAACTCTTCACGCATCTTCAGATGCCCGTACCAGGCGAAAGTCATGAAGATGTTGGAGAAAACCAATAAAATGACTGAATAAATTCCTTGTGTAAACATCTTGAACAATTAATAATTAACAATTAATAATTAACAATTAATATCCGCATTTGCCTGATTGCCACTACATTGGCTGTTTGCGGATTCAATAAAAATATCTCTGTATCTCCGTGCCTCTGTGTTCAGATTTCAATTATTACTCCGCGTCTTTGCGCCTCTGCGTTCGGCATAAGCCGGAAGCAAATCCGCTTGAACATTCGTCATGCTGTTCCAAAGGCTGTAACGGGCTTCGGGGTTCATACGCTCCAGGGTGCGCAACACTTCCTTCATATCGGTGCGGTATGAATCTTTCTCATAAGGACAATTCTTCAACTGCTTATGATATCCGCGGATGCGTGCCAGCTCCGACAGCTCTGCTTCGTGTACCAGGCATAACGGACGGATAATCGTCATGTCGAACTTGCGCATCACCAGGCGCGGGGGCATCGTGCTGATGGCGCCCTGGAACGTCATGTTCATCAGGAGGGTTTCCAGTATGTCGTCCTGATGATGCCCCAGGGCTATCTTGTTGCACCCCTGCTCTTTCGCCACGGTGAACAATGCTTTCCGCCGGTTCCACGAGCAGAGGAAGCAGGGCGACTTGCGGGTGTCGGTTGAGGGGTCGAAGGAAGCCTCATAGCCTACGAACGGCACGCCCAACGCCTCGGAGAATGTACGGAGGTAGCCCGTATCCGACTCGTACGCGATATTCGACATTACGACATGCGCCGCCACCACCGAAAAGCGCGGCTTGTAAATGCGCGAACGCTTTGCCAACAATTCCAGCAGGGCCAGCGAGTCTTTCCCTCCCGAAAGCCCCACCAGTATCTTGTCGCCTTCGTCTATCAGCCCATATTCCACCACTCCTTTATTAAACCTCCGGTTGATGGTATGTATCAGTTTTTCTTCTTTTCCCATGTTTTTTTTCATTCTTTGTGAACACAGAGGCACGGAGACACAGAGGGATATTTTATTTTTGAATATCCGCATTTCACCCAATTGCCATGTAGGGGCGTATCGCATACGCCCGAATACGTCAACTAATCCACGTGGGTGTCTTCAGGGCGTATGCGATACGCCCCTACATGGGATGTTTGCGGATATTCAAATATTTTTAAATGTACCATTTACTATTTTGATATGAAATAGTACCTCGAAAATGGTAAAACCGCAAATAAAATCTCCGTGCCTCTGCGCCTCTGTGTTCAAATCCGGGCACAAAAGTACATCAAATTTAGCGACTCTGAAAAAAGAAATGGGAAATATGCTTCAGATTTGAAAGAAAGTTTGTACTTTTGGAGAAAACAACACGAAAAGACACATGAAGAGGAAAAAACATATCCTTGCCGCCCTGCTCCTTGCCCTGACATGCGGAGGGACGGCATACGCCCAAACGTTAAACCAGGCAAAAGAATGGTTTACCGAAGGCAAGTTCGCCGAAGCCAAGCCTGTATTCGAGAAACTGGTGAAACGCGCCCCTTCGAACGCCAATTACAACTTCTGGTACGGGGCATGTTGTTTCGAAACCGGAGAACTGGCGGAATCGCAACCTTATCTTGAGAAAAGCGCAGCCCGGAAAGTGATTAACGCCTACCTCTATTTAGGCAAGCTTTACTACACCCAATACCGTTTTGACGATGCGGTAGAGAACCTGGAAGAGCACATCATGTGGCTGGAAAAGAAAAAACGGGATACCGAAGAGGCGGAACGGGTGCTCTCGCGGTGCAGGATGGCGGCACGCATGCTGCGCGGGACGGAACGGGTGACCGTAATCGATAGTTTTGTCGTGGATAAAGCCTCGTTCCTTTCCGCTTACAAGCTGGGCAAAGCTTCGGGAAACATCGAAATGACCGATAACGGAGAAGGCGCCGTCTATACCAATGAATGGGGAGACAAGACCCTCTTTCCGCAGACCGATGAGGAGGGGAAAACACACCTCTATTCACGCATGAAACTTATTGACCGCTGGAGCGACCCTCAGCCTTTGCAAGGGATAAGCCAGAGCGGGTACAGCCAGAACTTCCCGTTCCTCGATTCGGACGGCATCACCCTTTATTATGCCGCAGAGGACGAAGAAAGCCTGGGGGGCTACGACATTTTCATCACGCGCTACGACTCGGACGAGAACACGTACCTGCGCCCCGATAACATCGGCATGCCGTTCAACTCGCCGGCGAATGACTATATGTATGCCATCGACGAAGTGAACCGCCTCGGCTGGTTCGCGTCCGACCGCTACCAGCCCGAAGGCAAGGTATGCGTCTACGTGTTCGTCCCCAACGAATCGAAAGAAGTGTACGACTATGAGACCTCCGACCCTGAGGACATCATTGCCCTTGCCAGCCTGAAGGAAATCAGGAAAACACAAACCAGCGGCAATGTGGTGCGGAACGCCAGACAACGCCTGGCACAAGTGACGTATGCCGAGGATACGAAAAAGAAGAAGAACGGCGATTTCCGCTTTGTGGTGGATGACAATGCAGTCTATCACCGGCTTTCCGACTTCGTTTCGGAAGAAGCGCGCGAACAATTCCGCTCTTACCTCCAAAAGGAAAAAGACCTGAATGAGCTTCAGGCCTCGCTCGAAAACCTGCGCACCGCATATCATGAAAGCAACCAGGCGGGGAAAGACCAGCTTGCCCCCGGCATCCTGGACAAAGAGCGGCGCGTGAAAGAGCTGCAGGATGAAATCGCGGAACTGGAAACGGCTATACGGAATACGGAACTGGAGAAAACGAAAATAAGGTGACAAGAGAACCCGTCACCTTGCCAACTAAAAAAACGACACTTATGGAAATACTTATCATCATCGCGCTTATCGTGGCAGGACTGATACTCTTCCTTATCGAAGTGTTCCTCGTGCCGGGCATTACCATCGCGGGCATCGCGTCGGCGTGCAGCCTGCTTTATGCCATTTATTACGCATTTAGCGGCATGGGCATGCAGGCAGGCTTTATCACCCTGGGCTGTACCGCGGCAGGCATCATCGGCATCACCGTATGGGTAATGCGCTCGAAAACGGTAGACCGGCTTTCGCTGAAGAAAGAGCTTGACTTCCGCCCCGAGCCATTGAAAGGGCTTGACATCCGCGTGGGCGACCGCGGGACGTCTGCCACGCGCCTCACGCTGATTGGGAACGCGGAAATCAACGGGCATCTCATCGAGGTACAATCCGCCGACGGGTTCATCGATGAAGGCACTTCCATCGAAGTGACCCGTATCGGTAACAATACGGTTTATGTAAAACGTGCCGGAAACTGATTTTTATTCACCTTTTTAATATCTATGATTATGATTATCCCTCCCCTCTACTTGCAGATTATTGCCGTGATTGGAATTGTCATCATTTTGGCGGTATTCTTTCATTACGTTCCCTTCTTCCTTTGGCTTTCCGCCAAAGTATCAGGCGTACGCGTATCATTGGTACAGCTTTTCCTGATGCGCATCCGTAACGTGCCTCCCCATGTCATCGTGCCCGCCATGATAGAAGCCCACAAGGCAGGACTGAACACCATCACCCGTGATGAACTGGAAGCCCACTACATGGCAGGCGGACACGTAGAGAAAGTGGTGCACGCGCTGGTATCGGCATCGAAAGCCAACATCGAGCTTTCCTTCCAGATGGCAACGGGCATCGACCTTGCCGGACGTGACGTGTTCGAGGCGGTACAGATGTCGGTCAACCCGAAGGTGATTGACACGCCTCCTGTGACCGCCGTGGCAAAAGACGGCATCCAGCTCATCGCCAAAGCCCGCGTAACGGTGCGCGCCAACATCCGCCAGCTGGTGGGAGGCGCAGGCGAAGATACCGTCTTGGCACGCGTAGGCGAAGGCATCGTATCGAGCATCGGCTCGTCCGAGAATCATAAGTCGGTACTGGAAAACCCCGACTCTATCTCGAAGCTCGTGCTCCGCAAAGGGCTGGACGCCGGTACCGCTTTTGAAATCCTCTCTATTGATATAGCCGACATCGATATAGGCCGTAACATCGGGGCTGCCCTCCAAATGGACCAGGCAAACGCCGACAAGAACATCGCCCAGGCCAAAGCGGAAGAACGGCGTGCCATGGCGGTCGCGCTGGAGCAAGAAATGAAAGCCAAGGCGGAAGAGGCCCGTGCCAACGTGATTCAGGCAGAAGCCGAAGTGCCCAAAGCCATGGCAGACGCTTTCCGGAGCGGGAACCTCGGCATCATGGACTATTACCGCATGAAGAATATCCAGGCGGATACCGACATGCGGAACAGCATCGCCCAGCCCGACCAGCATCCCGCGGGAGGCGATCCGATAGGAAAATAGAATCTCACATTCTCACCACAGATTACACAGATTTTCAATTGATAAATGGAACGCAGAGACGCAAAAACGCGAAAGAAAAATTTTGAGAAGGCTAAAGGCCGCAGAGCCAAATGCCAGCCTTTGTGCTTTTTGCCCTTCTCAAAAATAAAAGCTCTGCGTTCTATTTCATTAATAAGAAAAATCTGTGTAATCTGTGGTAAAAAAACACGACTACTATGCAAACGAAAACTTACTTTCCCCCATCCGAACTCATCATCAACGAAGACGGTTCGGTGTTTCATCTTCATGTGCGTCCCGAACAGCTTGCCGACAAGGTGATACTGGTGGGCGATCCCGGACGGGTGAACCTGGTCGCTTCGCACTTCGACACGAAAGAGTGCGACATCCAGAGCCGCGAGTTTCATACCATCACCGGAACATACCAAGGCAAGCGTATCACCGTGGTCTCTACGGGTATCGGATGCGACAACATCGACATCGTGCTCAACGAACTGGACGCACTTGCCAACATCGACTTCGGGACACGTGAAGAGAAAGACAGCTTGCGCCAACTGGAACTGGTACGTATCGGCACGTGCGGAGGGCTTCAACCCTATACGCCCGCAGGCACTTTCGTCTGCTCGGAAATCTCCATCGGCTTCGATGGGCTGCTCAACTTTTACGAGGGGCGGAATGCCGTAAGCGACCTTCCTCTGGAACGCGCCTTGCTAAACCACCTGGGATGGACAGGAAACCTCTGCTCCCCCACTCCATACGCCGTGCATGCCAATCACGAATTAGTGGAACGCATCGCAAGAAACGATATGGTAAGAGGAATCACCGTGGCATGCGGCGGATTTTTCGGCCCTCAAGGCAGACGCTTGCGCATCCCTCTTGCCGACCCCCGCCAGAACGAGAAAATAGAGAGTTTTGAGTACAAAGGACAGCATATTACCAACTACGAAATGGAAAGTTCCGCCATAGCCGGCCTCTCCCTTTTGCTTGGGCACAAAGCCACAACGGTATGCATGGTCATAGCCAACCGGGTAAAGCAAGAAGCCAATACGGGTTACAAGAACCAAATAGACGACCTTATCCGTGTCGTGCTTGAACGGATTTGATTTTTTATCCTTAAATTACAATGGAAGCTAAATTCAAACAAGACCACATTACAGACAAAGCGGAACGCTACAAAACGTTTCTCCGCCAGTTTGCCCCCCTTATCGAGGGTGAAACACATGAAATAAGCGTACTCGCCAATACATGCGCCGCCCTAAAAGAAGCTTTCGGCTTCTTTTGGGTAGGATTTTATTTAGCGGAAAACGATGAACTCGTATTAGGGCCTTTCCAAGGAAGCGTGGCGTGCTATCGCATCAAGAAAGGACGGGGCGTGTGCGGAACCGCCTGGGAACGGATGCAGACATTGGTTGTGCCCGACGTGGAACAATTCCCCGGACACATTGCCTGCAGTTCGCTCTCGCGTTCGGAAATCGTAGTGCCTCTTATTGTCCAAGGCGAAGTAAAAGGCGTGCTCGACATTGATTCAGACCTTCCGGCGGCTTTCGATGAAACCGATAAGCTGTACCTTGAACAAGCGGTCCGGATACTTGCCGGCACCTTATATAATCATAGCAAACCATCCATATGAACCAACAAGATACCATTTGTGCCATAGCCACTGCCCAAGGAGGAGCGATAGGCATCGTTCGCGTGTCCGGTCCCGATGCCGTGACATTAACCGGCCGCATTTTCACCCCCATAGGCTCAACCATCCCTCTGACGGAACGCAAGCCCTACACCCTTGCCTTCGGGCATATCAAAAACAGCAAAGGAGAAATTATCGACGAAGTGCTGGTCTCTGTCTTCCGTGCCCCCCATTCCTATACGGGCGAAGATGCCACCGAAATTTCGTGCCATGGCTCGGCGTATATCCTCCAGCAAGTGATGCATTTGCTCATCGGGCAAGGATGCCGTACGGCAATGCCCGGCGAATATACCCAGCGCGCCTTCCTGAATGGGAAAATGGATTTGAGCCAGGCGGAGGCAGTAGCAGACCTTATCGCCTCTACGTCTGAAGCTACCCATCGCCTGGCCATGAATCAGATGCGCGGAGGTTTCAGCCGAGAACTGGCAAAGCTGCGCAACCAGCTCCTTCACCTCACTTCGCTTATGGAGCTGGAGCTGGATTTCTCCGACCATGAGGAACTGGAATTTGCCGACCGTACAGAATTGCAGGCTCTTGCCGCACAAATAGAACAGCTCATCTCTCATTTGGCTAACTCTTTTCATGCGGGCAACGCAATCAAGAATGGCATTCCTGTAGCCATCATAGGCGAGACCAATGCCGGCAAGTCTACATTGCTTAATGCCTTGGTAAAAGAAGAACGCGCCATAGTAAGTGACATCCACGGCACCACGCGCGACATTATTGAAGATACGATAAGCTTAAACGGAATCACTTTCCGTTTCATCGATACTGCCGGCATCCGCCAGACCCAAGACACGATAGAAGCATTAGGCATTGAGCGCAGCTTCCAAGCCATTGACCGGGCACAAATCGTAATTCTCGTATGTGACAAATCACAAGGAGAATCAGCCTTTCAAGCATTCTACCGGCAAGTGGCCGGTCGCCTTGAAGGCAAACAAGTCATCGTAGCCCTTAACAAATGTGACTTAGCGGACACTCCCACCTTCCTCTCTCCACAAGGAACAGTCATTGAGATATCCGCCAAGAAAGGACAAAACATCATCGCCCTGCAAGAAAAGCTGGTGGAACTTGCCGCTCTTCCAGACATCCAGACCGGCGATGTCATCGTAACGAATGCCCGCCACTATGAAGCCCTCATCCATGCCCTTGCGGCTATCCGGCGCGTGCAAGAAGGATTGTCCACAAACCTCTCCGGCGATTTCATCTCGCAAGACTTGCGCGAATGCATCTTTCATCTGAGCGATATTGTAGGAGATGTAACGACAGATGAAGTGCTTGGCTCTATTTTTGAGCACTTTTGCATCGGCAAGTAAGTATCTGATTATCAAATAGTTAAATTGATTATAATCGATTAATATGGCGCTCTTTACGGGGCGCCTTTTTTGTTGCCAAGTATCGTTGATAATCGTTGCTAAGCCTTTTTACGCCATTTTTTGTACCTCCTGTGTACCTCACCACGAAATCTGAGGATTTTCGTTGGCAAGGTCGTGGAGAAAGTTGAATATGGTTGAATATAGTTTAAGATGGGGGAATAAAACTGGAGAAATCAAGGAGAAATAAACCCTAAAAATTCAAGTAAAATGGCAAAGAGCAACATTAGAATTAAAAAGATTTGTGAGTGGTGTGGCCAAGAATTCGTAGCACAAAAAGTAACTACGAAATACTGCTCACACAGGTGTGCGAATTTGGCTTATAAACAAGCCATACGAGCAAAACGGATTCAGCAGGAAGAGCAAAGGATTCAAATCGTTAAGAGTGAAAAGCCTTTGATAGATATTAAAGACAAGGAATATTTGTCGATCGCTCAGGCTGCTACTTTGTTGGGGCTTTCACTGCAAGCTGTTTATAAAATGATTTATACTGGACATCTTGTTGCTTACAAGTTGAGCAGTAGGCTTTCATTTGTTCGGCAGAGCGATATAGAAGAGATGCTTAAAAGAAACCCATACAAGAAACGACAACCTAAAGACACTCTTCCTATCATAGACTTCTATACCACAAATGAGATTAAAGAGAAATTCGGTGTCAAAGATTCCTGGATATTTCACATCGCTAAGGAACATAATATTCCACGAACCTTTAATCGTGGGAAAACCTATTGGAGCAAAAAGCATATTGATGACTACTTTGCAAAGAAAGCTCCCGATCCTGAAATCAAGGAATGGTACAGCACGCAAGATATGCAAGAGAAGTTCGGTATGACACTAACAGCAATTTATTCTTTTGTATCAAAGAATGCCATTCCCAAAAAGAAAGTCGGCATCATGGTGTACTACTCCAAGAAGCATGTGGACATTGCCAAAGGTCTCATAGCTCCCGAAGGACCAAAATACTACACTATTGCCGAAGCGATGGAGCGATTCAATCTGACACGGGACCAACTCTACCATTATGTGAAATACCATAATATCCCCCGTATCAAGGTCGGTAAATATACCAAGATCCTGCGGGCAGAGTTGGACAAGTTCTTTGAGCCTCCAAAGATAGAATGAAGCAAAAGTTATTTTCCGGTGATAAATACCACCATTATAACACCTATTTTATTTGCAACAAAAACAAGTATTAATCAAGAAACAATATAGCTATGACACTTACATGCACCAACGTAACTTTGAGACAAAAGCCATTGCGTAACGACCGTATATCTCTTTATCTGGATTATTATCCGGCCATCCGCAATCCTTACACGATGAAGATGAGTCGCCGGGAATTCCTCGGCATCTACATCTATGCCAAACCCAAGAACGAGCAGCAAAGAATGTTCAATCAGGATATGCTGAACAAGGCAGAGGCAATCCGCTGTATCCGTGTCCAATCGCTTATCAATGAAGAATTCGGGTTCTTGGACAAGAACAAGCAAAAGGTAGATTTCCTCGCCTACTTCCGGACAAAGGCACGGGAGAAGTATGAGAAATGGGATTGTGTTTACAACCACTTTGAGAAATTTGTCGGCGGCAAATGCACCTTTGGTGATGTCACTGTGGAACTGTGCGAGAAGTTCAAAGATTACCTGCTCAAATGCAAACAGATCAATCATCCCAATGCTTATATCTCACGCAATTCGGCAGCCGGTTATTATTCGACGTTCCGTGCCTTATTGAAAATAGCCTATAAAGAGAAGATGCTGCGTGAGAACTTGAACGACTTTCTGGAAAAGATAGAATGGAAAGAGGTCAAGAAAGAGTATCTGACACTTGATGAAGTCAAGAAACTGGCAGCTACGCCATGCAAAATTCCAGTCTTGAAACAAGCCTCCCTATTTGCTTGCATGACCGGTCTCCGTATCAGTGATATTCTGAAGCTGGACTGGCGAGACTTTGAGGTTGGGCCAGACCAAGGCTATTACATCCGTATCTGCACCGAAAAGACGGAAACAGAAGCTACCCTCCCCATCAGTCAGGAAGCACTGGAGTTGTGTGGCGAATGGGGCTCCGGAAAAGTCTTCAAAGGCTTAACTCGCTCCATGACCCATCATCCCTTGAAACAATGGATCGCCGAAGCCGGAATCAGAAAGCACATAACCTTCCACTGCTTTCGTCATTCATACGCCGTCATCCAAATCTCTTTAGGCACAGACATTTACACAGTATCGAAGATGCTGACACACAAGAATGTCACCACCACTCAAATCTATGCTGATTTGGTTAACTCCAAGAAGCGAGAGACGGCTAATAAGATTTCGTTGAAGTAATTCTATATTATCAATGGGGAATTCTGATTTCTCAGAGTTCCCTATTCATTTATTATTTCTCATCTTCCACAGTAATTTTAGGTAAACCAAGTCTTATTCGAACAATATTTAAAGCTAAAATATCTATAAGCTGAAAATATAATTCAGCCTCTTGATTTGTTAATGCAGGATGAGATGATTGAGGTGACGCATTATAATGCCTTGTTTCTTTTCTTGAATTAGCAATTCCCATTAAATCTTTTATTGTTGTATCTCCAAAGAAAGGAATTAGCTCAGGAAAAGTTTCTTTAATTCGTCTATCAAGTCTATGCTTTAATGGATATAACCAATTAATCATGTCAATTAGTTTCCCCATAATTAGATAACACGCTCTTTCGTCGGATTCAACAGCACTATTATGCACTGCTATTAAATCTTTAATTTCTTCATCTAAAGAATCATAATTATTAAGAGCAATATGTAATTCATCCAAAATAGAGGTTTTCATATTTCCATTAGTAGGAATAGGAACAGCCCGTGCAAATGAAGGAAGCGTTTCCATTAAATATGTATCAATTTCATCAATATTAGCATCCCAACCTTTAGGTATCTCTCTAAAGTCTACAGCTCTAATCCTTTTGTGAAATATCTGATTATGAGGGGAATTTAAAGATATTCCTAAGACATATTTAAGCAACATCGTTAGCTTTTCCACAAAAGCTGATGTCAAAATTGAATCATATGTTAAGTCATTATAATCTTTGATAGTTTCTTTTGTAGAAACTATAATACGATATTCATAACCAAATTTTAATTCCCTGTAATCATCTGATATGATCCATTTATCATATTCAAAAGAATTATGCTCATATTTATCAATATGAATCGGCATAGGTTTACTTTTATAGACTATATGCATATTACAAAATTGATTTACAAGCAAATATACACATTTAATATTGATAGCTACTACAATCTTATTATTTTCTAAAAGATTAAATTCAAAATAATAGATTACATAATAAAGCCGAATTTAATTCATAGTTATTAAACTCTTAACTAGGAAAAAAGCTACATATCGAGGACAAATGCTGCCACTTTCTTGGATTTATAACATGGTATCTATTAAATGACATATATTTGCGCACAAACAATTAGCAAATATCACTATGAACCAGAAAAATATAGAACATATAGCACTCTATACCTTTGTATTGGTGGGTACTCTTGTTGTTGGCGTTTTAGCTCGTCAGTTTGTTATATCCAAAGGTGTTGACGATTTCAGTAGTAGTGTTGCATTTTTTGCAACAGTAATTGTCTTGATGGCGATCTATGCCAGTTTACAGACAACTTTCAATCAGTTTCTGCTACCACGCATAGAAGCCTTTCTATTGCGTTCCTCTGCTTTTCAAACGATGAAAAATCACAATGAAACCGTTTCTGAGCCGGCAGCCACTACAATCAAAGATTCAAACCAGGCTATGCCTGATGTCATTGAGCCTGCTCCTACCACTGAAGAAGCAATCTCTGAACCTTCAGAATATGAAGTCATGCGAGCCAACGCCATCGCAAAACAGGATCATGCTATTCAAACCAAATTAGAAAAGGTCATTAGCTATACGAAGCAAACAATGGTTGCCTATATGAGTGAAGAAGATCTCAACCGTCTATGTACATACGTTGCAGAATATAGTACAAGTGATACCTTACAAAAGATATAGCCCGTAAAGGTTGACTCACAACTTAAAAGCATTGATATTATGCACTTTGGTTGGAATATTGGCAAGGCTTTTGGTAGAAAGCGTATTCATACTGCTACCTTAATCAAGAATGTCTTTGCCCATACCCTTCGCGACCTGGAAATCTCAACTATTGAACGTAAAATGTCACACACAGAATCTGGATGTAAAATCAGACTAAATCTGAATATTACATGAAACGGTAGTGTAAAATAAACTGTGTCACGCATTATTTCCTATTAGAAAACTCATCGGTCGGGGAACGGCCAGCGCCAAGGGGCGGGACCACCCGTCCCGACGAGCGTAAAATTACAATAATTTAAATCGCTCTCCAAACTTTATGGCTAATTGTTGTGAGATTGTAGCCCAGTTAGCCAGTGGCATGGTCCACTTCTTCCGTATATTGCGGTATGCAAGATAAACCAGTTTCTCAAGGGCTGTATCCGATGGGAACACGCCCTTATTCTTTGTTACCTTACGAATCTGACGGTGATAACCTTCAACAGTATTTGTCGTATATATGAGCTTACGGATAGCCGGAGTGTACTGGAAATATTCGGACAGCTTATCCCAATTCTCCTGCCATGACCTGATGACAATAGGATACTGTTCGCCCCATTTATCTTCCAGCTTAAGAAGTTCATTTTCTGCCGATTCTTTATTTACAGCCTGATAAACGCATTTCAAATCCTTCAGGAATTCCTTTTGATTTTTGGAGCCTACATATTTGATGGAATTACGAATCTGATGTACGACACAAAGCTGTACGGCTGTATTGGGATAAACACTTTGGATTGCTTCAGGAAAACCTCTCAAGCCGTCTATACAGGCTATAAGAATGTCTTCGACTCCACGGTTCTGAAGGTCTGTCAGAACATTGAGCCAGAAGTTTGCTCCCTCATTTCTTGATATATACATTCCGAGTAGTTCCTTATGTCCTTCCCGGTCAATACCCAGCACATTATAGATTGCACGTGTAACAGCACAACCACGTTCATCTGTTACCTTATAATGGATGGCATCCATCCAGACTATAGGATAGACAGAATCAAGCATACGTGATTTCCATGCCTTTATTTCCGGAAGTACACGGTCTGTAATGGCGCTGATTGTATCTGCCGATACACGATTACCAAGATTCTCTTCCATCCAATCACTAATCTCACGTGTGCTGTTACCAAGAGCATACAGGCCGATTATACGATCGGCAACACCTTCTGCCAGAATGGTCTCACGCTTCTTAATAAATTGTGGATCAAAACTTGAATTACGGTCGCGGGGAGTGGATACAGTTACCTCACCTAATGGAGTCTGAACCTGCTTTTGCATTTTCCCGTTACGGCGGTTACCCATCTGACGTTCTTCTTCTGTAAGGTGTGCATCCATCTCACCTTCCAGAGCTGCATTCAGGATACTTTCCAATAAGGGAGCAAAAGCACCGTCTTTACCTAACAGGGGTTTACCTGCTTTCAGCTGTTCAATTGCCTTGTTCTTGATACTCTCAAAATCAAATTCTTCTTTCATACAAAAAAACTGTGTTAGCAAAGTTAATATTTTATTCTTTGCTGACACAGTTTAATTTACATCCTCCATGAAACTTATTCCAATATTCCTAATTTCCTTATTTTTCTAGTTCCCTTCATTTCTTTTGAGTTTGAATCATAAATCATTAAATCTGGAATATAATTAGCAGGTGAATTATAATGAATCCTCTTCCATTCGCTATTTTTTATAGGATGATACCACTGATTAATAATATATACATCGAAAACTGGTGGATGGAAATTTATTTCATTCATCATATTTTCAAATCCTAATTCCAATTCTGCTAGCTCTGAAGTTATGATTTTCTCTACTACATTTATATCTGTTTTATTCGGTACAACATTGGAAAATTTACCAATCCATATAGAATAATCGCTATGTTCTATTTCTTTAAAATGATGATCCTTATCTTTTAGTCTTCTATATACGCATCTAATAGTTTGTCCACAATAATAAGAAAATTTTCTAGCGTATTTTCTTTTTCCTTGCAACAAGTACAAATTAAAATTTTCATTATTATTCTCCAACCATTTCTTTTCCCAATTATATAACTCATCATATGAGAATGGTCCAACCCATTTTATTAGATAGACTTTATCTGTATTGTTCATAGTCTGTTTTTTGCAAATATACTAATTTATCACCACCAAAAGTTATCTCACAGTTATATTCCGGTGATGTTTTCCACCATCAAAACACCAATTTCCTTTGCCAGCGAACAATTAAAAACGAGTACGTATGGCAAACGAACAAATCACTTTTGATAAGCTGCCGCAGGCGGTAGGTTATCTCACAGAGCAGATAGAACAAATCCGTCAAATGGTAGCGGCACTGCAACCGCAGGCTTCTTCCGACAAGCATCGTCTTATTGAAATTGACGAAGCCTGTAAAATCACACGAAAGGCAAAGCCTACCATTTACACGCTTGCGCGTAAAGGACTGATTCCGGCTTACAAACGAGGGAAAAAACTCTACTTCTATGAAGATGAGCTGCTGCAATGGATTGAGTCCGGCCGCAAGCAGATGCAGGCAATATCGCTCCAGGAACAGGCAGCGGAGATAGTATATGGAGCGAAGCGCAAACCAAAGGGAGGCTATAACTTTTGATCTGCACGGCTATGGAAACCTCCAAATTAACAGCAGAAGGTATTATCGGCGAGGCTGTGCGCATCGGAGCCAAGATGTCCGGCGGTGAATTCCCAATAGAGGTCTTTCCTATCAGGATTCAGCGTATCATCAGTAGTTTGCACGATTGTCAGGGCTATCCCGTGGATTATGTCGCTGCGGCTATCCTTGCAGCCATTGCCGTGGGGATTGGAAACTCCCATCTGGTGCAGGTAAAGCGCAACTGGCTGGAAAGTCCCATTCTGTACATGGCACTGATTGGACGCCCCGGAGCCAATAAGAGTCATCCGCTGAGTTTCGCTTTCCAGCCGTTTATTGAACATGACTATTGTCAGAATCAGGAGTATCAGAAGTTGTATGCCGAGTATGAATGCACTATGTCCATGAGCAAAAGGGAACGCATGGAAGCTGGTTTGGATGAGTTTCCGCAAGCTCCCGTGCGCAGACGCTTTCTTGTTTCGGATATCACTCCCGAAGGATTGAGCCTGATACATGCCCAGAATCCCAGAGGACTCTGCCTTTGGTCGGACGAGCTGTCGGCCTGGTTCAAGAATTTCAACCGTTACAACAACGGTTCGGAAGAACAGTTCTGGCTTTCGGTGTTCAATGCCAAGCCTACAATTTCCGACCGCAAGAGTACGCAAAGTTCCATTTTTATCAGACGTCCTTACATCTCTGTTATCGGTACTATCCAAAAGAAGATTCTGGGCGAACTGGTCAAGGGCGAGCGTTCGAGTAACGGTTTTATCGACCGTATTCTTTTCGTGATGCCTGAATCTGTCTTGAAAAGCAGATGGAACGACCGGGAAACTCCAGAAGAACTGGAGTCTCAGTGGCAACAGATTATCGATAAGCTGATCGCACAGGATTGTCCGCATGACGAGAATAATGAGTTGCAGCCTCAATGCCTGCCATTCGATGAAGATGCCAAGCAACGGCTTTACGGTTGGCAGCATGAAAATGCCCGCCAATGTGATATGGAAACCAATGATGCTTTGGTAGGTATTTACTGCAAACTGGAAATCTACATTATCCGGTTTTGTCTGATTATCCAGCTTGCCCGATGGACTTGCGGAGAGCGCGATAAGACTACGATTGACCTTGAAAGCGTGAATCGTGCCATCCTGCTGACTGAATATTTTCGGACTACAGCTGTAAAGGTGCAGACTGCCGTCAGCCAGGAACAGTTGAGCGAATTGCACCGCAACATCTACCTGAACCTGCCTCAGAGGTTTACAACGGCAGAAGGTATCGGCATTGCTGAAAGCTATGGGATGAAAGAGCATGCTTTCAAGATGTTTCTAAAACGCCACATCGGAACATTATTCAGAAAAGAGAATCATGGAGAATACAGTAAATAAACCTGTTACTATGCACATTTTCGCAACCGAGGGGTTTGTGAAGTTGCGAAAATGTGCATAGTAACATCCAAACAGAAAGAAAAATGAGCTACAGATTCACATTAGAACCATACAAAGGTGTCAGCACCCGGCACACATGCCCGAACTGCCACCGCAAAAGTTGTTTTGCCAAATACATCGATATGGAAAAGCAAATCAGCTTTCCCGATTATGTAGGGCGATGCAACCATGAACAAAAGTGCGGCTACAACTATACGCCTAAAATGTACTTTGACGAGAACCCGATGGCCAAGGAACGATTGAGCGAAGAATTTGTGCCGGTGTCAAAGCCACGCGTCAGTCTGCCTCCTGTGCCATCCTTCATTGAACCGGAAATCATGAGACAGTCTCTGAAGCTGTATCACACGAACAAGCTGTTTCAGTTTCTGAGTTTCCATTTCGGGCAGGAGGCTACCGAAGAACTGATGTTGCGCTACCATGTGGGAACCTCGAAACATTGGCCGGGAGCTACGGTCTTCTGGCAGGTGGATATTTCCGGACGGGTACGCACCGGGAAAGTGATGCTCTACAATTCTGAAAACGGAAGACGGATTAAAAAGCCGCACAACTACATCACGTGGGTACATTCCCTTCTGAAGAAAGAGAATTTCAACCTCCGGCAATGCCTGTTTGGTGAGCACCTTTTGTCCTCCGACCAGCAGCGTCCGGTTGCCCTTGTGGAGAGTGAGAAAAGCGCTTTGATATCCAGCTTCTATCTGCCGCAATATTTATGGATTGCTTCGGGCGGGAAGAACGGAGCATTCAATCGGGATGCCATGAGTGTATTGAGAAACCGACGTGTCCTGCTCTTCCCTGACCTGGGTGCAACCGACTATTGGAACAGTAAAATGGAGATGATCCGAAGCCTGGGAATAGAGGTTTTTCTTTTCGATTTTATGGAAAGAAACGCAACAAAAGAAGAACGGGATGCGGGTTATGACATCGCTGATTTTCTGCTGAGAGAAGAGACAAAGGAGGCAATTTTCAATCGTCTTGTCACGTTGAATCCGGCCTTGAAAACGCTTGTCGAAACTTTCGATTTGCAGCCCGTCAATGTGGAGAAAGCACCGCTTTCAGCAACGGTTCAACGTACCCGAAAAGGACTTTTCAAACGATGACTTTCAGATGTCTGATTCACTTCTTTTTCACTGGAGCAAGTTTATGCCGGTGTATTACATTTCCCGGCCACTTGCTCACCTCAAAAGACGGTGAGACGGCTCCCGATGGTCACAATTATTAATCTCAAAAGCAAATATTATGGACAAGAAAAATACAGTAACAATCCGTCTTACAGACGAACAATTCGGTTGGCTCAGAGCACTCAGCCGACGCAGTAAACGCAGTCAAAGCGAAGTAGTGCGTTCACTCATCGAACACGGTACGGTGCGCGAACGAATTACGAGAGAAAATCTTGATATCATCCGAAAACTGATTGGCGAAAGCACGAACCTGAATCAACTTGCCAGACGAGCCAATGCTTACGGTTTTTATCGTGTGGCCGATGAGTGCAGTACCGCCGTTCAACAGATTTCACAACTCATAAAACAGCTCAAGGATGATAGGTAAAATTGTCAAGGGCACATCGTTTTCCGGGTGCGTAAACTATGTGCTGAAAGAAGATAAGTCACGCCTGCTAAAAGCAGTTGGTGTCTACGGTTCACCCGAAGAAATAGCGGAACAATTCGAGTTGCAGACTTTACTGAACGACAAGGTCAAGAACACGGTCGGTCATATATCATTGAGCTTCTCCGCAGAAGACGAAGACCGCATCCGTGACGATGATGGGCTGATGCTAAAGATCGCTCACGACTATATGAAGCTGATGGGAATCGAGAACACACAGTTCATCATCGCCCGGCATACTAACCGTGACCATCCGCATTGTCACATCGTTTACAACCGGGTGGATAATGACGGCCGCACCATCAGCGACAAGAATGACCGCTACCGGAACGAAAAGGTCTGCAAGATGCTGACAGCCCGTTATCGTTTGCATTTTGCCGAAGGAAAAGAGCATGTCAATTTCATGCGATTGCGTCGTCATGACAAGGTAAAGTATTTTATCTATCATGCCTTGAAACGAGAAGTTCCGAACGCACGAAGTTGGAGTGAGCTGCGACTGGCCTTACGGAAGTACGGAATTGATACGCAATGGAAGCTAAGTCGCACGACCGGAGAGATGCAAGGTGTCAAGTTCACATGTGACCAACTGACCTTTAGCGGTTCCAAGATTGACCGCAAGTTCAGTTTCCTGAACATCGATCAGGAATTGAGATATAACGCTCTTTCTGCTACCATGAACCAGCGTCAGGCACAGGCAGAAACCATACGCGAGGAACCTCGGCATGAATATCAGCAGGAGAATCATTCCGGTATTACTCTTGGACTGTTCACTCCCTCTCCTACGGATTATGATACGGAGGAAGCGATACAGACCAACCGGCTTAAAAAGAAGAAAAAGAAACCGAAACGCAAGCGAGGTTTCAGTCTATAATCAATTTTTTATTAACCATCAAAATTCAAATTATTATGAACTATTCCGATTTTATTTACGATTTCAATCTCTATTTGTGTGAGAGATTCGGTTACAGAAACTGCTGTTCCGTCATGCACAACGCCAATGGCATTTGTGTTTCTGTTCATGTAGGCGAAATGGATTTATACATCCGTTTCTGGGAATATAGTTGTGGTGTCGGCAGTATCCCTGACTGGAGTATTATCATTGTTCGCAGCAACTTCAAACGAAACCAACAGGAGAACCTGAAAGACCTTGCCCGCTTCTTCAAGGAGTACGCCCCACGATACGGTTACAAATACCTCTGTACCGAAGATGACGATTACAAGTATTATCAGACCCTTGGTCTGAAACTTATCCACAGAGGATTTTTCAGACAATATAATTATGGGTTGCCGTTGAAGGATCTGGAGGTGTAATGTGGATTTTATCTAGCCTGTCACAAAAGACATTATTCCTCCTCTGAGAATCTAATATTTGTAAACAGTTCCCATTAGAAGTACGAAAAAGACGAGGCTGACTCATGCTTTTGAGTTAACCTCGTCTTCTTTTCTGTAGATAAAATTATTTTACTTACATACATTCATTTTACATAGTCGAGATCACCTAGCATTCGATTAATCAGATTACGCAGATTATATTTAAAACCATCGTTCTGTTGATATTCCTTGTATAAAGACATATCACCTTTACGTTTTTTCGGATAATTCGATCGATTATAGTAGCCATTGCTTCATCGACAGCCTGCTTATCAGGATTACCCACAACAAGAGTCTGATAATCTTCATCCTCCGTTACAGCTTTTGTAATGCTTATCAATTTTGCTTTCTGATCATCAGGCGTAGCATCCCATCCTTTAAACCATCGTTCATTAAAATCTTTAAGAATTATATCCAATGGATCTTTAGGCTCATCATCTTCTCCTCCAGCATTTACCATTATAGGTTTGTTAGGGTCAATTACCGTTTCTCCAGCATCAAGCTTAATTGTCTCATTCAAAACGGTACGACGTAAGCCATATGTATTTAAATCGACATAATCAAGCAAGTCTTTTATATCATTACCGCCATTGGGTTCAATATAAAGTTCAGGTATTAGGAAACGTAAAAACCAGAATAATTTTTCCCAATCCTTGACTTCATAACTCATAATAGCAGCTGCTTTGGAATAAACCTTAACAAATTGCTTGCATTTCATCTTAAAATCAGCTTTCCCATTTTCAGCCCATTCAATTTCTGAATTAAATCGTTGTGCAGCAACATCAATAATAGGAGCCCATTTGTCAGCTTCTTCTCCACGAATATACAAATCGATGAACTCATTCACTTCGTCCATATTGAATACACACATTCCAAGCAATGTAGCTTTTAATTCATGAAGTACATTCACATTTGTAGCTTCTGATAAAGTTGTGGCAGTATAAAAAGGGTCAAAAGCTTCTTTTATATCTTCTATTTTATTATAGAAGTCGAGAATAAATAAATCTTCGCTAAGCTTACCCAGGTCAGGAGCTGCCCGATTTAGACGTGATAAAGCTTGAACAGCCAACACGCCATCTAAAGGCTTATCAATATACATAGCACACAACTTCGGTTGGTCAAATCCTGTCAGATATTTGTTGGCAACGACCAAAATACGATAATCATCTGACTCGAATTTTTCAGCTGTTTGAGTATCAGGAAATCCATTCATTTCTGCCTCGGTGTAGCGACGTGTCACATAATAATCTCCATAAGGTTCTGCAGCTTGTATGTTATTTGTATTATATATTGGAGTATCATATCCAATGCTTTTGTCTATAATCTGTTTCTCTCCAGAAAATGCTATCAATATCTTATAAGGAAGTTTCCTTGCCTCCACCAACTTCTGGAGTGCCTTATAATATAAAATCGCACACTCAATATCTTTAGTTACCACCAGAGCTTTCGCCTTTCCTTTCAGCTTATGATTACGGAATATCTTAGCATCAAAATGTGTCAGCATAATCTCAGCCTTGGCTTCTATAGTTCTAGGTTCTCGCTCTACAGCTCTGCGGAGCAACTTTTGGGCTTTTTCATTATTATATTCAGGATTATCCTCAATACTTTTTGTCAGTTCATAATAACTTTTATATGTCGTATAGTTAGACAACACATCAAGAATAAATCCTTCTTCAATAGCCTGCTTCATGCTATAAAGATGGAATGGATGGAATTTTCCGTCTTTATCCTCTGAACCAAATCTTTCAAGCGTTTCCTTCTTTGGAGTTGCTGTAAATGCAAAGTAAGAACAGTTTGTACTCATTTTACGATCTTTCATCAGTTTTTCCAAAAGTTCGTCTGTATCTGCCCCTTCACAATCCATGTCCTTCTGAATTGTTTTATTCACACTATCAGCAGCTATACCAGACTGCGAACTATGTGCCTCGTCAATGATAATAGCAAAATTATGTTCGCTCACATCTGATATAGAATCACATATATAAGGGAATTTCTGGATAGTTGTAACAATTATTCGCTTTCCATCTTCAATGGCCTTTTTTAGGTCTTTGGAAGTATCAGCATGAGCCACAATTTTTTCACTCTTACCAAAAGCCTTAATATTGTCTGTTATCTGCTTGTCCAACAATCTACGGTCTGTAACGACGATCACAGAATCATATAAACGCGAATCTAGTGTCTTTGCACGAACAGCATCCATCGTAACAGGACAAACATCTATAAGTTTGTATGCCAACCAGGTTATTGAATTTGATTTTCCTGAACCGGCCGAATGTTCAATCAAATAAGTTTTACCAACGCCAAATTTCGCTACATCTACAATCAATTTACTAACTACATCAAGCTGATGAAAACGTGGAAATATAAGTTTTTTGGCATTGGACATTATATGAGGGACCTTCTTTTGAGTCTTTGCTTCACCATAATCAAATAGCACATAATTCATAATTATGTCTGCCACAATATCTTTTTGCAAGACCTTCTCCCACATATATGCGGTTTTATATCCTCCATTAGGATTAACTGGATTTCCTGCTCCCTGTCCATTGGGCAGACCTTGATTGAACGGCATAAAAAATGTTTTGCCCGAATTCAATTTAGTGGTGAAATATACTTCGTTCTTATCCATTGTAAAATGGGCAAGACAACGACCGAATTTCAAAAGTGTTTCCTTTGGATTCCGTTCTTCCCTATATTGCTTTTGACCATCATATTTGGCAGTCTGATGTGTCCATGGATTTTTGAATTCGAATGTAAATAACGGCAAACCATTTACATACAACACCATATCAATCTCCAAGCCTGGATTACTAACAGAAAAGGTCTGCTGACGGGTCACGGAGAATTGGTTTTGAATATATTTTTCTTTTGATAATTGACTATCGGCAGGCGATGGTTTCGGATAAAACATTGTGACATGAATATTATCTATATCTACACCTTTCCTTAGTACCTCAATAATACCAAATGTATCAATTGCTTTCGAAAGTTGCTTAGGAAGTTCGTTTTCAATGTTTTTTCCTTTATATTCATCTATAATATTTTGTTGGGTTGTCCTCAAGAACGACCACAAACGACGCATATCAAAAGCATACTTCTTGTCGGACATATCCTTCAGCAGCCCCCAATAATATTTATCTAAGTCTGGAGACTGTGCATCAATATCATTAACACCTGTTTGTTGACGTTCTTCTAATGTTGTGCCAACAAGCGCCTTTTCTATCAAAGCTTCAAAAGCTTGTTCGTTTGTCTTGTTCATATTTTTTAATTCTAATCTGATATATAACAAAAAGATTGTGGTGCCTGGGCAATATTATAGTCAGAGAGCATTTTCATCTTTTTATATTTTTTAATCTTACCTATTTCTATTGCATTTGCAATATTTTTATGTTGGAAATATGACAAATAATATTCTCTCGATATACCAGAATATTCTTTTGTTCTCTCCCATAAAACATCTACACTTTCCGAAAATATATCTTTTATCCTAAATTCACCAACAACGCGTTTGACTGGAGCAGATGCATAGATAACAACCACATTTATATCATTTCTTTTGAACAACATTTTACGATATTCATACTTTTTACTCCCATCAAAAATCCTCTCTACGAATTCAGGTTTAATTGATAATAAAACTTTCATCACTTTTTGTCTCTTTCAAAATAATTTCAAATTGTTCTTTTGTTATCGGTTTGAATCCTCTTGGTGCATCGTTTATACCTGATAAAACTTTTAGATCTATCAATTTTTGCATATTGATTCTATGCGGGAAAGAATATACATACAAAAAGTTTACAACAAAAGGATGTCTTATCGAATACTTCCACATGTTCCTCAACTCCTGTTCTGGGTAAACACTTTTTTTTCGACAATATGAAATAAAATCTTCTTCATCTTTAAACTCAAATTTAAGTTCCTGCACTACTCCTATCGTAGTAATAACACTTTTATATAATCCTCCCGTACGATAGAAAATTAAAATGTCTCCAACTTTCGGATAAGGTTCAAGAGCCCTTGAGACATATACTTTATTAATACTGTTACGATGAGGAAAATCTTCAATAAACTCTTGCGGTGATTCTGTATTTAAAATAGAATCTGGAAGAAGTTCTGTATGATATTCAGGATATATAGGGACTATATATGCTTGTTGCTCTCTTGAAATATAAGGGAAACAGCCTTTAATATCCTTTACATCATATTTAGGTGAGAAATCCCTAATATATACCAGTTCTTCATTCTTCTTCCCCCACAAAGTGAATCCCCATTGTTCCAATAATTCAATTAATCGTCTTTGTTCAGGACGTTTATCATAAATGGTTACATATATTTCTTGAACATGATTTTTCAAAGCATTATCAAAAATTATTTTAATAAATCTTTCACCTAACCTAAAACCGTTACTTATAACTTTGAAAGTACCAATTTTTAATCGTTTTTTAGGCGAGAACATAGGGGTTATATCCATATAACTTTCATTTTCATCTTCCACCTTTAAATAGAGGAAAGACAAAAGCATCCCATTATTTGAATTTATAGTAATATATGCCTCATTATCATATTTTTTTATGAACCATTTATCAAAGCCAATATAATCAGCTTTTAAACTATCAAAAAAAGGATCTTCAAGACTGAGCTGTCCAAATTTTATTTTTTGGACATTAAGAACTTTATAATTAACTAAATCAGGGTGTTCTGCAAAAGTTCTTTCCAAGAAAGAATCTATCGTATAAACCTTGTCTTGAATCCCTAAAGCATTAGCTTTTTTATGAATTTTTTTGTCTTCAGTGATTAATATATCCACACGTCCGACAAATACTTCATTCAACAAAGAAGTATCAATTAAGTCATTTTCCGTACGATCATAGCTTTCAGAGATCTTTTTTACTTCATCTTGTATAGGTGAAGGTATCTCTATTGTCTCATAACTGTCTAACTTTACCAAGAAAAGCTTAACCGTTTCTTTATTGGGATTTTTCTTTATCTCTTCAATAGTTGCAGAATGAATACATTTTGTATATTTTCCTCTATCCAACCAACGATAAAGAATACCTATATCTTGAGACACAATTTTATTTGCTTCTCTATGAATAATAATATTGGTATCTAATAAGGCTTTCATACTATTTTTTTCTTTTTATGTGAAATAAATATAGACATAGCACAATTAGTACAAATAAAGCAATTATACCTTCCCATGGCATTTGAATATACCATACCTCCCCCTTCTTAATTCCAGTTCTAACACTATATACAAAGAAAAGTAGACTGCATAATATATTTGTAGCTATTGCAAGTGAAATTTGCTTAGTTCCAATAGTTTCTTCAGAACATGTAGTAAACAGGGAATAACTTTCTTTACCACAATCTTTTAGGAACATTATGTTATAGCAATCTTTACCTATATCCTTCACATCTGGAAGATATTTTTTGAAGGCTTCTGTTTCTAGTTTTCTAATGTTTTTAAGCTTAGAAGAATCAATAAAACTAAACTCAAAATCATCAGGGACAGAATGTAGACAGAACAGATTTTGAATTTGACAAATCTGCAAATTTTCATTTGATTTCAAATGATATATGTCTTCTGGTAAATTACGAGTTTCATTAATTTTCAGGTCATATATATATGTATTTTGGGCAATTCCTGATTTTTTTATCGCAATTGTTCCATTATGTTTTACTAAAACTCTAAAATATAAATTACCTTCATATCTATTAGGCTTATTAAGAGTAAACTTTAGAAGACCACTTGAAACGTCTATCTTACAAGGTAAAATAGTCAACGAATCACGTCCCTCAAAATGCAAGACACTTCCATCTCGAGAATCGGCTCCGATATTACTAATCCCACTTACTATATTATTAAAGATAAAGCGACTGTTTGCGCTATCAGCCAAATTCTTCAATAAACATTTTACATCATCGTTCTCCTTAATAAAAGGGACAGATAACCAAATGTTTAAAGTATCATTTGTAAAACTTCTATAAGAAAATTCCATACCAAACTCTATATATGAATCAGCATTAGGAAATTCCCATGTACAAATATGTAGCCGTTCTATCTGGATATCCTCTTTTGCTAATATGTAATATGAATTATTCATGACACTTTCACTTTTCCAGTTACTACATCATTGATTATTATTCGCTTACGCTCTTGAAGGAAAGTTATCTGTTGCAAATAATGTTCTAAAATATTATCTATAACATTAATATTCTTATCTAATCTTTGGACAATAATATATTGCTCATTAAGAGGAGGAATTGGTAACATCATATTTTTTATTTCTCCTTGAGTTAAATGGGGTACCCCCATACCGGTTATGAGTAAATCTTTATACTTATTAAAGCTATTACTTATAATATAATAATGAAGAAACTTATAGTAAACTCTCTCATTCGCTGTAATAAAAGCCAAAGAACCATTAGCAGTAGCTTCTCCTAAAGGAAGACTATCTACACGTGCACATTTTCCTATTCCTGCACCATCTTTTACTAAAAGTATATCTCCAATTCTTAATTTAATTTCAGGAGATTCTTCGTATCTGAATTTATTTATATAATTAAGCTTATTCCAATCTAACTTATTATTAACGATATTAAATGCAGACAAAAAGGGATACCCGTTATCTACATATTCATCAGATTTTAGTCCCTTCCAACCTAAACGAGCTCTTATCCATGCGCAATATCCTAGTCTTATAGTTGTCCAATGTTTAGGAATCTTCCCAATCCACTCCACCCCACTATTTTTCATTGGAACATCAGGATTAAGCCCTTTTGTTACTGCATTATTGATGATAATCTGCTTGCGCTCATTCAAAAGATCTATCATCTTTTGCTGTTGGGCAATAGCTTCATCAATCTTTGATGTAACTTTATTTAAATATCTAACAATGGCTTTTTGCTCATTTAATAAAGGTACAGATATTTTTATGGTCTTCATCTCATCATAACGTGTAGTCCAAAGATCTGCTACTATACCACGTCCATTTCTATAATATTCTTCGATAAAAGAATAACATTTAAGTAGATAATTACAAAAATCAGGATAAATATTTTTTCGTGGCTTTAGGACTATATTAATAAGTGAGACGGATCCATCTTGTTTAGCAACTCCACTCGATCCTTTTCTGTCAGAACGACTATTAATAACAAAATCACCAGAGAGAACAAGCTTCCGATTATCACCATCATTTGTTTTGGCAACATTTTCAAGCTGAGGGTAAATGCCATTCTTTGTAACAGAAAGTGGATCAAACTCTTTATCTGAAACCTTTACTTTTCGTTCTGTAAAACAACTCGCAAGACGTTTTACTTCCCAGTGACTTGGAATTTTCCCAAGCCACTGTACACCACTATCCTTGTATTCACTATATCTTTCCATCATTACATCTGTTTGAATAGCGATTTAATAAAGCCTTGACTTTGTTCATCCAAAGCAATAATATCCCGTTCATTCTCTTCAAGTGAACGTAAAGGAGTTGGCTTATAAAAATACTTATTGAAAGATATTTCACATCCTATCTTAGTCTGCGGCAGATTAATCCATGCATCCTCAACATATGGACGAACTTCACGTTGGAAATAATCGTAGATATCTTCTTTTACCGGTATTTTTTCACTATCACGAAGTTCACTATCGGATTCAAATTCCACATACATGCCTTTTTTTACTGAGTGATAGCCATAATCAGAAAGTTTTTCTTCTGGTACACCATAAGTTTCCAAAAGCATTACGACATCCTTACTGTTAACCTTATGCTCTTTCTTTACAACAGGCGTAGCTTTCGAATCTGTTACAGACATCGCTCTGCATATAGTTTTCAATTCGGCAGCACTTGTTTCAAGTTTCAGCACCTTAGCGGTAGCATTCACTTTGGCGGAGAATAGATTATAATCCATATAAACATCCGTACCCATATCCTTCATCAAGACCTTAGCAGCAATCATCAATCGCTGACGGTCTTTCCATGCCTTTGCCGAAATGAGTTTATTTAGTTTCTTATCGGTTATCTTAATATCCTGATCATTCAGATATTCTTTTATAGTTGGAATTTCTGAATCCAAACCTGAAAAAACTCTATCTTTATAAGTATTATACAACCACTTACTTACTTCAATATCACTGCTATCATAAAGCATTTCATCAATCTTTAACGAATTAAACTGACAGCGAAGACGCAACGGACGTTCAATAGTTACATTGTAATAACGGAAATCGTCGTCGTCGAAAATCTTAGACCCCACTTTCAGTTCCTCGTTAGCTTCTTGTTCAACGAAATCTGTATAGACCCTTAAAATATCCGTACGATAAGGCTCAATTGTGCAATTTCTTGAGCCTTGATTCTTTCTTAGTTTTTCAAAAGCTTGTGAAGCATCTATAAGCTGCACCTTTCCTTTTCTGTTATCCTTTTTTTTGTTGGTCAGCATCCACACATAAGTAGAAATACCCGTATTGTAAAAGATATTGTTAGGTAATTGTATGATAGCTTCAACCAAGTCTTTTTCAATAAGATAACGGCGTATATTGCTCTCTCCACTACCAGCATCACCTGTAAATAAAGACGAACCATTATGGATAGAAGCTATACGACTTCCCTGTGGTTGAAATTCTAGAGGTTTCATCTTATCAACTTCTTCCAAAAGGAAAAGCAACTGTCCATCCGATGTACGTGGTGTGGAATCTAAAACTTCTTCTTCACCAACATAATTGGTAAGAGTCAGTTCGAAACGATGGTCAAGAAGCATCTTTTCATGATATATTTTCTTTTTATCCTCCTTCCATGATTTACCATAAGGAGGATTAGTTATCATATATCCGAAAGACTTGTCTGAAAAGCTATTATCTGTAATTGTATTACCCCAATGTATGCCGCTTGGGTCCACACCTTTTATGATAAGATCTGATTTACAGATAGCATACGTCTCTGGGTTTATTTCTGTACCAGATAGCTGAATAGCAGCACTTCGTACTCCTAAATCAAGTAAATATTCACGACTTTCGGTTAGCATACCACCTGAACCACATGCCGGATCATATAGTGTTATAATCTTAGGGAGGTTCTCCTTTACGGGTTCAAAGACCAAATGCGCCAAAAGAGAAATCGCATCTCTTGGTGTAAAGTGTTCTCCCGCTTCCTCGTTATTTTCCTCATTGAATCGACGAAGCAATTCCTCAAAGACAGTTCCCATACCCACATTGGTTAATGCCGGTAAAGGCAAGCCATCAGGATCGATAGTATTCTTATCGGTTAGATTAATTCTTGGATCAGTTATACGCTCAATAATGGAAAGCAGTCTGTCATTGTCGGCCAATTTTCGTGCTTTAGTGTAATATTCAAAGTTACGAAGCACATCACGGACATTCTCACTATAACCGTTCAGATATTCTACAAAGTTATCGTATAAAATATCATTATTATCCGAAGCCTGAGACTTCAAACGGTTTAGGGTCCACTTACTTGTATTAAAGTAACTGAGCCTTGTAATGTCTTTCAAAACTCCCTCGTCTATATTATCAACTCCACTTTCTTTTATTTCTTCCTCTACGTCTTCTTTCGTTGGTTCCAAAAGTGCATCAAGACGGCGCAAAACAACCATAGGTAATATCACATCACGATACTGTCCTCTAAGAAAGACATCCCTCAAAACATCATCTGCGATATTCCAGATGAGTGCAACTATTTGACTATATGAACTATCCATATTATTCTTTACCATTTAATAAAACTCTAGGATCAATCTCTAACAAATCTGCAATCCTACTAAGAGTTAAAAGTGACGGTTGAGTTATATTTGAGCACCACTTACTGATTGTCACAGGAGAAACGCCTAATTCTTGCGCTAACCAAACACCAGTCCGCTTCTTCTCGACCAAAACTAATTTCAACCGATTTATTTTCTTACCTTCCATCTTTAAGAAATTAAATTATAAGGCAAAGTTATTGTTTTTCTTCAATAAACACAACCAATTCATAGTAAATGTACATTCTGCTAGGAATTTACAATTTAATTAGTGTTAGCAACTTAGCAAGAAGTCATTCATTATTATAGTAAAATCCATAGTTGTCAAAGCGACAAAGGGACTATTAGCTCACCTTTCTAATTAGCCTTGATTCTTTCAACAATCAAGATCGACAAGTAAATGAAGCTCTTTTATAACCTATCCCTTTTTGGATGCCCTTTCTCGTTTCTTAAGACACAAATCTTGTAAGGCTTTTCCCATGGCATCTTCTTTTGCAAGCAGAAGAATATCGTCACCTAATTGAAGCGCATAAAGCACTCTAAGATAAATGCCTATAGCCACTGTCGGCACTCCTTTCTCTATGCGCGAAACCGTGATGGGTGAACAGGTGGCACGTTCGGCAATCTGAGCGATACTGAGATTTCTGCGCAATCTGGTCAGCCTGATCTGCTCGCCTACAATTACATAAGTTACAGAAACAGAATTTTGAAGATACTAAACACTATTATTTTATTTATAGAGTTCATTTTTTAACACCACAAACAATATATTGTTTCTATAAAGATAGTGGAACATAGTATTTCCATACACAATATTGAACTAATTCGCAATTTATATTGCAAATAGTCTTATTGAAATGATAAAAAATAGATAGGCTTTCTTATCTTTGCATAGAACGAAAGAAAATCTTTATGGAAAAAGAAAAAGACATAAACCGTATTAAGGTTGTGCTTGTGGAGAAAAAGCGAACCAATAAATGGTTAGCTAAGCAATTGGAGAAAGATCCTGCTACTGTATCTAAATGGTGTACAAACACTTCACAACCAAGTCTTGAAACATTATTAAAAATATCTCAAATATTAGAAGTCGATATTCGAGAACTATTAATAAGCTCAAAACAATAGAACATTATGACAAAATTTCCTAGATTCATACAGGACAAGCCTCAAGGCATAGATAAATTTGATGGAGCTTCTCAGGAATCTCTATCAAAAGCAATAGCTAAACACATTAAGGATAACGATTCTTTAACAAAAGATGATTGTTTACCTAGAATAATCGGTATAGAAGGCGTTTGGGGAGCTGGAAAATCAAATGTCGTAAAACTTATCGAAAAACATTTGCAAAAAGATGGTTCCGATTACTTCTTTTTTGAATATGATGCATGGGGCAATCAAGAAGATCTGCAACGCAGGTCATTATTGGAGCAACTTACCGATAAATTAGTCAATGAAGAGATATTAATCGGCTATACAAAGATTACGACAAAAGGTGGAGGGACAAAATCCGTTACATGGCCTAAAAAATTAAAACTACTATTAGCACGAAAGACTGAAACAACAACCTTATCATATCCACGTTTAAGCAATGGTGTAATTGCAGGTACTATCACAACAATATTCACCAGTATAGCGTCTCTTACTGGTGCCTTGTTAGCAGATAGGTGTGGTTGGGGATGGTCAATTATTATTGCCATATTACCCATTGTTATAACTCTTATAGTGTGGGCTATAGCAGCCTGGAAAAATCCTAATTATAGAAATTTCAGCTATATACTTGCTGTATACAATGATAAAGAAAAAAAAGAAACTGAATACGAAGTTATTAGTGAAGAAGAGCCATCAGTCGTTGAATTTAAAAAATGGATGCAAGATGTTTCAGACAATCTTAATCCTAAAAAGTGCAGAAAGCTTGTTATCATTTTTGACAACATGGATAGATTACCTGCTGAAAAAGTTAAACAGTTATGGTCCTCTATTCACACTTTTTTTGCAGAAACTGGCTTTGAAAACATTTGGGTAATAATACCTTATGATATTACACATCTTTCATGTGCTTTTGGAGACAACGAAACGAAAGCACATGAATTAGCTCAATATTTTATAAATAAGACATTTCCTGTTACTTTTACTGTTCCTAAGCCTGTAATAACTGATTATAAAGGAATTTTTAGAAAACTATTTGAAGAAGCATTTGGTAATACTAAAAACCAAGATGAGAATATAATTAATAGGTTGTACAGATTACAACACAATGAAGCCAATATCAGGGATATAATAATCTTTATAAATAGACTTGTATCACTTTATAAAGTCAGACATGACGATGTAAGCATCGTAAGCATGGCCGTATATCAATTATATAAAGATATTATACATAAAGACAACAATGAAATAAAACAAATATTAAGTGGAGAGTATTTAGGTCTAGCTTCAAACATTATACCAAATGACGAGAAACTTAAAGCAGAAGTATCAGCTTTAGCTTATGGCGTCGATATTGCAAATGCCAAACAAATTCCATTAACTGGATACATAAACAATTGTATAGATAAATTGGAAGGATATAAGATCAATGAATATGCAGAAACTGATGAAAACTTTGACGCTATACTAACGGAGGTTTATGCCAATACTGATACGGCAAAACTGACTGCAATGATTGAAGTTCTGAATGGGTTAGTTAAAAATAATTCTACTATCAACGAAATCTGGGAGAATTTAGCTTCATTACAAAAGAAACAGTCAATTTCGACATTGGACTTTCCAAATGTTTACAAAATCCTTTTAGGTCATGTAAGTGACAAAACAAAGGAACAAATTGTTGACAAACTTTGTAATTCTTGGAGGGCTTCAAAAGAATTTTCCGGGTCAAAATATGTGCATTGTATTAACCAACTCAAAGCCATAGATGATATTGCTAAGTATATTAAGCTGTTACCAAAAGAGGTTTCCCCAGAAGTCTTCATTGACGCAGTAAAAGAGGCCAAAGAAACGTATCAAGATTATAATCTACAAATTCAACCTAATTTATTAGACAAGTATCTATCAGAGATTCAGCCTAATGAATTTAATGACTTTGAAGTTGTAAATATTCTAAGTAAATCTTCATTTTGTGATTTTGGCTTACTTAAAGAAACAATAAAGTCTGCCATTATAAATGAATTGATTGAAGTGAATAACGCTGGACAGATTTTCAATACTTACCGTTGTCTGTTTAGCAATGATAAACCTCTCGAAAAATTGCCTTCATCAAGCTTTATAAATACATTGCGTACAAATCTTGAAAACACCAATAAAACAACACAAAATGATGGCTACATAGATGCGTTATCTATCTATATAGCACAAAATGGCAATGTAAATATAGACGATTCATTAGTAGTAGCTATCGCTGAAAATATTGAGTATTATGCAAACGAAAGTGATTTGTTGGACAAAAATCAATCATGGAATAATAGTACTCTAAACAAGGTCATATCATATATGATAAAGCATGGCATTGGGGTATATTTAAATATATTTACGATAATGCCTCAATACGAAAATATTAAAAATAGATATAGCGTATCAGACAAAGAACTTCTTAAATTTATCAACAGATGGGATGTAAAGGAATTGATTAATAAAACAATAGTTGATTTATCTCAATTAAAAGTTTTAATTCCAAATTCAAATATTTATGATATTACATCAACCATCAACAATAATTTTACAGATTTATAATGTAAAGGTGTGAAATGAAAACAACATCCAAACAAGTGCAAAGAAAATGGCTTTATTACAGGGATTTATAAGGGTATTGTTATTTGCAGTTGTTTTCATTGTTTGCAGTTGTTTGGTTCTTTTTTGGTGCATTTTTGTTTCTTGTTTGTTCCTCGTTTTGGATTATTATTCGTACCTTTGTGGCAGAAGAAACAAAGAGGGATTTCCTATGGCACGAATAAGACAACCTAAAAAAGTGAAGGAGCCTGTCCGCCTTCGGATGAAGGACTTGAGCGACGGGAGCAAGAGCCTGTATCTGGACATATACCGTAACGGCAAACGGACCTATGAATATCTGAAGATGTATCTCATCCCGGAAACCGATGAGAATGCACGCAGGCGGAATAAAGCGACAATGAATGCCGCCAATGCCATCAAGTCGAAACGCATTATCGAAATGACCAACGGTGAGGCCGGTATTGAGAACGAAAAGGAGAAAGTCTTTCTGCTGGACTGGATGCAAACCTACAAGGAGAATCAGGAAAAGAGGGGAAAGAAAGACGAGAACCAGATTAAGGTGGCCATCCGCATTATCGAGGACTATGCGGGGAAAAAGGTTACGCTTGACCAGATAGACAAGGCGTTCTGCCAGGGCTATATCGACTATCTGATGATGGAATACCGTCCGAGAGGCAAGCGAGTGTCGAACTTCACGCTCAAGAATTATTACCGGGTGCTGAACAGCGCCTTGAACGCGGCTGTCCGTGCGGAACTCATGAGGTCGAATCCCTTTGACAAAATAGACAAGTCGGACAAAATCCGGCTGCCGGAAAGCAAACGCTCCTACATGACCATCGAGGAGGTGAAGGCACTCATCGCAACGCCTATGAAATATGAGGAGATAAAGTGTGCCTATCTGTTCTCCTGCTTCTGCGGCCTGCGCATCAGTGATGTCAAGAGGCTGCAATGGAAGGATGTCTTTATCGACAAGGGGCAGTACCGTCTGGCGGTATCCATGAAGAAGACCAAAGAACCGATTTACCTGCCGCTTTCATCCGAAGCCCTGAAGTGGATGCCGGAACGTGGGGACAAGACTCCGGACGACCTCGTGTTCGATTTGCCAAGCGGAAATGAGATAAACCGCCTGTTGAAACCGTGGGCCAAGGCTGCCGGCATCAACAAGCGATTTTCATTTCACACAAGTCGGCACACCTTCGCCACGATGATGCTGACCCTCGGTGCAGACCTTTACACTACCTCGAAGTTGCTCGGCCATGCGGATGTAAAAATGACCCAGGTATATGCAAAGATTATCAACAAGAAGAAAGACGAGGCAGTCAATCTTGTAAACGGTTTATTCGACTGACAACAGATCCATTATCATGTCAAATTTGCGGACATATTTATTGGGTGTAGCTTCGGTTGTCCATGCAATCGAAGTACATCCTATTATCATAATTTATCAATCAATTAAAAGTAATTCGACATGAACAGACCAGAAAATGGTCTTCTCTCTTTTTGGAGGGAAGCAACACTGCCGTCACATCGCGGCAGAACAGGATGTAACGGAAGAACTTTTCGCACTGCTCGCTGAAGCGAGGGAAATCTATCTACATGATGTCGTGGCAGGCGGCAAACGGTATGGCCGCTTTGTGGATGACTTCATCAACAGTCACCGGTACATTGATTGTGGCAACGTAGTCTGCCGGAACTGCCACGCAATGAACCTTCACATTGCCAAGGTCCTTCTGACCGACCTGGCTGAACGCACCCGCCTTTTATTCGTGGCGGACACCTTTTCATTCGAGAACTGCATGGAACTGAAAAGGATGTATGACATTTCAGACCCCGGCTCTCCCGCCGACCGGGATGAAACCGGCTTTTCCCTGAATGCTCCACCCATTTCTTTTGGCTGTGATTTGACCAAAGAACAGATGACAGGTATCGTGGCTTGCGCCAATACTTATCATCTGTTTTGCGTTTCTACAGTCCGCATGGAGGATATGGAAGCTCTTTTTGCTTGCAAGAGGGGATTTCAAATCCGGGTGAACAACATCCGCCATGTGGCCGTACTCTTCGATGCCCTTCTTGAGAGGTCATACATACAGGCGCACTGGCAGTCTGTTCTCGCTCGCGGAGGGTTCCTGCTGTCGAAAGACGGGAAACGTACCGTCTCGGCTACCAGTCTGTCATCGGCTTTGTCTGCGACAAGAAATAAAATGACCTCGGTGGCATACGGCATCCGAAAAGCCGTGAGCGAACTGGATGAATGAAAGAAACTGCCAAGAAACCAAACATGTGAAAAGTAAAAGCGTGAGAGTTGCCATGACACTTGCTTAGTGTCATTGTCTCTCGTCCGGATATAGCGGACACATCGCATAACTTTGGCCTCCGTCAGCGCAATGCCCGACGGAGGCTTGCTTTTTCATTGTCAAATTTAATCATACACATAATGCAGAACAGAACAACATTCATGGAACGGCTGAGCGAAAGGCTCACCACAGTCGAATCGGTACTGAAGAAACTGGAACCGGTCGAAAACCTGCTGAAAAGGCTGGAGATGCTTGAGGAGTCTTTTTATTCCACCAAGAAAGTATTCACATTCCAGGAGGCGTGCGTGTATATCGGCGTATCGGAAAGCATGTTGTACAAGCTCACCGCCAACAAGGAGATTCCACACTACAAGCCGAGAGGCAAGATGGTTTATTTTGCCAAGGAGGAGCTGGATGAATGGCTCTTGCAGAACTGCGAGCCAGCCATAGACGACGCGACCCGGATGGCCGCCGAATCCGCAACCGTTGAACCATTCTTTAATCGGAGACAAAATGGAAAGCGAAAGAAGGACTAACATTATCGGGGCGGAACTTGATGACAGCCGCCTTTCGGACATCCTGTCCGCCTCGCAAATAAAGGTGACGGACACTTACGAAACACCGCCGCAGATTATCTGGATTGACAATTCGACCATCGCCACGCTCGGCAACTTCAGCGCATCGACAGGCAAGGCGAAATCGAAGAAGACCTTTAACGTGTCGGCCATTGTCGCCGCTTCTCTGGCGGGTAAACAGGTGTTGAACTACCGGGCACATTTGCCCGAAGGGAAGCAGAGGATCCTGTATGTGGACACGGAGCAGAGCCGTTTCCACTGCCACAATGTATTGGAGCGCATCCTCAAGTTGGCGGGGCTTCCGGACACAACGGACAACGACAGGCTCGACTTCATCTGCCTGCGCGAATATTCTCCTGCCATCCGCATAGAGGTCATTGACTATGCACTAAGACGTAGCAAAGGCTACGGGCTGGTGGTCATTGACGGAATACGCGACCTGATGCTTGATATCAACAGTACCAGTGAATCCGTGGAAGTCATCAATAAAATGATGGAATGGTCGTCGAAATACGACCTGCATATCCACTGCGTGTTGCACCTGAACAAAGGGGACAATAACGTGCGTGGGCATATCGGTACAGAGATGAGCAACAAGGCGGAAACGGTGCTGGTCATCAACAAAGACAACGAGAACCCCGGCATCAGTGAGGTGCACGCCCTGCATATTCGAGAAAAGGAGTTCAAGCCGTTCGCTTTCACGATAGACGAAGCCGGGCTTCCCATCATTGCGGAAAGTCATGCCGTGAGCGAACACCCCAGACCGAAAGCACGGACCAGTTTTACAGACCTGAGTATCGAGCAACACCGGGAAGCCCTTGCCGCTGCTTTTGGCGACAAGCCCATTAAGGGATTCGAGAACATGCTTCAGGCACTCATGACCTCCTACGAGGCAATCGGTTTCAAACGCGGCAGGAACGTGATGGTTAAGCTGCTACTTTACCTGACCGACAACCTGAAGCTGATACGCAAACGGGATAAGCTATTCTATTATGACATGAGTCCGGCAGAAGCCATGCTTTTCGACGAGGAATGACGGCGGGCGCGGGCATCTATAATTCAGTTTAATTTAGTACATATATATATAGGGAAACAAACTAAACTAAACCGGTTTGATGAAAACAAGTGAAAGAAAAACGACATGAACATATCGGAAGCAAAACAGATACGCATCGTGGATTTCCTGGCACAGCTCGGACACCATGCGCAGTATGTGAAATCGAAACAATACTGGTACCTCTCACCATTCCGGCAGGAGGACACACCATCGTTCAAGGTGAACGACCGGCTCAATGAATGGTATGACTTCGGGGCGGCTACCGGGGGCGACCTCGTGGAACTGGGCAAGCACCTGTACGGAACGGACAGTGTAAGCGAGGTGCTGGCCTGCATCGAACGGCACACCGGAACCAATGAACTGCCGAGGGTTCGGCTTCCGGCGGTGATGCTCCGGCCGGTGGAAGCGGAAATGAAGGATATAAGGGTGGTGCCGCTACGACACCATGCGCTGCTGTCGTACCTCCATTCCCGGATGATCGATGCCGACATCGGAAAGATATTCTGCAAGGAAGTGCATTATGAGTTGCGCAAGCGACACTATTTCGGACTGGCATTCTGTAATCTGTCAGGAGGCTATGAAGTGCGCAACCCTTACTACAAGGGCTGCCTGAAGAATAAGGATGTTTCGCTGATAAGCCATACGCACGGCGAGACGCAGGGCCACGTGTGCGTCTTCGAAGGATTCATGGACTTTCTCTCCTATATGACCCTGCGGCAGGCCGGAGACAGGGAGATATGCCTTGAAGTTCCTTGCGACCATCTCGTGATGAACTCCATAAACAACCTTAAAAAGGCATTGGGACACTTGCAGGAATATCCGTTCATCCATTGCTACCTCGACAATGACCTTGCCGGACAGAAGACTGTGGAAACCATCGCCATGCTGTTCACCGGGAAAGTCAACAACGAAGCCTACCGGTACGACGGTTACAAAGACCTGAACGACTATTTAAGAGGCAAAAGACGCTGACCCGGCCAGCGTGTCGGAATTTATGAAGCTCTCCTGACGGAGGGCTTCTTTTTTTGTCTGCCAATGCGCATTTTCAAGTATGAAACAGATGTCAGAATATGATTTTAGAGTATGATTTTTAGAAATACCATAAATCTTATTAAGGAAGCAGCAATTTGTATTTCAATTATTTCTTAATATAGAACAGATGGATTTTCTTTGCAAATCAAATTTTAAATACAAAATAAAATTCATATTAGGATATGAAATCATACTTTATATTCGCAATCATTCTGACGGCAATCTACGTCGTTTACTATGCGGCCAACATCGCCAGGGACCTGTACCGAAAGAGAAGCCAGGGCAGGACGGACGAGGAAGTCTTTGAACTCGACCCCGATGACGGGCAGGACAGCGTGGCGGTGACGGAAAGCGAGACCGGATTCAACGTCGGGACGGAGAAGTACGAGACCGCATTTGATAATTCCGGCACTTCCATACAGGACGGCGCGGCAGACACAGACAAGGAATCGGCCGAAGAGCGGTTTGCCCGTATGAAGGCCGAAGCCGAGGCGAAAATGGAGGACAGTACCCCTTACCTGTCAGAGGCATTCACAGCGGACGATATGTACAAGGCGATGGTTTCCGGCGGCCGTCTGGAGAACCGTCCCGCAATGGCGTGGAAACCGATGGACAAAATTTAGCGATGAAAACGAAGAAGACAGTATGCGCCTTGCTGATGCTCACTGTTCCCTGCTTCGCCTTCGCCAAGAGCGGAGCCGTAAACTATTCATGGGGAGCGGATGCGCTTGCCACCATGCACGACTTCGTGGTGACGATGATGATGTACGTCCTTTACATCTGTTATGCGGTCGCCTCCGTGCTGGCCGTCATATCCGCGCTCCAGATCTATATCAAATGGAACACGGGAGAGGACGGCATCGTGAAATCCATCCTGATGCTGTTCGGGGCATGCATGTTCATCATAGGCGCCTCCATCGTATTCCCGGCCTTTTTCGGCTACCGCATATAGAAAAGAGATTCAGAATATCAATGATAGTAATCACTAAAAGTAACGAGAATGAAGAAGTTAAAGAATGCAATGAAAAGAATCGTAGGCGCAGTATTGTACAAGGTTGCGATGCTCGCCATTCTGTTGGTGTCTGGGCCTGCCGCACTGATGGCGCAGAACACCGCAGGCGACTACACGGCCGGAACCAACGCCCTGACCACCGTGGCGGAGGAAATCGCCAAGTATGTACCCATCATGGTGAAGCTGTGCTATGCCATCGCCGGAGTCGTGGCCATCGTGGGCGCCATCAGCGTCTATATCGCGATGAACAACGAAGAGCAAGATGTCAAGAAGAAAATCATGATGGTCGTGGGTGCCTGCATCTTCCTGATTGCGGCGGCACAGGCACTTCCGCTGTTTTTCGGTATCGGCGGCTAAAAAGGAGATGCGATGAAAGGCAGGGACGAACGCTATCCGGACTACCCGTTGTTCAAGGGGCTTCAGCGGCCCCTTGAGTTCATGGGCATACAAGGACGGTATATCTACTGGGCGGCGGGTTCGGCAGGCGGAGCCATTGTCGGTTTCGTCATTGCCTACTGCCTTGCCGGTTTCGTGGCCGGACTGGTGGTATTGGCCGTCATCCTGTCTGCGGGCATCTCGCTCATCATCCTCAAGCAAAGGAAAGGCCTTCACACCAAGAAGAACCAGAAAGGAGTGTATGTCTATGCCCGCTCGAAGAAGAAATGAAAAAAAAGCCATGACGGAGAGCGCGTGGCCTATTGAATGTTGAACCCGGGCAGGCCCGCTTTGGAACAGGCGAGTCTGCCCTTACTTAAGCAGAAAGCAACCGACAATGACACTGTACATCATACTGATTTTCATCGCCCTCTGTGCGGGCATGGCCATTTCGGTCCATGCCTTCGGCACGGGCGGCAAGCGCAAGCGCATCTTCCAGGACATCTATTTCACCGTGGAGGACGTGGACGGCATCGGGGTGCTGTACACCAAGACCGGGGAATACTCGGCCGTCCTGCGGATGGAGAACCCTGTGCAGAAGTATTCGGCCAACATCGACAGCTACTACGATTTCACAAGCCTGCTCACCGCCGTCGCACAGACGCTGGGCGAAGGCTATGCGATACACAAGCAGGACGTGTTCGTGCGCAAGCAGTTCGAGGATGTGACGGGCGACCGGCACGAGTTCCTATCCTCCGCCTATTTCCGGTACTTCAAAGGCCGGATGTACACGGACAGCGTATGCTACCTGACCATTACGCAGGAATCAAGAAAAAGCAGCCTATTCTCTTTCGACGGCAAGAAGTGGCGCGACTTCCTCGTGAAGATACGCAAGGTGCATGACCAGCTCCATGACGCGGGCATACAAGCGGAGTTCCTGGATAAGCCCCAGGCGAATGCGTTCGTTGACCGCTACTTCGCCATGAACTTCAAGGACAGGATTGTCTCGATGACCAATTTCAAGGTGGACGATGAGACGGTCTCGATGGGCGGCAAGCGTTGCAAGGTGTACAGCCTCGTGGACGTGGACTGTGCCGCGCTGCCTTCGCTTGTCAGGCCCTATACCAATATAGAGGTGAACAATGCGGAGATGCCCGTTGACCTGCTGTCCGTCATCGACAGCATACCGGAAGCCGAGACGGTGGTCTATAACCAGATCATCTTCCTGCCCAACCAAAAGCGGGAACTGGCGGCACTCGACAAAAAGAAGAACCGTCACGCAAGTATCCCCAATCCCGGCAACCAGATGGCCGTGGAGGACATCAAGCGTGTGCAGGAGATAGTTGCCAGGGAGAGCAAGATGCTCGTGTACAGCCATTTCAATCTTGTTGTAGGGGTATCTGCCGACAGGGACATACAGAAATGCACCAACTATCTGGAGAACGTCTTCGGGCGCATGGGCATCCACATCAGCAAGCACGCCTACAACCAGCTGGAACTGTTTGTCAGTTCCTTTCCGGGGAACTGTTTCAGCATGAACGAGGAATACGACCGTTTCCTTACCCTGAGCGACGCCGCCATGTGCCTGATGTACAAGGAGCACATACAGCACAGCGAGGATACGCCGCTGAAAATCTACTACACCGACCGCCAAGGCGTGCCGGTGGCCATCGACATCACCGGAAAGGAGGGAAAGAACAAGCTGACGGACAACTCGAACTTCTTTTGCCTGGGGCCTTCGGGCAGCGGCAAGTCGTTCCACATGAACAGCGTGGTGCGCCAGCTCCATGAGCAGGGCACGGACGTGGTGATGGTTGATACGGGTAATTCCTACGAAGGATTGTGCGAATACCTGGGCGGCAAGTACATTAGCTACACGGAGGAAAAGCCCATCACCATGAATCCGTTCAACATCACACAGGCAGAGCTGAACATCGAGAAGATAGACTTCCTGAAAAACCTGATCCTGCTGATATGGAAAGGGTCGGACACAAGGATTACGGAACTGGAGTTCCGCATCGTGGAGCAGATGGTGACGGACTACTACGACGCCTACTTCCACGGTTTTGACGGCTACGACCCCGTGCAGCGTGAGACCCTGCGCAAGACCCTGATTGCCGCCGAGAAGCGGAAAGGCACCTGGGGCACGGAAGACCTGCCGGCCCTGGAACAGAAAGTGGATTACAAGATCCGTATGCTGGAAGAACGCCGGAAAGCCTTGAAAGTAAACTCGCTGTCGTTCAACACCTTCTATGAATACTCCTGTGAACGGTTGGAACTTATCTGTCTGGAAAACAACATCACGGAGATAGACTACGACAAATATACCTACATGATACAGCCGTTCTACAAGGGCGGAAACTACGACAAAATATTGAACGAGAACGTGGACACTACCCTGTTCTCGGAAACGTTCATTGTCTTCGAAGTAGATGCCATCAAGGAAAATAAGAAACTGTTTCCCATCGTAACGCTCATCATCATGGACGTGTTCCTGCAGAAGATGCGCATCAAGAAGAACCGGAAAGTCCTTGTGATAGAGGAAGCGTGGAAGGCCATCGCCTCGCCGCTCATGGCCGAATACATCAAGTTCATGTACAAGACCGCAAGAAAGTTTTGGGCCTCGGTGGGCGTGGTGACGCAGGAGATACAGGACATCATCGGCAGCGAGATAGTAAAGGAAGCCATCATCAACAACTCCGATGTGGTGATGCTGCTCGACCAGAGCAAGTTCAAGGAACGGTTCGACAGCATCAAGGCCATTCTCGGACTGACGGATGTGGACTGCAAGAAGATATTCACCATCAACAGGTTGGAAAACAAGGAAGGGCGCAGCTTCTTCCGCGAGGTCTTCATCCGGCGTGGTTCGACCAGCGGCGTGTACGGCGTGGAGGAGCCGCACGAATGCTATATGACCTACACCACCGAACGCGCGGAGAAGGAAGCGTTGAAACTGTACAAGAAAGAACTCCGTTGCAGCCACCAGGAAGCCATCGAAGCCTACTGCCGCGACTGGGATGCCAGCGGCATAAGCAAGTCCCTGCCTTTCGCCCAGAAGGTGAATGCGGCGGGGCATGTGTTGAATCTGAAAAAGAGGGATAAAAACAATCAGCAATAAATGACCATGAAACGGCTGTCGTTCATACTAATGTTCTTGTCGCTCGCCACCGTGCAGCATGTCCACGCCCAGTATTACAGCGTGAACTACGACACACGCACCGTGGCGGCGATGGCCGCCGCCTTCGGTACGGAGACGGTCGCCGAGAGCTATTACCGTGAACAAGTGGATGACATTCTCAAACACTATACGGCCGCAGAGGTCGCCGCCGCCGGCATCTTCTCGTCGAAATTCCTTGAACACAAGGCCCTGTCCGAACTCGGCATCTGGAGCAGCAGCACGGAGAACTACTATTATCGCCGCATCTACAACATGGTTGCCCGGAAAATCATTCCGAAGATCTGGGTGGTGGCCAAGATGATGCTGCAATCCCCGCAGACAGCCCTCTACTGGGGCAGCTACCTGATGAAAGTGTGCGACGACACCAAGAGCCTGTGCATGCAGTTCGAGAGCATCGTGACCAACAGCACGCTGACTTTTTCCGACGTGGCTTTTCTCGAAATCAAGGAAGAGTTCGCCTCCCTGCTGCGGCTCAGCGAACTGGGAAACATTGACTGGCAGCGGATGCTGGACGACCTGGCCCGCATACCGGGCAACTTCACGAAAGAAAACCTGCAGAGCGACCTCGACAATTTGTACAACATGGGTGTGGGGCTGGCCACGGCGGGCATCGGGAATATCGGCGACGCCCTGCTGCAGACCAGCTCGTTCCATGACCTGATGAACGGCAAGGTGGAAGAGATATTCCACCTGTATGACCATTACAGCTACTTGTACGAAGCTGCGGAACAGGATGCCGGACGGCTCCTGCTCGACATGGTGGGCGGTCCGGAAAATGTGGCCGGGCTGTTCGACTTCAGCAACTACGACCTGACCTCGTGGATTACCGACTACATGGACGAAGCCGCCGGGAATTACTACACCCAGCGGTGGTACATCGCCCGCCGGGAACAAGGCAGCGTGTCGCTGTGCGACTATTATCCGCCCACGGACGACAACAGCATCCTGAACGGCGGCGAATGGACCCGTTTCGAGACCACCGACGCCGGGTTCTATCCCAACGCCTCGCAGCGCGAGCAGGCCCTCTCCAACTCGGAGCGGTATGCCGGATGGTCGCGCGACCGGGTGCAGCAGTTGAACAACCAAAACGACGGCTTCACTTACTCCATCCGTTACAGCCAGAAGGCCTACGTCATCAGCCGTGGCGGGAAACAGACCAAAAAAGCATACGCCTACGAAATCCACGTGACCCAGAGCTGGAACCGGGAGGAAGTCGTCTATGAGGATGTATTTGACTCTTATTCGATGGACCTGAACACCTTCAAGGCGCAGCTCAACGCCCGCCTGTCGGAAATCAACGAAAACGAGGAGGGGTACACCTACTATATCGCTTCCGATGCGCGGAACTACTACCAGGCGACGGACGCCGCCAAGCTGCAGGGCTGCGAGAGCGTGACCATCAGCGTGACCTGTTCTGACGGCGCGACCCTCGGACAGGGTTCGACCCAATACAAATGCCGCAAGTGCGGCAGTTCGCTGAACAGCCATTCAAAAGACTGCGCCATGCAGACCACCGTGACGGACAATGAACTGGACACCTCGGAACTGGACGGGATGGTGCAGGAAGCCGAGAACCAGGTCGCCGCCCTCCAGTCGCAGATAAAGGCTCTGGAGGATGAGAATGCCGCCCTATTGAAGAAAATCTCCGAATCGAGCGTGGAAGATGCCGCCGCTTACCGCCAGCAGTATAATGCGAACCAGACCCGGCTACAGGAACTGAAGAACGAATTGGCCGAGTGGCAGCAAAAACTGGCAGACTACGAAAACGCAAAATCGGAGGCTGCCGGCGACAATGCCGTGGCGACGGACGACTACTACCGCATCCCGGCCATCATGCAGGACTGCAAGACCGCCTACAACCTGACGTGGCAGGACGGCGGAGCATGGAACGGTTACACCTTCGTGCGCAAGGCCACCATGACGGACATCAACGGCGTCATCACCTTCAAGGCGACCCTTTCGATCGCGAGGAAGCCCAAATACTTCCTCGGCATCAAGATACACCGTGCCATCCTGCAGATAACATGGGAACTGACCACGGAATACACCGACACCCATGTGGCCGATGTTCTGACGCTCGACCCGAACCTGTCGGACGCGGAAAAGGCCAAGCAAGTGAACGACCGTATCGCAGAGATAGCGAGGGAATACCCCTCCTGCAAGATTACTACCGAATATGCCAGCACGCCGCCGATGGAAGACACGCCTACGGGCGATGTGTACCACCTGCTATGGTCGAGCGACCGCCTTGAAATCGCCCGTGAGGTGGACACCCGCCTCACGAGAATCTACGCCGACCTCGTGTCGCTGGAGAAGATGATGCATTACAAGTACAGCATCATCGACCTGTTGAAGGATGTGCTGCCCGAACTGGACACGGATGAAGGACGCAGGCTCACGCTTGTGGAAGAATGCCACGAACGGTGGGTGGAGAATGCGCGGAACCTGCGCGGCGGGAACGGAAGAAAGGAGGACGTAAGATGAGACAGAGACTGACTTTGACCTTCCTGCTGCTGGCTCTTCTGCCGTATGTCGCCAAAGCCCAATGGACTTTCGACATCGTATCGGTGGAAGCCTACATCAACGACCACAAGAAACAGCGCAGCCTGCTGCTGGCACGTTCCACCCTGGAATACAGCAACAAGCTGCTGCACGAGTACAGCAAGGACGCTACCGTGGAATACAAGGAGCTGAACGTGGACCTTGACCGGTACACACGCGCCTTTGATGTCATCGACGTGATGTACCAGTCCCTGCGGACGGTGCTGAACGCCAAGGACACCTACACGGCCGTGAGCGACCGCATCGGCGACTACAAGGACATGCTGACCGAGTTCAACGACAAGGTGCTGAAGCGCGGAAAGGCCGAGCCGGAAGACCTCCTGATACTCACGATAAACAAGAAAGCGATAGAAGACATCGCCCATGACGGGGAACAGCTGTACAAGTCGCTCAACGACCTTGTGCTGTACGCCACCGGAGCGGCTGCCTGCTCGACTTCCGACCTGCTGATGGTCATGGAAGCCATCAACGGCTCTCTCGACGACATCGAGCGGCACCTGAACCGTGCCTATATGGAGACATGGCGATACATACAGGTACGCATCGGCTACTGGAAAGAAAAGATATACCAGGCACGCAGCCGTCAGGAAATCATCGACGGAGCCTTTGGCCGCTGGCGCGGTGCCGGAAGACTGGATTATTAACGAAAAAAGGAAAAGGATATGCACATGAAACGAACAATGACACTTCTTGCGGCGGCAGTCCTGACGGCACATGCCGCCCATGCGCAGTATGTGACCTACAACCACGACTCGCCCAAGCAGAACCAGATTACCGTGATGGAAACCGGCACCGGGGCATTCACCCCGGAAATCTACTACACGCTGTTGCATAACAAGTACAAGAAGACGGCGGCGGCGAAGAACAAGCTGTCGTTCCGGACGCTGGCCGGAGTGAACCTCTACAACCAGACGGACGAGGCGGAAGCCATCGACTCGGCACTGGTCAAACGGGCCGCTGTCGAGGCATTGAACGTGGCCGACAGGCAGGTGGACCTGGCCTGGCTCGCCGAGGGCGACAAGGTGAACGGACAGATGGAACGCTTCCGGCGCAACATCGACCGCATTCTCCTGTGTGGCGGCACGCCGGACGAACGGGAACGCTGGGAAGAATATTATCAGGTGTACCAGTGCGCCATCAACGCCACCAAGGATGCCTACATGCCCAACGCCCAGCGGAAGAAAGAGTACCTGCGCATCAGCGAGGATGTGGCCCGGCAGAACGGGACGCTCATCCTCTACCTCGCCCGGAAACAGAACGCCACCGTGACGGAGGGACTGCTGAACGCAGAAGAAGCACAGCCTATCGACAAAGGAAGCATCCTGCGCGATGCCGTGGAGCGGTGGAACGAATCCCGGTTTGCCGTGCGTGGCTCGCAGACGGGTGGCGGCAGCGGAGGAAGCGACGGAGAAGAAACCGTGAACAGGAACTAAAAAAGAAACGGAAATGGCAGACGGAAATATCCTATCGAATTTCGGCATAGACCTTCTGGAAGAGGAAATAGATGATGTCATCTTTCAGACCAACGAGTTTCTGACCGACGCCACGTTTACCGGTGCACAAGGCCCGCTCTGGTGGATCCTGCAGATGTGCATGGCACTCGCCGCCCTGTTCGCCATCATCATGACGGCGGGCATGGCCTACAAGATGATGGTCAAGCACGAGCCTCTGGACATAATGAAACTGTTCAGACCGCTGGCTGTGTCGCTTGTGCTGTGCTGGTGGTATCCTCCGGCAGATACGGGCATGGCAGGCAGCGGCAGCAACTGGTGCTTCCTGGACTTCCTGTCCTACATCCCGAACTGCATCGGCTCGTACACCCACGACCTCTATCAGGCGGAAGCCGCGCAAATCAGCGATAAGTTCGAGGAAGCGCAGGAACTCATCTTTGTCAGGGACACGATGTACACCAGCCTACAGGCGCAGGCGGACGTGGCCCATACCGGAACATCCGACCCGAACCTGATAGAGGCCACGATGGAACAGACCGGCGTGGACGAAGTGACCAGCATGGAGAAAGACGCGGCCAAGCTGTGGTTCACCTCGCTGACCTCCGGCATCGTCGTGGGCATCGACAAAATCATCATGCTCATCGCCCTTGTGGTGTTCCGTATCGGGTGGTGGGCAACGATATACTGCCAGCAGATCCTGCTGGGGATGCTGACGATATTCGGGCCAATACAGTGGGCTTTCTCGCTGCTGCCCAAATGGGAAGGCGCGTGGGCGAAGTGGCTCACGAGGTATCTGACGGTACACTTCTACGGGGCGATGCTCTACTTCGTGGGCTTCTACGTATTGCTCCTGTTCGACATCGTGCTGTGCATCCAGGTGGAGAACCTGACGGCGATAACGGCGAGCGAGCAGACGATGGCCGCCTACCTGCAGAACTCGTTCTTCTCCGCCGGCTACCTGATGGCGGCGAGCATCGTGGCATTGAAATGCCTGAACCTTGTGCCGGATTTGGCCGCATGGATGATACCGGAGGGAGACACCGCCTTCTCGACCCGTAACTTCGGTGAGGGCGTGGCACAGCAGGCGAAGATGACAGCCACGGGCGCCATCGGAACCATGACGCGATAAGGAAACTCTGACCCATTAAGAACTATCATCAATCATAAAACAAAAAGGATATGAAAACCAAGAAAAGAATCGAGAAATGGCTGGCGGACGAGAATTTCCGCCGGTATGCCGAGAAACGGATGCAGGAAGAGATTACGGAAGTGCCGGAGAACCATACGCTTGACCGGAAGTACGAGGAACTCGACGAAGGTTTCGAGTGTGACGACCGGTACATCTCGCCCCTTGTGGAATACCTCGCCTACCGCCTGCATCTGGCAAGGCTTTGCAGGAACCCGCACAAGCGCAGACGCGGCATCTGGTGGGTGTTCGTGCATGTGTTCATGCAGGGGCATTACACCCATGTCTTCTCCGAACATTTCGACCCTCTGCTGGACGAGCTGCAGGACTGCATCATCCCCATGCTGCATGACGAATATGTACGTAGGTTGAACAGCGAAAAAAGAGGCAGGCAATGGTCATAAAGAATCTGGAGAACAAAATCAGGCTGACAGGCATCGTCTGCACGGCTTTCCTTGTAGGATGCGTCATCATCAGCGTGTCGAGCATCTGGACGGCCCGGACAATGGTCGCGGACGCGCACAAGAAAGTCTATGTGCTGGACGGCAACGTGCCGATATTAGTCAGCCAGACCACGATGGACGAAACGCTCGATGTCGAGGCCAAGAGCCATGTCGAAATGTTCCACCATTACTTTTTCACCCTTGCGCCGGATGACAAGTACATCCGTTACACGATGGAGAAGGCCATGTACCTGGTGGACGAGACCGGACTGGCACAATATAATACGCTCAAAGAGAAAGGTTTCTACAGCAACATTCTCGGAACGAGCGCGGTGTTCTCCATCTTCTGCGACAGCATCCGATTCGATGCAGCCAAAATGGAGTTCACCTACTACGGACGGCAGCGCATCGAACGCCGGAGCAACATCCTGATGCGCGAACTGGTCACAGCCGGACAGCTCAAACGGGTGCCGCGCACGGAGAACAACCCGCACGGGCTGCTCATCGTGAACTGGCGCACGCTGCTGAACAAGGACATCGAGCAGAAGACAAAGAACAACTATTAAAGGAGGAACGACCATGAACATCAAAGGATTCAGACGCATGCTGCTCGGCGAGAAGATGCCGGACAGGAACGACCCGAAATACAAGGAACGCTACGAGCGGGAGGTGAATGCCGGGCGCAGGTTCGCCAAGGCGACCCGGATAGACAAGGCGGCCGCCAAGGTGCAGGGCTTTGCCAACGTGCACCGCACCCTTTTCCTTGTCATCGTATTTGCCTTCGTCGCCGCAGGGCTGGCATGGAACATCTACCGGCTGACCGTCGTGTACAACCGTCAACCCGTAAAGCGGACAGCCACCGAGATGCAGGACAGCATCCTGCGGGAAAGGCACCGGTCCTCCGAGCTGTATGTACAACCACCAAAAGAACAATGACGATGAGCATATTGGAGAAAATCAATTTCAGGCAACCGAAGTACATGCTTCCGGCCATCCTCTACCTGCCGCTGCTCGGCGCGTCGTACTTCATCTTCGACCTGTTCCGCACCGAAAAAGCCGAAGTGCAGGACACCACGCTGCAGACCACCGAGTTCCTGAACCCGGAACTTCCGGAAGCCACCCTTAAGAACGGGGACGGCATAGGCAGCAAGTACGAGAACATGACAAAATCATGGGGCCGGATACAGGACTATACCGCCGTGGACAACATTGAAAGGGACGAACCCGATGAAAACAAGGAAGAATATGAATCGAAATACACCGATGACGACATCGCCCTGCTCGGAGAACTCGAACAGGAAAAGAGTATGGCGGCGGAAGCTGCCGACGCCAAGAAACGCGAAGAAGAAGCCCTCGCGGAACTGGAGAAAGCCCTTGCCGAAGCCAGGCTGCGCGGACAGCAGGAAGTGACCCCGCCGGCAAAAGAGGACACGGCCCAAACAGAGGTACCACCAGTGGAACCGCAGGCAGAGGGCCGCATCGACGAGGACAGCCGTGCCGTGAAAACTCCCGGTGAGAATGACAAGGCCAGCGAGGTGGTGAAGAAAGCCAAGGCATCCTCGGACTACTTCCACACGCTCGACCGCAGCAGCGAGGAGCCGAAGCTCATCCAGGCCATCATCGACGAGGACATCAAGGCTGTGGACGGCTCGCGTGTGCGGCTGCGCCTGCTGGACGATGTGGAGATAGACGGAAGCACCCTCCGAAAGGGCACCTACCTGTATGCCACGGTCAGCGGCTTTTCCTCCGGAAGGGTGAAAGGCAGCATCAGCAGCATCCTCGTGGGTGACAAGCTGGTCAAGGTCAGCCTCTCGCTGTACGACACCGACGGGCTGGAAGGGCTGTATGTGCCGGAAAGCCAGTTCCGCGAGACGAGCAAGGACGTGGCCAGCAGCGCCATGTCGGGCAACCTGAGCATGAACACCGGCGGCTATGGCAACAGCCTCGCCCAATGGGGAATGCAGGCCGTGCAGAACGCCTACCAGAAAACGAGCAACGCCATCAGCAAGGCCATCAAGAAGAACAAGGTCAAACTGAAGTACGGCACCTTCGTGTATTTAGTAAACGGAAACCAGAAACAATAGACAAGACGAAAATGGAGCAAGACAAGATATACCACATGGACTGCCTGGAAGGGATGAAGCAGATAGCCGACCGAAGCGTCGATGCCGTGATTGCGGATCTGCCTTACGGCGTGCTGAACCGGCAGAACGGGGCTGCCCGGTGGGACCAAAAAATCCCGCTTGCACCCTTATGGGAGCAGTACCTGAGAATCACCAAGCCGGACAGCCCCATCATCCTGTTCGCACAAGGCATGTTCACGGCGGAACTGGTATTGTCACAGCCCAAGCTGTGGAGATACAACCTCGTCTGGCACAAGGACAGGGTGAGCGGCCACCTGAACGCCAACCGGATGCCCATGCGCCAGCATGAGGACATCGTGGTGTTCTACCGGAAACTGCCGGTGTACCACCCACAGATGATCCCGTGCCCGCCCGAAAAACGGAACCATGACCGCCGCAAGACGGAAGGTTTCACCAACCGCTGCTACGGTGACATGAAGCTCGCCCCAGTGCGCATAGCCGATGACAAATACCCGACATCGGTAGTATCCGTACCCAAGGAACACTGCACGGGAGCCTTCTACCACCCCACACAGAAGCCAGTAGCCCTGATAGAATACCTGATACGGACCTACACAGACGAGGGCGACCTCGTGTTGGACAACTGCATCGGCTCCGGGACGACCGCCATCGCCGCCCTGCGGACAGGCCGGCACTACATCGGCTTCGAAATCGACAAGAGTTATTGCGAAATTGCCGAGCAGCGAATACGGGAGGAAGGCGAACAGAGGGAAAGAATGAACAACGGGAATAAACAATAAAAAGCATAGACATGAACAGACATCGAATGACGGGCCTGTTTCTCCTTGCGGCCGGACTGTGCGCCGCATACGAGGCAAAAGCCCAGAAAACCTACGAGGAAATGGAGCTGCTCACCGTGAACGAGCAGGTGACGACCGTCATCACGGCATCGGAACCGGTACGACTGGTGGACATCTCCACCGACAAGGTGGCGGGTGACCAGCCATTGGACAACATTATCCGCCTGAAGCCCAAGGAGGCCGGACACGAGGACGGCGAAGTGCTCGCCATCGTCACCATCGTGACGGAACGCTACCGCACGCAGTACGCGCTACTCTATACTACCCGGCTGAAGGAAGCCGTGACCGACAAGGAGATACTGCCTGCGGAACGGGAAGCCTACCACAATCCCACCGTCTCCATGTCCACAGTGGAGATGACCGGACTGGCCAGACGCATCTGGAACTCCCCGGCCAAGATACGGAACGTGGCGAGCAAGGCACACCGCCTGACCATGCGGCTGAACAACATCTATGCGGCCGGCGACTACTTCTTCATCGACTTCTCGATAGAGAACAAGACCCATATCCGGTTTGACATCGATGAAATCCGTGTGAAGCTCGCTGACAAGAAGGTGTCGAAAGCAACCAATTCGCAGGTCATTGAGCTGACTCCGGCAATGGTGCTGGAACTGGGAAAATCATTCAAGCGGGGCTACCGCAATGTGATAGTCGTCAAGAAGATGACCTTCCCCAACGACAAGGTGCTGACCATCGAGATGACGGAGAAACAGATCAGCGGGCGCAACATCAGCCTGCACATCGACTACGAGGACGTGCTTGCCGCCGATTCGTTTGACCAATCGCTATTGGAGGAGGAATGATGTCAATGAAGAATTAAGAGTGACGAATTAAGAATTGGAAATGATGAGTGAAGCATTGAAAAATAAGGGAAGGACAAGAAACAGACTGCTTGCCTTGGCGGTGGCCGTGTTCACCTTGTCTGTAACAGCTTCGGCACAGCGGAACACCGGACGGCTCTCGCTCGGAGCCGGGCTGCTGTACCGGAACGGCATGGATCTGACCCTTGCCTACGAACATGAGACGAACTACAACAATGCCTGGGAGTTCTTCGCTAACGGCTACCTGCAATGGAAAGACTGTGAGACGTGCGGGCATATCTGCCCGGAATCGTTCTGGCGGAACTACCGCACCTACGGCTTCGGCGTGGCCTACAAGCCCTGCGTGGTACGCGGCAGGAACCACTACGGCAACCTGCGCATCGGGGCATCGGGCGGCAGTGACACGAAGAGATTCCTCGGCGGCATCCACCTCGGCTACGAACACAACTATGTGCTGCGGTCGGGATGGGTGTTCTTCTGGCAGGCGAAGGGCGACGTGATGATAAAGGGAGCCGACCTGCTGCGGGCAGGTGTCGTGCTCGGCGTGAAACTGCCGGTAAAATAACTGATGAAATGAGGGAAAATAAAAATATGAACAGATGACAATAAACAAGATACATATCATCATTGCGGTGGCGGCAGTCTTAACTCTGGCCGCCTGCGACGCACACATCGAGACTCCGGACATGACGGTACGGCCCGGACATGTCCTCTGCGACGACGGCACGGTCCTTTCCTACGAGTTGTACCAAACTTCCGGCAAGCGGGCCGTGGCCATCGTATTCGACACCGGCAAGCACGGCGACACAGAAGAGAACGGTCGTGCCGTCTATCTGTGGGACATCGCTCCCAAAGCCTTTGCGGACACTCTGGGCGTGGAGCAAGGAACATCCGCCGACACGGAAGCGTTCGACGGGAACACGAACACCTTTGCCCTATATGACACCCGGGAGACCGCCTCGCCGATGGCGGAAGCGGTATTCGACCTGTGGTGCTACGGACAGAGCGCATACATCCCCTCGGTGGCGGAGATGCGCCTGCTGTATGCGGCACGGGAGGTCGTCAATCCCGTACTGGAAAAATGCGGCGGAGACATCTTGCCCACAGACAGCACAGGCGACTGCTGGTACTGGACCTCGACGGAAGTAGAGGGGCAACAGACCGCCAAAGCGTGGCTCTACTCGATAGGCAGCGGAGCCATGCAGGAGACCCCGAAGACACAGGCACACCGGATAAGACCCATCATTACCTTGAACAACTAAAAATAACAACAATATGGAAACATTGGATATTACTATGCTTATCGGACTGGTGCTGATGGTATCGGCACTGGTCATCCTTTACCGATGCGCACGGGGAAAATCCCGCCGCCAGCGGATGAACGAACTTGCGGATACACTTCTTTCTATCCATGATAGCTTTGAACTTCAGGTCAGGAGATTGGAAACCCTGTCGGGTGAAATAGCCTCCGACAATGAAAAATGTTCCGCCCTGCAATACCGTGCAGGGCAACTGCAGGATACCGTCGATTCGCTGGAATACAGACGGGACGAGCTTGACCGGGAGAACCTGTCCCTGGCGAGAACCCACGACGAACTGATGCGGAGCAATGCCGACCTGACGGAGAAGGCAGCCCGCCTGCGGGATGCCATAGTGCAGGACGGACAGGCCGTCGTCGAGCTGGAGCAGCGCATCGACACCCTGAGAAGAATCAAGGAAGGCTTGGAGATTGCCGTGGAGAACAAACCGGCGGAAGAGGTGCCTTACCTCTCGCAGCCGCTATTCAGCCTGGGCATCCAGCCATCGGCGCAGAACCACCTCACCGCATACGGGTTAAGATATGTAGGCGACCTGGTGCGTCGTGACGAGCAGTACCTCATGGAAATATGGGGAATCGGTCCGGCAACCGTCGAGCGGATAAAGACCAAACTGAACGAAAACGGCGCATGTCTTGACATGGACGTTATCCGGGTGGGTAACCGCTGGTATCGCAGAAAAACGGACTAAAAGACAGACAGGCTTATGGAAGAAAGCAAGGAGTTACAGGGATTTTACCGGATATTCCGCGCGGCGGTCTATGTGTCCGTGCTGCTGGAGTTTTTCGAGTATGCCTTCGACCCCTCCGTATTCGGGGACTGGGGCGGCATCCTCGCCGACCTGCACGGACGTATCAAGCGGTGGGCGATATACAGCGACGGGCACCTCGTGTACAGCAAGCTGGCGACCGTCCTGCTGATCTGCATCACCTGTATCGGCACGCGGAACAAGAAACATCTGGAGTTCAACGCCAAGCGTCAGGTCGTCCTGCCCCTGACGGCGGGCCTTGCGCTGCTCGTCCTCTCCGTATGGCTGTTCGGCCACCCGATGGGGATGCAGCTGTACACGCTGCCCGTACACATCATCCTCTATATGGCAGCCTCCCTTGCAGGCGTGATACTGGTTCATGTGGCACTTGACAATATCTCGAAATACATCAAGGACGGGCTGATGAAAGACCGCTTTAACTTCGAGAACGAGAGCTTCGAACAATGTGAGGAAAAAGTGGAGAACAACTACAGCGTGAACATTCCGATGCGCTATTACTACAAGGGCAAGTTCCGTAAGGGTTGGGTGAACATCAGCAACCCTTTCAGAGGTACATGGGTGGTCGGCACGCCGGGAAGCGGAAAGACCTTCTCCATCATCGAGCCGTTCATCAGGCAACATTCCGCCAAGGGCTTCGTGATGGTCGTGTATGACTATAAGTTCCCCACTTTGGCGACCAAGCTGTACTATCATTACAGGAAGAACCAGAAGCTGGGCAAGCTGCCACAAGGCTGCAAGTTCAACATCATCAACTTCGTGGATGTGGAATACAGCCGGAGGGTGAACCCCATCCAGTCGAAGTACATCAACAACCTTGCAGCGGCGAGCGAGACGGCGGAAACCCTGCTGGAATCCCTGCAGAAAGGCAAGAAAGAGGGAGGCGGCGGCAGCGACCAGTTCTTCCAGACTTCGGCGGTGAACTTCCTCGCCGCGTGTATCTACTTCTTCGTGAACTACGAGAAAGAGCCTTACGACAAGGACGGAAACAAGCTGTATGCGGAGAAGCGGCAGGACCCGGAGACGAAGTTCTGGAAGCCGACGGGCGTAGTGCGCGACCGCAAGGACGGGAACATTGTGGAACCCGCCTACTGGTTGGGCAAGTACAGCGACATGCCGCACATCCTGTCGTTCCTGAATGAGAGCTACCAGACCATCTTCGAAGTATTGGAGACCGACAACGAGGTGGCACCGCTGCTCGGTCCGTTCCAGACCGCCTTCAAGAACAAAGCGATGGAACAGTTGGAAGGTATGATTGGAACGTTGCGTGTCTATACCTCGCGCCTGGCGACCAAGGAATCGTACTGGATATTCCACAAGGACGGTGACGACTTCGACCTGAAAGTGAGCGACCCGAAGAATCCGAGCTACCTGCTCATCGCCAACGACCCGGAAATGGAGAGCATCATCGGCGCCCTGAACGCCCTTATCCTGAACCGCCTTGTAACCCGTGTGAACACCGGACAAGGCAAGAACATCCCCGTGAGCATCATCGTGGACGAGCTTCCGACCCTGTACTTCCACAAGATAGACCGCCTGATAGGAACGGCCCGAAGCAACAAGGTGAGCGTGGCATTGGGCTTTCAGGAACTGCCGCAGCTGGAAGCCGACTACGGCAAGGTGGGCATGGAGAAAATCATCACCACCGTAGGCAACGTGGTGAGCGGTTCTGCCCGAAGCAAGGAGACCCTGGAATGGCTGAGCAACGACATCTTCGGCAAGGTGGTACAGATAAAGAAGGGCGTAACCATAGACCGCGACAAGACCTCCATCAATCTCAACGAGAACATGGACAGCCTGGTTCCCGCCTCGAAAATCTCCGACATGGCAACCGGCTGGATCTGCGGCCAGACGGCGAGGGACTTCACCAAGACCAAGACCGGTGCAGGCGGCTCGATGAACATACAGGAAGCGGAGGAGTTCAAGACCACGAAATTCTTCTGCAAGACCGACTTCGACATGAGGGAGATAAAGAAAGAGGAAGCCGGGTATGTGCCCCTGCCGAAGTTCTACACCTTCCCGTCGAGGGAGGAACGGGAGCGCATCCTGTACAAGAACTTCGTGCAGGTAGGCCAGGACGTAAAGGAGATGATAAAGGACGTGTTGAACAAACGGGGGGCGAAATGAGACATGCAAGAACGACAACGGCCGTCGTGCTGCTCCTGTGCGCAGCGGCGGCCCTGTACGGGCAGGGAAAGCACGGAGGAGGAACACCATCCGCCGCTCTGTCCCTGTACCGGCTTCCTCCGCTGGAGAGGGCCATCCTATGCACGAAATACCATGAAGGCTGGCATGGCGAGAAGAAGCACTGGCCCTATGTGGGCTGGGGACACCATGTGCTCCCCGGCGAGCGGCTTACCAACAACATCACCCGGGCGCAGGGCGATTCCATCCTGCAGGCCGACCTGATGAAGCTGTGCCGCCTGTTCCGCCGGTTCGGGCGTGATTCGACGCTGCTTTCGTGTCTTGCCTACCAGGTGGGCCCGTACAGGCTTTTAGGCAGCAAGTCCATACCCAAAAGCAGGCTCATACAAAAGCTGGAGGCCGGCGACCGGGACATCTATGAGGAATACATTTCTTTCCGGTGCTACAAAGGCAGGGTAATTCCGAGCATAGAGAAAAGAAGGAAGGTGGAATATATGCTGCTTTTTGAGAAATAGGCGTGTCGCTGAAACCTTTTTCCAGTAAGGACATCGGAAACCATATCCGCCAAGGTGCTCTATTTCTTTTTCAAATCAAAATACAGCAAGCGGGTTTTCAGATGCTCGTCCTGCGGAATATCATAGTATTGCTTTTCTATTTCCTCTGTCTTGTACAGGGGGACAAAGCCATTTTTTTCATAATAGCGAAGCACCTTGTCCTCATTGTAGGCATCCACCACGATAAAGCGGCATCCGGTCTTGTTGTCCTCATGTCGGAACCAGTCCTTGATAAAAGACATCAACTGTCGACCGACATGGCTCGGTGAGTTTTGAAAATCACGATTAACCCCCAATCTGCCAATCAACACGGCCGGGTAGCTGCGTCCTCTCTTGGGATTGACGATGTTGCGTTGGAAGCGGTTTTTGTCATTGGAGGGCATCAGCTTGGTCTTGATACTGTCATTCGACAATGTGAACAACGCCACAATACGGTGCGGGGCTTCCGTCGTCACCCAACAATAAGTCTTCCCCAACAATTCTTCCGCATACAAATCGGCATCATTGATGAAAAAATCATCAAGGTCGTCCACGCCACAACTGAAAGGGAGACAATTATCACGCACCTCTTTATTGCAGGCAAGCATGACGCAATCATCATACAAGGAAATCTCGTCCATGCTTAATTGAAACGGAATGAACGGGATTTCTCTAATACTTTCTGTAACCGTTTCTTGGCTGTAGCCGACAAACGGGGCGTTGCCTTTACAGCATTCTTGTCAGCACTACGCACAAAATCCTCTGCCGTAGCACCTTCCAAAACCGGGATGTTCTTAATCGTTATGGCCATAATCGTATATTTTATGCAAAGGTACTACTTTATTATTATTCCACAAAAAAGTATGCTGACTTTAACCGTTTAAACGTTTGATTCAATACAAAATGCGCCATATCTGTTTAATTCATTACTATACAAAAGAATGTGAACATGAAGAATATGTTTGCCTATCCATCAATGGATGGACAGCATGATGGGATTACCATCTTTTTCTTCCTGTGGAGGTGCAAATATTCTGTTCCCTCTTTTCTTATCATACCCGCAGCCTCCATATCTTTGAACCGGAAGGAAATCGGGGGAAACAATATCCGTCCACATCCAGTTTGTTTCTATTTTCCAGAATCATGGGAAAACTGTCATGAGCGGGCCAACTATCATTACTCCGCATATCGAAAGGCAGATTCGAGTTTTGCAAATAGAAAGATGTGTGCCGAGACTTTTTTTAATCATACTCCAAAAAAAACGATAATCAGCCATACAAAAAAAAGATTAAAACCATTGTGAGATGGTTTCAAATACATATCTTTGTTACAGAAAGCAAAATAACAGAAGAAGTATGTTTACCAACAAGGAAGAAGTATTGGAAAATGCATTACGGGTATTCGCCAAAATGAATTACGAAAAAGCAAGCCAAATGGAAATAGCCAAAGCCTGTGGGTTGTCAAAAGCCGGACTGATTTATTATTTCCCTCTCAAACTTGACCTGTTTGTTGCAGTAGTGGACAAATACGTATTCAACACCCAGCAGTTGGAAAACAAGTTCAAATTCACGGGAGGTTCGTTTTCGGAGTTTATCGACCAATATGTAGAGGGTGTGGAAAATACCATGAACCGCCTTGTGCACATGCTTAACGACGGCAACAATCCCAACGGGTGCTGCTTCAATTTCTACTACTACCATCTGCTGATGCAAGTGCGATTATATTATCCGAATGTAGAGAAAAAGCTGGCCAACATATTCGAGCAGAATCTCCAGCTGTGGGAGACCGCCATCCAAAAGGCAAAAGAAAACGGGGAAATGCGTCAGGACCTGGATGTGGAAGAAACGGCCTCAATGTTCTGGCAAGTCTTTTTCGGCTCCTCTTTTGAACAATCATTTTTTCAAGGTCTGAATATCAAGCAACTGAGGAAGAAACTGCATTTTATTTACTCCTTGTTGAAAGCCTGAAACCGATTTTCCGCCCGCTCACACCCGCATATCATCTAAAATTAGGTGTTTTAACACAATAAAACAGACCAACTGGTTTGTTTTTGCAATCCTTTTCCTATATTTGCGCTTATGATTAATCTTTCGACGACATGGACAAGGCTCAGAGGCAAAGAGGAAGCATCGTTCTTCACAAGGAAGAAAAGGATGGTGTGGATTATGTCCGGATAGAGTATGCAGGAAACGGGGCAATCCCCCTGCTGCTCGCCCAAGATACAGGCGTGGAAATGACCGGCAAGGATTCCGCTTGCATGGCGGCTGCTGTTTTCAAGCTGTCGGATTTCTACGACCGCTATTCTCCCCATGCCTATATTGATTACAGCCGGGTATATGTGCGGCATCCCAGACCCAAGAGGGAATACACGCTGCCGGAAGGCTATCTGGAACTGCTGGAACAGAAACGCTACAGCCCATCCACCATAAAGACCTACCGGGCTTATTTCAGCGACTTCGTGGAGTACCACAAAGGGCGCAACATCGACCGCCTGAAAGTGGCGGACATCAACAGGTACATTCTTTATCTTGTAAACGAAAAGAAAATTTCTGTTTCACAGCAGAATATGCGCATCAACGCCATCAAGTTCTACTACGAGCAGGTGAAAGGCGGGAAACGGCAGTATTACGGCGGCATCACACGAGCCAAAGAATACAAGACCGTCCCGGAAGTATTGAGCAAGAACGAGATAAAACGCATCCTCGACCAACTGTCCAACATCAAGCATCACTGCATGATTTCCTTGGTTTATTCAGCCGGATTACGGCGTAGTGAATTGCTGAACCTCACACCAAAAGACATCAACAGCGAAATGATGTCCGTGCGTATCATGGGTAAGGGCAAGAAATGCCGCTACTCGCTGCTTTCGCCCAAACTGCTGGAAGAGCTGCGGCGGTACTTCCGTGAATACCGACCGAAGAAATGGCTGTTTGAGGGCGAAACGCCCGGACAACCGTACTCGGCAAGCGCATTGGTGAAAGTGCTGAAAGAAGCCGCACAACGTGCGGGCATCAAGCACCGAGTGCATGTACACACTGCCCGCCACTCGTTTGCCACACACCTTTTGGAACAAGGGACAGACTTGCACACGATACAGGAACTGTTGGGACACAACGACATAAAGACTACAGCCATATATCTTCATACATCGAATGCACACAAAGCTAAAATCCCAAATCCGCTTGATTCGCTGGATGATTCGTAGGGTGCGGCTATTAGAGATCAGGAAACACACCTGCCGGGTGTCGGTTATCGAAATATCCTATACCTACAGGTGTATTTATAAACAAATTAGCAAAAACAGAAAGTCTATGAACAAAGATTACCTTAAAATGATAGAACGATGATAAAAGAACTTACTTCTTTTCCCAAGCGGGCACGTACCATCGACTGGGAGGACGGCAAACTGATTTTTGATGGCGACAAGGTGATGCTCATGCCCGAGCTGTCTGTGGAGGTGATGCAACAGATTGGCGCTTATCCTGCTTTGGTGGGATTTCATGTCAAGCATTACCCTTTGACAGACGAACAGGTTCAACCGCTGGCTGGTGCCAAGAAAATGGTCAATGTAGGAATCGAATATGCGGAGCTTACCGACGCATGCTTTGCGGTATTTGCCACCATGCCCGCTTTGAAGTATCTGCTTTTGGCAGGAAATCCTGCAATTACGGGAAAGGGGTTGTCCACGATGCAGGCAAGTAAGGTGGATTTGTTGGACTTGAGTGCCACGTCGCTGGACGATGAGGGGTTGCATCTGGCAGCTCTGCTTCCGAAGCTGAGTCATTTGCATGTCCGGCAGACTCAAATCACCTATGAAGGGGTGCTTGGCATTGCTTTCAATAAACGCCTTTCCTTGCGTCCTGACGACCTCTTTACCCAGGAGCAGATGGAGCTGTTCGCCTCGTTGCAACGAAACCAGGCGAAGAAGAAGCTGGAGGTGGACGCTGATGCGGTTCATCAGGCGGAACAGGTGCTGTATGCTTTCTTTGCCGCCATGACTCAATGGGAGAAATATACCGACCAGGCAGGTTTTGATGCGCCGGATGTGCGACCGAAGTTGCAGCAGATTTGGCAGCAGTATGTATCCGAGAAGCCACGGATGGGGTATCGGCCGCTCGCTTTGTCGCTTTCTCCAGAGGGGACGTATGCCGCCTTCCGCCTGGTTGATGCCGAACAGGTTTCCCGCAACAAACTTTACATCTATGCGCAGGATGAAAGAATCAATCTTGATTATCGTTTCTGGATGAAGCGTGTGGGGGAAGTCTGGAAAATCGATGCGGTTCAGATGCGGATAGACGGATGGAGCCGTTGTGGATTGTAAAAAGAGGAATTTGAACGAAATTGCATTGCAGGAATGATATTTTCAATTCCGGGTAATAGACGGTATCTTGTTCATAGACCTAACCCAATATTAGAATGGGTATAATATTTTGCTAACAAACCGGGATAACGCTTAACAGCGTTCCCTGCTGAACCATTATCAATAATATAATTCTCTTAGTATTATGGAAGATAAATTATCACCAAATAATCCAATCATTTTATGGGCAAATGAAATTAGTCCATACTATAAAAATAAGGATTACGAAAAAGTTTTATCTATTGATAAAAAAATTTGGGATGAATTAGAGGAACCTAAGTTATCGCAAGAATTAGCTTTTCATGTGTTATTAGATATTGTTGTCATTTATATTACATTAAATGATTTTGAAAGCGCCCAATATTGGGGAAATATTCTTGATAAATATAATTATGTAGAAAGTGGACGTTTTGACTCTGGCCAAAAAGATTATTTTGTCGGAATCGTTTATTTTGAAAGGAAAGAATATCAGAAAGCATTTGAATATTTTTCAAATGCTAAAGTCAAATCTCGAGGAAGATGTTTCAAAATGGTATGGGGAGAAAAATACTCACAGGCTTATAAAGAACTGCTCATGAAGTTTGGTAAGAAATCCACTAAAAAGAGATAATCTCTATGTGAATATTATTCCATTTAATAACAATATATTGATAACAAGGTCGAGATAACAGCTGAACGCTGTTCCTCACCAAACCATTACCAACTAAAATATATAAATCATGAATAGAGAAACATTATTTGAAAGCTTTTATACAAAAGCAGAAAAAGCGATTAAGAAAATGGGGAAACAATACATCAAAGATATCTATGCTATTTCCTTTTGGAAAGATAATCTTGAAGACGACCCCCGATGTCCTGTTATTACAATAGGCTATAACACTTTAACTCAAGTGGAAGTAGCAAAAAGGAATGCCAGTAGTTTAATGGAAGCCAAATGGAATTATGCTTTTTGGCTACAAAACGAAGTGGGTACTATTGGCGGCAATGATAAGAATCTCCGTCTGTATTTTAAAGAAGCCAATTTATTCTATACTCAACAAGAGTATTCGAGAGCCGAAAAAAATGGAGAAGAAAATAAGTTGGATGAACAAGACGACCAAATGCAGTCGGTCTTTATGGATATTATCATTTCTGTTATTCAAGAACTTCATAAAAAAGGTGTCATAAAAGAGCAATTAGGTAAAGAAGTTCCTGTCATTGTTCACGAATTGGAATATTACGACTTACCTATTATGTGGACTACAAGAAGTAATCCGAAATCATTGATTGATGAGTTCTTGAAATCTTATAATGATGGATGTTTATAAAAAGTTGGTAACAAGCGAATGAGCTGCCCTAACGGTCTGCTATTCACAACCCATTAGCGAAAACAGAAACCAGTATGATACAGCAAATAGAAAAACTGAAAGAAATAATCAATCAAAATAGCATGGGGCATTTGCCTTTACCCTATCGTGTTGATTTGATGAAACAAATAGGCAACTCCCGGACAGTGCAAAAAGTGTTGTGTGAGTGCTGTAAGAAAGCCTGTTCCAGCTTCCCAGAAGAATTTTGTGCTGAAAACCTGTTGGTTGAAGTCTTGTCGGAAATGGACAGTTATCTGTACAAGAATAAAGGAATTGCCGAAAGCATATTGGTTTCTGTAGAACGGCTGCGCAATTATGTGGAACAATCCGCAGACAGTCCTGACGACATGGCAAGCTGGGCTATCATATCTTTGGGATATGCAATCCGTTATGATGCAGCTTCCATATTAGCAATAGAAGACTATAATGGTGAAGATGATGATGCTTTTGATTTCGAAAGCTGGAATGCGGATTTTATATGCTCGATAGCTTGTTCCGGCAGCAATCCCTTCGTGGAAACTGGAAACGTAGAGAAACGTAAAGAGTACTGGTTGTGGTATGTAAAAATGGTATTGGAAGTTTCTCAAAATCCAAATGTCAAATACCAGTCATTACCAGTATGCAAAAGAGCAACTCCTTTAATTGATATACCTGTTCGTCATCAATCAGACAATACTATTGAAGCTCAATTCAAGGACATTTTATCCTATATAATGGATTGTGAGCCTCAAAAGTTCAAAGAAGGACTTGAATATGATATATTATTTGTTTCAACTGTAGTTGATATGTTTAGTATCACTTCTTCTGATGGAGATAGAATTACATTGAATACTAAAAACTGCGATAAAATTTGTAATACTCTTAGGGACATACGCAAACGAATGTATCAGAAAGATCCTAAACAAGGTGCATGGTTTCAAGTTGAAATATTCTTGAAAAACAAGGAACAATATACATTCAACTTCAACTATGATAACCTTGAACAACTTCCATCTTTTTTTCAGGAGCCTGATTGGTTATTGGGGATGTTTGAGAAATTTCCACGAAGTAAAGAATATACACCTCTTTGGTTAAGGAAAATAGTTGGAAGAAGAAAACTGTATTTGACTTAGTTTTCTGTGGTGATATAAAATAATTTCGCTAACAACGCAGGATAACGGCAAGCCGTTCCCTGCTGAACCATTAGTAGCAATAGTGCGATTATAAAAGTCAAAATATGGAAGAAGAAGTAAAACAATATTTGCATATTCGGTATCAATGGAAAGGACAGCCGATAATTGATGCAGATTATCTATTAGATTTATATTTCCGGGCAAATTATTACCCAACAGATAAACTAATAGACTTCCTATGCTATTTTTATGGATACAAAATTACCTTCCCACAATCAGATGTTGATTTCCAAGTGGAGAAGGTGTTAAAGGATTATCCATATAAATATCTGCATCCTGTATTAACGAAAAAGCTATCGGTTACTTCCATTGTTCCATTTGCCGAAATATATACAGGTCACATGGTATTAGTCTCAGATGAAAATGAGAATATATATGGAGTGTATGATGATGAAATATTGTTATACGGGAGAAATTATAATAAGCTGATGAACCTTTTATATCGCAATGAGGATAAAGGTAAACTAAGCTACTAACGAGCCAAGATAGCCGCTAACGCAGCTCCTTGTCAAACCATTATCAATAATTAGATGAGAATACAATGACAGAAGATATGGCAAATTTCAAAATTTTATTAACCCCTTGGCATGGTACTCTAATAGCACCGCCATATATTGACTCTACTTTTACAGAGGACATAAAATCTAAAAATCCTTATAACAATCCTGTTTATAGCAACGATTGGTTTAACTATACACCCATGAGAGCCGGAAAACCTGTTCCTCTGACAGATAATTACAAATTACCTGCCCACTTTTATTGGATATGCTCGAATGTAAAAAAGCTAGGAACAGATTATTATTCACATTCTAAAGGGGTTATATTATCTTCCTGTCTTTTCGAGTTTCTGAAACAGTTTAATTGTTATGATGAGTATGATATATGCGAAGTAACACCGCTATCCAGGAAATTAGCTCCTATAAGCGATAAAAAATATTACTTTATAAGATTCAAGCATTTGGCATATAACCTATTCATTGATTTGGAGAACTCGAACAGGATTAAGAGAATGAATAAAGTTATAACTTCATATTTGTATCTTGATTTTCAACTTAGAGAACAAACGGTATATCCTGATATTTTTTGGATGAAAAATGTATTGGTTGCAAAAGATTCGGTTGCCGATTTAATCAATAGAAATGGTTTCAGTGGCTTTAGAATGGTTGAATTAAAGGATTTTGTAGATGAATATACATTTAGAGATACGCATCCATATCCTACTTTAGAGGACATGAAGGATAGAGACAGGAAGTGGTTCTAAAATATTGATAACGAGGCAAGTTAGCTGCTAACGCAGCTCCTTGTCAAACCATTAGGCGCAAAAAATTAAAATATAAATATTATGGATTTCTTAAAGTGCATGAACAATTTTCCGTGGAATAGATTTGCTACGGTATATGAAACTAATTCAACCGGCTTAAAAGGTATCTTTATAAAGATGTTCAACAATCTTGCTGAAGTGTCGGATTATCAATATGTGATAGATAGACTTGAATGTCAGGAAACGCTATATAGGATTACCCCTTGGGGATTGAAATTCTATATCTGTTTGCTGATGGAAGGCAAATCGAATCAAGCCATATTATTACAAAACATAAATGAACTTTTTGAAGCTGCAAATTTTAATGTACAGGTTGATCATTCAACCAATTATAAACCAACTAAAGGTAATCTGATGAAATATGAGAAAATTAAGTCGAAATTATTTGACGAAAATTTTGATGGAATAATGGATGCTGATTATATAAAAACATTCAAATCCATAGACCGAAATTTTATGCAGATAAGTATAATGGATTTAATCCAACAACATATTTCATTGTTTGAGGATTTGACAAAATCACCGAATAGCAGTATTGCCCAAAGTGCCTCTTTGCTTGTTAATTCAATTCATAATCCTAAAAAGTATGAGTTTGGTAAATTGTGATTAAAAAATCGCCTAACAAGCACCTGTGCCACCTAACGGCGGCAAGCTGCAAACCATTACAGACAACTTAATACAGAAATATATGGAATATATACCGGATTATCTAAAACCATTCATTATACACAAAGATTATTTTCCTGAGTTGATAGAAGATTCATGGTTTAATAATCCTGTGTATTGGAAAGGTCGGTTAATATCACCACAACATGAAACAAAATTCAGACTTTATTTTTGTGGTGAATTAATTGATAATTACATGGCAAACAAGCAAAATTTCCCTTTGGCAATATATGCGTATTCAGTAAATTCAGGAGAAAAGATTACTCTTTTCGATGAAAGGTATAATGGATATGAAGCATTACTAATAGAGAATAAGAGAGAACTACCATTATCTCATGAAATTCAGTTCGTAGATAAAGATGCTGAAACTGAATTTGAAATTATCATTCTTGGATGCAGTAATACCGATTTTGATGATGAATACCCAGCCACCGAACAAGTACAACTAATCAATGGCGACTGGGTAAACAAAGAGTATCTAAAATGTAATGCTTTTGATTTCATTTCCATACTTATTCGCAATGCCAAAGGTCAGGTATATACGATATTGGAAATGGAATTAAGTTAATAAAATCGTCTGTAACAAGGTCGAGATAACAGCTTAACGCTGTTCCTCACCAAACCATTAATAATAATTGAGCGCATGAAAACAGTTATATCATTACTTTTTTTATTGTTGCCCCTAATGCAAAGTTGCGGGTTCGTATATGAACGTCATCTTACTGGGAACTATTATTTGATAGCGGTAGATACCAAAGAAGATATGGATGTGTGTTATCACCAACAAAACGATGATGATGCGCCTTATACGGGAATAACCGGAGCAAGTGTTTACGCAGTGGGATATGACAATGATTTTATTCTTGTCAAGGCATATCGTGCTTTGAGGGACAGCATAGGAATTTCCTTACCCCGTTATGATAAGAATACAACCGAATATTACATCATTCCCGTAAATAACACACAAGAAGCATGGGAAGCACAAGAAAACAAATTCGGGGCATTCAGTAAAAAGGACTTTGAAGTTAAACGGAAAGAATTGGGAGTGTCGGATGATATAACTTTCAAGAGGCTATAAATATATTATTAACAAGAAAAGATAACGTCTTACGCCGTTTCTTTTCAAACCATTATTGATAATTGCATATTATGTTACAAATACTTAGATATACAGCATTTTATGTTGTCCTATTCTTACTTCTATCAAGTTGTGCTGCAATCAAGGGGGTAAAAGAGGTCTCATGCCATTTGGTAGATACAATAAGCCGGCAGGATTTGCATCTTGCTACAACCTATAATGTCGAAGTAGGAAACAGTGTTACTATTTGTTGTTCTGACAGGTGTTTTGAAGAAATAATGCAATTAGGTGTGAACGGAACAAATATATACTTTCGCACAGTTACAGATAAGGAAAATCGCATTATATCCCAATATATCTATGATAATAACAGAAAATTATTGTCTTGTTTATTTTATTTTGTGCCTAATGAATTTAATTGGGTTCGGATTGGCAGGGAATACAAATTTAATTCGAAAGGAGATATAATCAAGATTATAAATCATGAAGATGGATATTCAATTTGTTGCGAACAAGCAATGTATATCGGCGACAGATATAGTAAGCTAAAAGCAAGTAAGGAATATCCAAGACGAATTTTGAATAGAGGCAAATGGCAGGGCAAGAACATTTGGGAATATCACTATATAAATAGAAAGAAGCAAAATAAAATGCTTGTCATTGACGGTAACAGTGGTAAAATACTTAAAAAGTTAGATGTTATTATAACATATTAATATATCAATAACGAGCCAAGTTAGCTGCTAAACGCAGCTCCTTGTCAAACCATTATAAACAGTAATGCAAAATATGAAACAGAAAATATACCATATCAGTATCTTTTTACTCTTTTGGTTTTGTGGAGTAGCCTATCCACAAAATCACAAAGCGGATATTTTGCAGCAAGACCTTTCTGGCTTGTTTGACAATTCAAGCATGATTGGCATATTAGGAGAAGATTGTAGCCGAATTGACATTCATATTACCGATGCTCGGAAAATGGATAGTAGAGAATATGAGATAATGGGTATCAGTCGTACCCGATTGTCCGTAATATGTCCGTTTAAGGGAAAGGTTTGTATAGATAGCATTTCTTCCTGTTCTCAAATAATAAAAAGTGAATATACGGAAGTGGACGGTTTCATATACGGGCATTACTCGTTTGAGGAATACGGAGATAAACGATATTGCGGTACATTCTCCGGTTCTTTCAAACAAGGGTATCGGATGAGAGGACAACAAATAGAGAAAGGACTAAATGAAATATCAGAACTGAAATTGAACTTATCTGAATATCGGGGTAAGTGGAAATCCGCAAAGGGGCTGACAAAAGTCTGTTCCTGGGCAGATGAAATCATACCAGATACTCCAGCAAACTTCTGCCTGTTTAATGATGCAGGAGAATGGGTTGTATCACCGAAATATCGTAAGAATGGTTGGGAAAATCTATATAATGCCTATCACAATGAGAATCTGACAACGGACGAGATACAAAAGGCTCGTGAAGTGGAAGAACAGGAATGGTGGGTAAATAAAAGCCAATCATGCAAAGTAAATTGAGTTTATAACAAAGCGTGATAACGCTTACAGCGTTTCCCGCTTAGCCATTAGCAACAAATAAAAATAAGAAATATGAACTATAAAACAATGCTCGCAAAAGTTCTTGGAGAAAAAGAACTTATGGAAATGAATGTACAGACTATTAAAGACGATGAAAGCCTGTTCTATAAATTAGTGGATAAAAATTTCCTCTTAATAGTGGATTGGAGTGGAGAAGATAGACAAGGAATGTTGTATAACTTCTTCAACAACAGACTTCAATCAATGTTGGGGGTACAATTGGTTGTATCCGAAGATGAAGTTTATCAAAAATATAATCAAGAAATAGAAGAACCCAAACGAGGTGATTTCATTCCCTTTGCGTTATCCTATTTTGATAAGCAATTGGAAAAGCTTGGGGCAAGAGTTGTATTGCTTGACTTAGAAAATGACACTTATAACATATTGGTGGCTTATAAAAAAGATGCCAAAAAACTAAAGTCTATAAAATCTGATTTTTGGAAGTTATCAACTTTAGAGCAAAAGCAAGGTCGAGTGGTTATTTCCATAACCTGCCCTAATTGTAAAGATTTTGCATGTTATGACATGTTGATTGAAGAGGAAAGCAATATGGCAAATGAAAAGTGCGAAGTATGTGGAACACTCTTTTGGGATGAAAATGCAAATGAAGTTGTAGAAATGGAAAAGACTTATTATTAATGTAGTTGCTAACAAGCACCTGTGCCACTTAACAGTGGCAAGCTGCAAACCATTAGCTGCAAAACAAAAAATAAGAATAATATGGAAGAAGAAAAAAACATGACTGGTTGGAATGCAATAACAGATACATTCCTAAAATTATATCCAGAGCAAACTGAACCTCGGCATTTTGCTCCATTGTTTTCATACCGACTTGGAGGAGACCCATTGGATAATATAAGTGTATATGAAAATGACGATTTTTTTCATTTTGTATCTTTCGGATTGTCTGAACTTTATCAAAAAGAATCTGAAGATAAGGAATATAGCGGTTACGGTTTTGAATTTACTCTGAAACTGAAAAAATCGTCTTTGAACAATGTCCAAAATGAATTAGAATGTATTTGTGGCATCTTGCAGTCATTGGCAGAAGAAACATTCTCTAATGGTTCTATCTTCAAACCGTATGAATATATTTACACGGGACAAACGAATGGTATTGATTCGGAAGGAGTTTCTAACATAACAGGTTTTGTCACTATTCTCGACGAAGCTGGAGAAATTATAACCCCAAATGGAAAACTCCAATTTGTACAGTTGGTTGGTGTAACTAATAATGAGCTTCAACAAATAATGAAAAAACGATTAAGCGTTCAAGAATTGATAAGCCAATTAGGGCATTCTATGACTGATTATAAAAGAGAAAGTATAGTGTAACAAGCAGCTAACAAGCACCTGTGCCGCCTAACGGCGGCAAGCTGCAACCCATTAATAATAAACATTATACAAAAAAGATTATGGAAGCAACAAGACTGATTGATTCTGCCCCAATTCGGATCGGCCAACGTTTCAGATGTAAGGGGAAATATCCATATGAGGATGTCGTAGATTTTATGGTTATAAAATCTCTAAAGGATGCTTCATCTCGTCAATTATTGGTCGTTTCTGGCTTCATGGCGGGTCGTGTTCATTGTGATATACCTAATGAAGCCGTTAATGATTGGGGAGCAATAGACAGAACATGGATGATTGAACATTGGCCAACTATTTATTCAGACTGCCCGGTAGAAGATGTATGGGTAATGGGGTATGACTTACCAGAACTCCCTGTTCCTGATGAACAGACTGGTGGCAGACGGATTCATGTGAGCCCTGAGTTATCCAGCGCGTTACACATTTTCTCTTATTGGATAGCTAACGGTACAGTAGGAATGCCTTTGCTTGAAGGAATTGACTATTTAAGTGTTTGCCGAGAAGAGCCTTCTCTTCTACAAACTACATATGCCATATTCGTCAATAATTTGGAGATTGATGAAAATGGTTCTGTACTTAATTATGGTTATGCAGAGCAACGCGCTGCACAATATCTTCGACAGTATTGTGATGAGGATTACATAGCAGAACCTCCATTCCGTTATTTTGAAGTTGAATTGTATTAAAAAGGTTATCTGTAGAGTTTACATAAATAAGCAGTAACTTATTATTAATATGCCAAGTTAGCTGCTAAACGCAGCTCCTTGTCAAACCATTATCGTCAATATTCATAAAATATGAAAGATGAAATAAAACAATATATAGACAACCACATTGTTGAAAATCCAAACATTGACTTAAACAAGTTGTCTGTATTAACAGAACCTGACGAACTACACTATCTCGCAAGTGTTGTGAATTGGGATATTCATATACCATTAATAGAATGGATTGTGAAGCAATCTATATGTAGCGAAGCTACTGCTTTAATGATTTTTTGGCAGGCACAACCACAAGACTTTACTGTTTATAGGTGGAATGAAACTCAAATAAAAGAGGACATCTCTGTCTTCCACCTTATAAAGATTATCATCATCAACTATATTAATGGATTTTATCTTAAAACAGATATACATTACAATCCGGCAAACGACAAAAAGGATATTTCTGTTATTCCGGATTTTATGTATAAAGACGTCAAAGGAGAAGAACCATATAGTATTTATGATGAACAGGACGTGAAGTCTTGGTTTGGTGAATATCTGTATAAGCAGATAAATTCTTGTTCATCAACTATGGATTTATATGGTATAGCTTGTAATCTTCCCATTCTTGGAAATATAGATACAGTCTTTCATATTTTAAGGCATCCATTATGTGATAAAGGTATAGCTTTTATGTTGTTTTGGCGATTTGAGCCTATTGTCAGTGAAGATATTCTCAAACAATTTATTTCAGAAATCTGCCAAAAGAATTATCCCGAAATAATTGAATATAAACATGATTGGAATAATTCAAAAGCTATGTGGAATATTCCTGAAATAATGATGAAACCCGTATAAAATGACGATAACAAGCACCTGTGCCGCCTAACGGCAGCAAGCTGCATCCCATTATAAACAATAAAACAATTTTTTATGGAAGATTCTGATATTCTAAAGAGATTTGACAATGATAAGCTAATAGATGTTGTAAAAAATTATAAGCGTTACGGCTATGATGATGAAATTCGTGATTATGCTATTAATTTATTGAAAGAAAGAGGCTGGAGCGTTGAGGATTTGAAAACATTCGGTTATTGGGAAAATTCCGATTACGAAGAAGCATTGATACAATACAAAGCTTATTGTAGAAATTCACTGATAGCTGTCTGTGTCTTGGTATTAAGTCTTTGTATGCTGGTGCCTATCTATCTTGTATTTGTTTTTATGGCATATCGGAATGTATGTAAGTTCTATCAGGCATTAGGGAGAAAGGAAGAAGCCGTATTCTCCTTTGACTTGTGTTGGCATATTTTGTTGTTCTTTTACCTAAAAGAGAAAATGAAAGAGGAGTTGAAAGGAATAAGATAAGTTTATAACAAGGTCGAGAAAACAACTTAACGTTGTTTCTCACCAAACCATTATAAACAGTATTGATTGAAATATGACGAAATCCAAATTCTTTTATATCATTCTCTGTATTCATCTATTATCTGGAATAATAGGATTGATAACTTTGAATTTGTCAGGTAATTGTGACCGGTTACGCTGGAATATTGGTGATATTCTTCGGTTATTGTTTTTCCTTACTCCTTTCGTCCTGATGTTCTGTGTTCCTAAAAAACTACCTACATGGAGCAAAGTCTGTATGCGCATTTATTTTGGAGTATATATATTTCCATTCGTCATTTTTCCTCCATTATGGTGGTTTCTATTCAACTTTGACACTGCTGTAGCTGAAAACAATCAATATATAATCCGTCAATATAGATATGGAGGACGTGATTATTACGAACAAAAAAGTATATATAAAAAAAGTGGAATCTTAGAGAAATATGTAGGGCTTTTTGACAGCTCTGACTCTTATAGTGAGTTAAACCAGTTGGATTATGAAATAAAAGAATTTAAGATTGATAACATGACATTTACAGGAAATGTGCTCTTGAAACGAAATGAAAATGGGCAAGTTGTAACTAAAGACACGCTTATTGTTTACCCAATATACGAAAAAGAAGCACCTATGTAATTCAGTTTATAACAAGGTCGAGATAACAGCTTAAGGCTGTTCCTCACCAAATCATTAACATCAAAAACAGTGTACCATAATGGAAACAAGAGATAGACTTTTTACCGAAGAACAGTATATAAAGCAATTGGCTAAGTATACTACCAGAATAGAAAAACTTAATAGTATGATAGAACAATCAGAAAAAGATGGTGATGAGATTAGCCCTGATTTGTATGGACGTTTATTTGATTGTAGAGTTTATACTATCGTAACTATGTATTCTATGGGGGAGAATTTAGAATCTATAAAATCCAATTATATTTTAACAATCAATGTTTTAGAAAAATGCTGGACTCCGTATGGCTATTATGTTCAGATGTTATGGTTGCTTTCAATAGGAATCATGTTGGAGTATGATAATAATGTTATTGATAAACTCCGCGTACTTATAGACATGAAAGAAGTTAAAGACCGTGTTTATGATGTATTGCTGAATTACCGTTTCCCGGAACGGAAGGAAATGGCGGATTGTGTGTTTGATGCTGTGCCTTATCGGGCAATCTTGGAAGTGTCGGATTTGGCTAAAACAAACAAGCTTCAAGCGACGAAGCGATTGGAAAAGTATCTAAAAAGGGAATGGTATCGAGGACATTCCGATTGTGCTTGGCATGACGACCACAAATATGGTATAATACATGATGGATATTGGAGTTTTGAGAGCGGTGCATTGGTCAAGGTTTTGGGGCTGGATGATAGCAGCCTGAAAGGGTTGCCCTATTATCCATACGATATGGTACACTGGAACGACAACATAAAATAAAGATAAGTATGAGTTACTCTGTTTGTGCATATTTGACAGAAGCCGATAAGGTAAAGTCTGTTTATGGAGCTCGTGATAATCTGCTGCTTAACCAATTAAAGGCAGCACTGAAGCCGGGACTTGACAGTTTGAACGATTATTTCAACGATAGTCTGAACACGGATATGGATGCTTATGCTGTATTGGCTGATATTGTGAACGGAGAAGTCCGTTATCCCGAAATCGCTTCCATGTACGGGTATGTATATGAAAAGATTTGCAATCATTTCGGAACGCAAATCTATTGTGCGGAAAACCTTTGGCAACTGGATAGCCAAAGCACATTCATCCCTATTCCATTGAGTGATGATTTTCCCTATATCATTAGCATACCTGTTTCTGAATTGGAGAGCAAGAGGACGGAATACAATTCTCTGGAAGAGGGCAATGGTATCGGCGATTACGACTACGAGGAGGAAATGGACGATTTGAACTTCATTCTCGATGAAGCCGTTGAAGCACAAAAGGACCTTGTGATTATGGTGTATTAATATGGTACACTAGAATGGAAATTAAATATGATGTTAACGAAGCAGGATAACGGACAAGCCGTTCCCTGCTTAACCATTACTAACAACAATGTGATTTATGTTTTAGAACAATCGCCGATGAAAACGATTATTGACTACTTGTTTTTCAGGTATTACATGGTTTGCATAAAGAGAGAAGAATTTCCCCGTTTTGGGGCAACGTGCATATTGGCTGAAATTGTCACAATGGCTTATTTGTTTGCCGTGCTGATACTGTCGTTTTTCTTAACGGGAGATTTCTTTTTGCCAAATACTTCCGGAGAAGAAAGAATTGTAATAGGAGTAATAGGCTGTTTTCTCCCTTGGCCTGTAATATACCTATATTATAGCAAAAAAAGGATTAAGGCTTTGTTGGAAAAATATCAAGACAATGTTTATAACACCAAATATTCGGACAAGACCGTATTAAGTGTCAGATATGTTGTACCGACTATTGGGCTTCTTTTAATGCTCTTTCTTTATCAGTTCTAAATATCGAGCAAGTTATGAAGTATCAATAATTTATCGGATTGAAAAATATAAATAAGTTAGTAACAACGAAAGATAGCATCTGACGATGCTCCTTTCTAACCATTAGTAACAACATTGTTATGAGAAAAGAAGTTGAACAATTAGCTTTAATGGGTGCTATGCCCAATGAAACAGACGAACGAATAACGGCTGAATTAATTTATGAATATGAAGACTTATTATGCAAGATAGTTAAGCCTATCACTTGGGATGAAGCACATATTTTAATCAAGCTCTTTCCGCCGACTGCTTTATATGGAATAGAATGGACATTGTTACATTTAATAGAGTCTGTGTATTCAGAAATAAATTCTCTTGAATACAGAGAACTTATAAATGAATGTAATAGTACAGAGTTTAAGGAAATGCTTGTTCAACGTCTTAATAACTCACAACAGAAAAAAGTTACTAACAAAGCGTGATAACGCTTGACAGCGTTCCCCGCTATCCCATTACTGATAATATAAATTTTATATGAAACTGTTTCTTTTGATATTAACATCTATTCTTTCCATAGGATTAATAAGTTGGAAAGATTCAACAGATATATCTCAAAATAAGGACTGCATTTTCAGAGATACTTTGGTTGGATATGTAGATTATGACAATGTTTTAGACAGCATATACATTGAAAAGACTTCTGAATATCGGTATGATGATAATGATGGTATGAAAGAATGTTTCGAACAGACAGAAAGAGTAATATTTTCTGTTTCATTTGGAAATACAGGAGAAACACTTCTGTTGGAAGATAAAGAAGTTTTTGATTATCCATATGCTGGTTATTCATCTTTGGCTTACAATATCGAAGAAAAAGGCATAATATCAAGACGTACATATTCATCAAGGTTTTCAGATAAAGTTTATGTTGATTCATATTATAAATATGATGACAAGTTAAATAACTTTTTCAGAATAAAAGAACTCATACGTCTAAGTGAAGGCACAAACATGATTGATTCAATAATGAAAATAGATTCAATTCAGCCTTCTTTGGACGGTAAATGTAATAAAATCAGTAACAAGGAAAGATAACCCCTAAACGGAGTTCCTTTCCAAACCATTATCAGCAATTACACTTATGATTATGCATAAAAAAATAAAATCAAAAGGTTCTATAATTAAATATGAGCCTTTATCTAAGCAATGGTCAATAATATCAGGTGAACTATTTCATTTTAATAATGATTCTCATCAGTTTGAATTAGATTTGAATCCTTATGGAGACCCAGAGAGCCTGTTCCAATATCAGATTTGAGAAATCAAAAGGATAAGCTGACATTTAATATAGTACTCAATTCAGAAAGAGAGGATTATACTATTTGCAGCAAATACAAATCTGACCAAATTATCTATCAAATGATGATAGATTTGAATCAAAAATTTCAATATAAGCTGAATGAAATTGATAAGTTTTATGTCGAATTTGAGAAATCAACATTAAAGAGAATTGAATTGATTAGGTACAACAACATAAAAATAGACAAATCATTAATAATAGTTTTTGATAAAGAAGGTGATTTTGTAATTAAATATCCTTTTGAAAAATTGATATTGCAATCTATTGATATTGATGAGACTTCTATTATTTGTAGAACACCTGACGAATTGATTAAATGGGAACCAAATATTCAGCCATTAATATTTGGTTATATCCGCAAAATAATTACTGTCGGCTTAGATAATCAACTGATAACGAAGCGTGATAACGCTTGACAGCGTTCCCCGCTAAACCATTGTCAACCAACAAAATATAATTATCATGAGTTACAATCTGAGTTTTTGGAGATATAAAGAAAATTCCTATTTAGATAATCATAAAGTTTATGAAACATTATGTGATGAAGGAAATATTGAAGGATTAGAAAATGTTCCAGTCGATGAAATCCGTGAGAAAATAGCAAAAGCTTTTTCTGATTGGAATAAAGTTGATGAAAATAGTTTTGAAAATTCCAACAAAGGAGCCTTTCAGATAACAACTACTTCTCAATCTGTAATGATTGATTGTTATGGAATGGATGGTGAGGATATGAATAAATTTATAGATATTTTGTTTGAATATGGGTGTCCTCTATATGATCCACAAGTAGGAGAAAGATATGATGATAATGATTAAAGTTGATAACAAGCCAAGTTAGCTGCTAAACGCAGCTCCTTGTCAAACCATTAGCTGTAATAGAAGCATGAAAAAGATTATTTTCTATATATTGGCATTTCTGCTTTGTCTGCCTACACAAGCACAACAGCGTTTCTTCGGTGTCATTCAGGATACGGACGGATATACAAATGTACGTGACATAAGTGGAACGGTAATAGGCAAATTATTGGATAATCATGTGTTTGTTGATTGGGATGCACAAAAGAGCCATAAAGAATGGCATAGCGTAGAATATGGAACAGAAACGGGCATAACCAAGACATACCCGAATGGAAACACTCATACAGGAGAAATTCATAAAAACCGCATTCGTTATTTGGCTGATTTGCCACAGTTGAAGAAACAGCCGCAAAGTACGGATAAATATCTTGTATATGCCAACGACACATTAACCGTAGAAATAGGCTTCCAAGATTTTAATCCCCAAAGACACACCATTGTTTACGATTTGGGAACAGGTTTTATTCGGAGCATTGACGGTTGTTCTGACTTGATAGGCATAGAGAATAATATTCCGCATGAAGAATATGCGTCTATCACTGTCAAGCATCCTGCCGGAATATTGGAATTTCCAACAGTATATATAGCGCATCTGTATGAACCAAGCCCGAACAATGTTGTCGTGGCATTGGGTAAAGGGAATACACTGTTCATCAGCACACAGAACAGTGACGGTGCAGGTGGATATTATGCCGTATGGACAGTAGAAAATTATTTTGTTAAAAGTCTGTTTGTGTTACATGACTTTTGACTAAAATACAGCTAACAACGCAGGATAACGGACAAGCCGTTCCCTGCTAACCATTAACAATCAAATAAAGGATATAATTATGAATATAGAACTAAAACGACAAATTGATAGTTGGACAGAAGCCGATAAACACCAGAATGTAATTGATTTCTTAGAAGGAATCTTTCCAGCAAACAGGGATTTTGAAGAAATCGGATTATTGGCACGAGCTTACAATTATAATGGTGAGTATGAAAAGGCATTAGTCTTGCTTGAATCAATTCGAGAAGTTGGTGAGTCGGATACCAACTGGAATTATCGAATGGGCTATGCTCTCTATTATCTTGGCAGGAATAGGGAAGCATTGTCTTATTTTACAAAAGCCGATGAATTGACACCAGGAGATGAAGACACGATTGATTTTATTCGTCAATGCAATATAGAAGTACCATTTAAGAGTAGGGTTGACGCTTTTTGGTCATGGTTTTTGCAGAATGAAGCAGAACTTTCGAGAATGGTTGAAAAACGTAACGAATATGATGGTGATGTGGTTGTTAGATTTATTGAGCAAGGTACTGACTTGATAGCAAAAGACGTGCATTTCAATATAGGTGGCAATTATGAATTTACTTTTTCAATAGAAGGGAATGAGCACCTATTTTATCTCTATCCTTATTTAATATCCCGAATGCCGGAATCGCTGGAAAACAAATGGCATTTCTTCCCTTATAATCCAGGAATGGATACTTCTTTCGAATTCCGAATGCATGGGATTAAAGTGAATATGGAAGAAGTCTATGTATATGCCAATTATGATGACAAGCAAAATGATTTTGCTGTTTCGTTTTATGAAAAGGGTTTATGCTCTTTGCCTGAAGAACAAGGATATGGCACTTTTTGTATTATGATGGAAATAATGTTAGGCGAAGGTCTTGCTTTTAGGTATATTTCAGATGTTGAACGTGCTGATGAATTGAAAGGCGATATGTTTCCTCTTACGGCACTCCGTAGGCATATCACGCAAACATTAAAAGAACATGGCAAAGAAGTGTTTGAAAATCCAAAGGATGTTTTTGTCACCTATCAATTGGAGCCGGAAGAAAATGAAGAGTTACGGTATGATGTGGCTATCGGTACTACCTGTTTTTCTCACTTGATTTCCCAGTATTACGAAAACGACACGACTATCTTTGATAAAATCAATCGGTTTGGAGCGCAAGCTGTATTTCTTGCATTTCCATATGACAATACAAGTGCTGAACAAAGAAAATTAGTTTTAGGCTTCCGGTATGCATTGGAGGATAGGATTACGAAAGAAATTCTGAATCCGGAAGGGCTGGGGCTTCTGTTGGGAGGTGCAATGGGAACCTGCTGTTGCTATATGGACTTTCTATTGTATGACGTTAATGCCTTTTTAGAAAAGGTCGTGCCAGTATTACGCGAATATCCGCAATATTCGTTCTACCTTTCTGATTTCCGCCAGTATTGTAGGCTAACAAGATTGTCTGATTCAGAAAGTAAAGATCGCTAACAAGGTTGAGCTAACAGCTAAACGCTGTTCCGCACCAACCCATTACCAATTTTTTACGATGAAGACGAAGTTAAAATACCCGATATTCAGTTTTTCCACCAAAGGCAACATGATATACGTGTTCCGCACGGAGAAATTGTACACAACGACCAATACCGAGTTGTTAAAGAAGCGGAAAAACTATATCGTAGTGGATGCAACGGGGACGAAATATGTTGAAACGGGGGCGCATAAAGTGAAATGGCAAGGGATATTCGGGTATTTTACCGGAATGCAGGGGCGTGTGATTTCCATTGAATACGAGTACAAGGACAACCCCGAACCGTTCCCGCTGCAAAAGCTGCAAGAACTGATAACGGAGCGATACCCCAAGACACGGTGGTTCAAGGAAGAAAGCTGGGAAAGCGTGGACGAATTCCGGCAGGCGATTTTCGCCTGCAAGACCTTTGAGGAAGTGGCGGACATACTGATGCCACGACCGCAGACAGCAGGTGAACGCATAAAAAAATGGTTTCATCCCACCCGGAAAGAACTCAAATTCAGGATAGGCTTCATCGTATTTCTCATCCTATACCTGTTGGCGTGTTACTGGATATTTGGCTTGGAATCGTAAAAACAAGGAGGGAAAAGGATACATCATTATTTATTAAGCATGATGAAATTATTGGAGAAATATTACAATATAAATTATTACTGCACTTATAAGCTGCTGTTCTTCATTTTCGAGAGGATGCTAAACCCTTTCTATTGGCTAAGCCTCTCGAAATGGGACAACCGCTATATAAAACGGGGCATTTCGATGGCTCAGAAACAAGAAGCAGCCGAAATGCATAAAGGCATCAATGGTTCTATCATAATTTGGTCGACTAACACCCCATGCATCATCAGCTTTTGGATGCTCTGTCTTGTCTGCCTTGCCTGCATCAAGATTTTCAGGGTGGAATTATTGAGTGTTTTGGATATGATTGTCGGGAACATCTTCCTCTGTATTTTGTGTTTCGCAATCATCGTGCTGTTCTTGTATTATGCCAATCGCATATTCCTGTTCAAACACGACAAGTATAGGAAGTATTTCGCCGAGTTCGATAAAAAGAAGAAGTATCTGCTCTATTACAGCATCTATGTCGTTTCTCTGATAGTCCAGTTCGCGACTTTCTATCTGTTGCTTAACAGCGCATGAGGCGATGGCGAGATAACGCTTGTATCAGACTGAAACATAACCCATAACGCAGGATAAGGTCGAAGTGTTTCCTGCTGAATCATTGGCAACCAAAATGGAGAATATGACTGTCCGATTGAAACGACATAAAGGATTGGTAAAGACAATAGCCGTTATAGCTGCCCTTGTGCTGTCGGGGTGGCTATATCGTGAGCTTCATCCGACCATTATCTTCCATACTCCACAAGAGAGCAAGTATTTGGGAAAAATAGTTTGTACGGCAGATGGGGATTTGGAGAAACTGTATATCGAAAATCATACTGTCCGCTACAGGTTGCCCTACCTTTGGAGTTGGAAAGAGGAGGACGAGGTGGCTGTTTTCATAGATAACTACGGCGATGTCATCCGCAAAGAGGATTTGGACTTTTGGAAGTTGGATATTTATTTAGATGAAGATAATTGCTACCAGAGCCACAGCAAGACGGAATACTGTTGGGGCTTACGGCATGTCTTACAATCAAAGACTGATAAATAAGTTGATATGTATGCTAAACCCAAGTTGCCCATGAAAAAGCGAACAATACTTATCCTGACCATCCTCGCAGCAGGGTTGCTGATGTGGAAATGGCTGGCTTGCGGGTACAATCCTGACAAACCGACGGAGTTTTATCCGATTCTCACAAGACTGAACGATGGCATGAAACACGAAGCCTTTGTAGTAAGCAATGCACCCTGCGACACTTCCGAATTGCGCAAGATGGTGGAGAAATACGACATTGAAACATTGCCGCTGGACACTTTGGAGAAATACGAATCCATATCCCGCACCTATTACAAAGAAACAAAGTATATGACGAAGAATTTCAAGGAGGGAGAGGAATACGACCCGGAGTTCTCCACTTGGGACAACATCCAAGATTTCAGGAACCACATTGACGACATCCTAATGGAAACGCACCACTATTCGGTGGACACGAACCAGAAATACCACACGGTTTGGGTACATTGGGATTGGGACTACAAGAAAGGCAACAAATATGTGAACCGCATCAAAGAACTTTTCCAGGATTGGAATTCTTTTGTCTGCGCCAAAAAGAAGCTGTACGGTATTGAATGACATGAAAATACTTGTCCCTGTCATATTGAATATAATCTGCTGTGCGGCATATTGCGTATGCCTCAATCAAATCAATGTATGCAAACCGATTGCGCACATGGACGTTTCGATAGGCATCCTCTTCCGGTTCAGCATTGCCGTTCTGTTCTTGACTTTGCTGGCGGGCATGTTCATCCTACGGCTTACCCGAAGAAAATTCCTGATAGCACTCCCGGTGATAATGCCTGTGTTGCTATGGAGCAATCATCTGGATATATTCCCTCATAGGGCATTCGTCTATATGGGATTGTCTATTGTAATTTATGGAATCTACCTATTCATTTGCGGGTATTTAACCAATCGGTATGGATAATTCATAAAAAAATCCGGCCGTATGGTCAGTCTCTCCATTATTTTCCGTAATTTTAGACGGTGGATTAGGATTGCCAACTTGAAATACAAATTCAATGAGAAAAGCCAATGTCATAAAGTTCACGATATACTTCTTGCTTTTCGCTGTTATTCTATACTTTGAATATTATGCGATAGAAATGCAAGGGGGAGAATGGATTGCCCATGACGACCGCAGACCTTTGGTAAGCATGATGGCACTAATTGGCATTTGTCCCATTTATATATTGTATGATATAGCGATACGCAATACGTTGTGTCGGTTGTCCGCTCTTCTGCTGCAAGCTGTTTTTAACCTTTGGAGCCTATTATGGTTTAGCGCACTGCCAACACTTGGCACATACGAAGCGGAATATGAACGCACAGGGGTACTGCCGGAGAATATGATACCGTCTGATGAAAACAACTTCTACTTTTGTTGGATTGTTGGCGCAATCATCATGACTTATCTTACGGTGGTAATGATTATTTCTTATGCTATGAAACTGTATGCCGGCAGCAAACGACTTAATCACCCCAATAGTGATTAGTTGCCGGATATTATAAATTGGGACAAATAATTCATTGGCAAAAGATAGCAAGGACGATATGGGCGTTATGCTGCCTGTTGATGCTATGGGCAGGCATCAGTAATTACTTGCAGTTCACGAGGCATACGGAACTCTATCCCATAGGCGAAGGCTTCGGATGGATTTACGAATCCTCCTGCAATTACATCGTTTCCTGTTGGATAATCGTCTGTTGGGCAGTTGTCGGTATAGGCATATCTGCTTTATATCGGATGAGATATAATACGGTCTGCCTTTGGGAACACATCATCCTGACCGCCCTGACGATAATATATCGTTTTTTTCCATAATGTAAAGCAAGCATGAAAGCAATCAGACTGATAAAATTCTTCTTCGATGCAATGTATTATCAATTCTTCATATTCAACCGGGACAAATTTCGGTTGGAAAACCCGCATGAAAGAACTGTGATGCTATTTTGCGGACTATTATTTTTACCTGCAATAGTGTTGATTTATCCATTGGTCAAAGATAACTTCGATTATGATTTGCCGTTTATTTTCTTCATCCTAATCTATTGTATCATGTATCATTTCATGAGCAGGCATTACATCAAAAAGAAAAGGGGAATTGAAATAATGCGGGAAAAGCCATTGCTGTTTGGCAGTCAAAGGTTCTCCTGCATCATGTCCTGGGTGATTTATCCTCTTTGGGTCATATTGCTTTATTTTATCATAACGCATCGCCATTGGCTGAGAATTGTATAACAGAGAATTCAGTAGTTGGCAGCAGAAGGACAGCATCTTACAATGCTCCTTTCAAAGTATTGCAGGGAATCGGATTTCGGGAAATACGAAAGGAATTGTGCAGTTGAAAGATTTAAGCCGCATGTTGAGAAGGCATCAACGGTACGGAGGGTATCGGTAGATTTCAATGCTGAATATCAGGCGATTTACACAAAGAGGCTTCATTTCCTTTGCTCTTTACTGAAGGTCTGAAAGCAGATTTCCGGTAAAAACCATATCCGTAAATCATCCTTCTTATAAGTTTTAACACAATAAAACAGACCGGTCAGTTTGTTTTTGCAATCCTTTTGCTATATTTGCGCATATGAATTTAGTTTCGGCAACATGGATAAGATTCAGAAACAAAGAGGAAGCATCCTTCTGTACATGGAAGAAAAACATGATGCGTATTACATCCGGATAGAGCATCCGGGAATGGCCTGCTGTGTGTTCCGGGCAGGTCGGTCAGAATGTGTCGAATACCGGAAGACCCGAAAGCGAAGTACCGGCACTATTCCGATTGCAGGAGGAATCGTATGAGCGAACGGATATATCAAAATGCCTTTTATGATGGCTGCTGTCAAGAACAGCTACATCGAGGCTCTGGCATGAAAATCAAATTTTCGTAAAATCACGCCGGAAGATACAGAAATACTTCGTATGCGGAGGTGCTTCAACCCAATGGCGTTTCTACAAACAATATATATATATATGAATAATACAACAAAAGTAAGAATAGTCTATGAATGCAGCATCATTGGCATTGTTCTGCTGACATTCTTAAAAAGCATGTTCCCATACATGGATGCATGGTGGTATGTAGCCCTTATCGCTTCACTTACAGGACTATGGTTCTCGTTGTCTTACCTGAAACGACATAATTACAGATGGGGGTTCAGCTACATAGAGAATCACTTGTACATTGACCTGTTATTGAAAGTACAGAAATGGTTTCAGAACGCTACAATCACGGCCCTGCTGATACCTATATTCTTGACAGACCTCCTGTATAATCATTTTTGTTTTGTAGCATATATATTGCTTGTTGGCATGTTCTTAGGCGTGAAACTGGCTGTTTATACGGTAGAGTATGCCATATACAAAAGCAAGTTCATCGGCTGCAAGGAAAGGTAGCCCCAACCGGTGTTCTTTTTCAAACCATAAAACTCATTCTCAAATAACACTTAAAACAAGAACAATGAATCATATCAAGAAGCTGGCAATTGCTTTATTGGGAAGAAAAAGAGAATATGCGATAAAAGGCTTGGGAGTTTTTCATTCCAAAGTTTGCGATTGGTGGCCGAACGAGCGATGCGGCTGGTGGTGTACATTACAGTTGCCATCATATTCGGCTGAAACAGTGATTTGGCTGGATGGAGACACTTCGGCTCCATTACCCCGGCAGATATTGGATTTACAGGTGTTGCTGGAAAACTGGAAATCAGTGAATGAGCGAGTGGGAAGCCGCTTGCCTGATGAAAGCCGGTTGGCACATAAGGAAGAAATATATGCCTCATGGCAAAACAGATTCTATCCTGAAGAAATCAAATTATCCGAGAAATACAACAATAGCTGGGAAATCACCTTCACCACATATGATTTGGATTATAGCTTCAGCTTTATATGGAAAAATAATACAATACAGAATTTAATTTTAGATCATTAAATCAACAAAATGTGGCAGGCAGCATGGCTACTTAATAAAAGTCATTTATAAATTCCAATAAACTTTCTGATATGACACAGTTTGCAAATACCCCAGGCATACCTAAAGAAGATGCGGACAAGCTGTTCGCTGCTGGAGTTTCATTCCTAAGCAACAAGGCTTTTTCTTCCGCCTATGTGTGCTTTGACCGTATTCCGGCCAAGGATTTTAAGCTACTGTACAACAAAGCCCTCTGCTGTTTCATGGTGGAATGGTACGATGAGTGCCACAGGCTGCTTTGTGAAGCCGAACGCCTTGTGCCCATGAATGTCGGCCACGGCACGGAAAGACTTCCTGAAGCCTTCCTCCGTTACCTCCATGACGAGGAGTCACCGTTCTGCCCCATGCCGCAAGGCACTCCCGAGCCGCTGGCATACACACGGATCTTGCGCCTGAAGGCGGAAGCCGCTTGCAAACAGCATCTGTACGGAGAACTTAAGGCCATTTCCTTCCGGCTGGGCGGGAAATACAAACATATTGAAACGTTAATCAATACTTCATGCAACAATGATGACCAATAAAGAAATCTACAATCTGCACACTTCCCATGATTCGGAACCTTCCGAATTATACGAAGCATACCAGGATGTCCCGCTTGACAGCCTGGACGAAAGCCGCAAGAACAATACCCCTCTGCATACGGCCTGCCATTTTGCAGACATGACAGCCGTAGGTATCCTGCTGGACAGGGGCGCGGACCCCAATGTGAAAAACGATGACGGCGACACACCACTGTGCGTCATGGCAAGACGCGGTCCCCGACCGGACGATGCCGACATTGCCGGCCTGCTCCTGTCCAAAGGGGCGAGAGTGCCCCGTTCCGGCAAAGACACGACCGCCCTCATCGAAGCCGTGCGCAACCGCAATTTCCAGATGGCCGATGCCCTTCTGACGACGGGGAACCGCATTGATTCTACAGACAGGAGCGGCAGAAACGTGCTGCACGTCATCTGCTTGTCTGCCGGACTTATTGCGGACGATATCAGGCGCACGGAAGGACGGATAGCAGATTTTTCCCAGCGGTGGTACTCGGACAAATCCAAGCAGGAAGCGTATGCCGAACTGGAAAACCTGCGGGAATCGGACAGACAGTGCTGCCACACCGCAAAGCTCATTCTGGAAAGCGGACAGATAGACCCTGAAGAAAAGGACAGCATCGGGAAAACCGCCTTTGACATAGCCGTGGAAAGCGGTGCGCGTAAAATCGGGGCATTGCTGTCGGGACAGGACCCCGAAACGGACGGTCTGGCCGCCCTCGCCGGAGGGCTGGACATCTTCCAGGCATTATGGCACAATGACATGACAGCCTTGGATGCCCTGTTGCGTTCCGGAGTAGATACCCAAAGCATCTGCGAGGATAAAAACATGACCGACTTCAAGGGCAAATCCCCGTTGGGTTGCGCCCTGGCATGGGAGAACTTCACCGCAGCGGAAATGCTGCTCAGAGGCGGTGCCGACCCCAATTTCAGGGACGCGGAAGAACGGACGGCCTTTGCCGTATGGATGAGCAACAGAGGACACGAGCACGAGGACAAGGAAGAATGTCTGCATTTCCTTCAATGCCTGACGGAATGCGGGTGGGACCCGGAAAGCCCCGCCGACAAGGAGGGGAACACAGCCTTGTCCGTCGCCTGCCGCGGGGCAGGATATGATACGGGTATCTGGGCTGTACGTTATCTTGTGGAGAACGGGGCGGATGTAAATGCCGCCAACATGCAGGGACAGACCCCTGCGATGAATCTCTACGGGGGACGGTACTGGGACGGCAACATACCGCGTTTCGCGGCCATGCCGAGGTCATATCCATACGACGGGCGTTCCTGCACGGAACAGGATGCAGAGACACTTGAAATACTGCTTGAAGCCGGAGCGGACATCAACGCCAGGGACAAATGGGGCAATACCCTGCTGCATTACATCGCAGCCAGCTCGATGAGAGGCTCGAAGGAAGCCGCCGCCCTCGTGATGGACTTCGGTACCCCGGACGTGAACGCCGTGAACAATGAGGGGCTGACAGCCCTGGACATTGCGGCGAAGAAGAACGACGAATCCCTTGTGAAATTTTTATTGAAATACAGCTGAGAATCGTATGGACAACAACATGACATTTCTGAATGCCTGCCGGAACGGACAGAAAGGCATCGTGCTGATATTCCTGAAGAAAGGCGGCATCGACGTGAACAAGCGGGACGCCGAGGGCAATACGCCGCTGCATTACGCTTGTCTGAAAGGTTACAGGGACATCGTGAACCTGCTGCTTGACAGCGAGGCGGATGCGACCATCGCCAACAACCTGTCGGAAACACCCTTGCACGCCGCTTCCCGGAGCGGGAACAAGGAGATAATCGGGAAACTGGTACAATACGGAGCGGACATTGATGCAACGGACAGCGATGGCCGTACCCCGTTGATCCGTCTGCTTGACAACAGGCGTACAGACGCCGCCCTGTTCCTGATAGAACAGGGAGCGGACACGGAAATAGCCGACAACACGGGGCACAAGGCGATAGACTACGCCACTGCACAAGGATTGCGTACAGTGGTGGAACGTCTGTCCGTAGAAAGCACGACCGATACACATGGCAACACACCGCTTCATCAGGCGGCTTTCAACGGCCAGTCGGAAATCGTCCGCTCGCTACTTTCTGCATACCCCGACATGATAGATACGGCGAACGACGTAGGGGAAACCCCGTTAATCATCGCCTGCATGAAAGGGAACCTTGCCGTTGCCAGGCTTCTGATCGGTGCCGGAGCTGATGTAAACAAGGCCCAATTGGACGGAAACAGCCCGCTACATTTTGCCGCATGGTCCGGGAACAAGTTTATCGGCAACGACCTGATAGCAGCCCACGCACAGGCAGATGCGCAGAACGGGAACGGGGAAACGCCCCTAATCCTTGCCGCCAGAGAAGGGAACAACGAATTTGTCTCACTCCTTGTGGAGCATGGGGCGAACGTGAACCTTGCGGACAATCTCCAGCATACGGCATTGTATTATGCCAGTGAGCGGGGTTACAACGAAATAACGGAAATCCTGCTGACGGCAGGAGCCGAAGGATAGAGTATCACATTTTTAATAATCAAGATGATATGACAAAAGAAAAAGCAAATCCTCAAAGTCCGGAGGAAATGGCAAAGGCGGCACAGGAAGCCGCAGTAAAGGCGGCTATGGAACAGGCACAGTCCATGTTCGGGAATATCCCGGGATTCCAGATGCCCGGCGGCATGGAGGAACAACTCATGGCACAGATGGGCGCGGGAATGCCCGACATGGCAGCAGTACAGGCACAGCAGGAAGCTATGCTGAAAGCGGCGGGCATAGACCCGGAGACGGTGGCGCAGGCAGGCCGTCAGAACATGGCATACGCCCAGCAGATGATGCAGGGAATGATGGACGGCACACTCGGAGAGGAACTGTCCTCATCCGATGCAATGGCACAGATGATGGACGCCTTCGGTAGTGATGGGTGGACCATTAACAAAGCCGACGACGGCAAACTGGATACGGCACAGCTCCGGCTGCTGGCTTTCGGTGCGCCCATGTTAGTGTATAATGACGAGAATGTGGATTCGATTGACTGTCCTGAGGAAGATGTCGAAAGCATCAGGAGCACGATTGAGAGCTGGTGGAATGTGACTGACCGCGAGAGTACACTGGAGATTGTGAAGTGGCTGCTTGAAGAAGGGCATCATGCCGAGGCCGACGAAGCCCTTGAAAAAGTCCGGAAACGGGGAATCGAAAACATATCACAGGAAGAGCGAGACGACGAGGAAAGCAAGATAGGAGATGTCTGCCTGATAGCGGAGAGCATGGAAGAAAACGGATGGTGTCCCGGAGGGAAGATGCCGGGCAGCGTCATCGCATGGGATCTGGTGCGTCTGGTAAACCTCGGACGCTGGGCATACCTTTGCGGTTATGTGAGCGAGAGTGAAATGTGGCAAATCATGCAGGCGGCGGCAGATACGGCACTTGAGCATTTCTCTTCATGGGAGGAATACGGAATGAGTTTCGTCATGGGCAGAGGCGTATGGCACGGCGACCCGGATGACAGTGAAACGGCATACGAGATAGTAAGCCTGCTGCTGGAGGATGACGAATCACCCTGGAAAAAATCAAATTTCAATATAGGATAAAAAACAGAGAAAAATGAAACTGGAAGAAGAAAAAATTATGGATGAGGGAAAACATTTTCCCAGCCATTTCGGAGAGGTCTATGATGCCATGCCGGAGAAATTCGAGAAACGGAAAGACAAAGTAAAACCGGTGATTTACTGGGGACTGACGGCAGTATGTGTGCTGCTTGTCATTTTTCCCGGGTGGCTGCCATTCATCCCCTCATGGCTGGTACGGACAGCCGGTGTTATCGGGGCGGTTTTCTGTGTCCTTACCGCGTTGGCCGCAGGCCTTAAAATCTATAACCGTACAAGTGGCGGCGAGGTGAAGCGTTACAAGACCAAGAAGTTCATCAGCAGCATGACAGACAAGGACGACATAGTAGCAGCCTTCAACCGCCATGATTTCGAGTACCTGTGCGATTTACCCAGCGGCAACGACCAACCGGTGCAGTTGCAAGTGGAAAAGGATGAAAAAGGGCATGAGCTTTATTGCATCCTGGTTACATATACCAAGGGGTACAAGATTGTAGGGCTTGCAGACCCTGTCATCCTCACCGGGGTGGAATACGAGAAGAACGAGGCATTTATCCGGCACATGTGCGATAACGACGCCGACTGATAACCAGCAAGGTTCAAGGACCGATAATCTTTGATGTTGGGACACAGGAAACGGATTCACTGTGTCCCAACCTGTTCAGTACAAACTCATATCCACCAAACATAACCTGGAATATATTATAAAATGGAGTGCTAATATGGTATTCAACAACGATATATGACAAAAAGAACAAGTAAAACAAAATACTGCTTCATCAGAAGCCGAATGTTCGTCTGCCTGTTATTGCTATCTGCATTTTTGCCGGTAGCCCATACGCATGCTTCGGAGACTGCAGACTCCGTATATTTTCATGCGGAGCTTGATACGGTTGGCGGTCTCCGTGTCGGGCGGGTACTGCGGCTGACGTATGCACTGGTTAATTCCCGATTCGACACGGCTTCCTACCCAGTGTTCAATGACAGCATTAAAGTGTTGAACGGTCCGAAGCCGCATAAGAGAGAGAGCTGTTCCATTATAAACGGTGTGAAAAGCAATAGCTATGAAACAGGTTTCTATTATCTTGTACAGTTCAAAAACAGTGGGGAAGCCAGAATCCCTGTCGCATCCGTGACGGCCGATGGCAAGACATATACCACGCCGGAATACCGGGTGTCCGTACATCCTGCCGAAGTGGACATGAGCAAGTTGGAATGTCATCTGGAGGTGGAGCAACTGAAGAGCGATTACGTCAAGTACCGTGCAATCCTGACCTGCAACGCCCGTCCCGACCAAAATCCCCCCTTGTTGACCATTAACGGGAAAACGGTACCGCCAAACAGCAACTCATATTCGAGTTCCAAAAACAAGGAGGAATACACTTACACTTATTACTTTACCAGCGAGGGTTATGATGTGTCCTGCGAGGAACTGACCTTTGGCGGGGTTCCTTATTTCATCAAACCCAGGGAGAGCAAGCTGGACGAAGCGGATTATATTGTTGCAATCCTAATTATAGGTGCATTGTTCGAACTGATATGGTGGCTTGCCTACCGGATTCGCTACCGTGAGGAAAAGAATGCTCCCCTTGCCGCCTTTGTATTGGAAAAGAAGACGCTTCCCCTGATTATCAGCTGGGCGTACACCCACTACGGCGCATCGCATATGTTGATGCTTTATGCCGCAATGTTTATTTCCATAAGCGGAGTGATGCATTATTCGAGCAATATTGATATAGAGGGTCTTTTATGGCTCGGTATCATTCCCGGACTGCTTGCCTTTATACTTTACCGGCACCAACGGCGCAAGCTGGATTTCCAGAGCATACCGACCTCATTGGACAAACAGGCGATTTATGACCAGATATACAAGTTGTCGGTAACTTATGACTGGGACGTGGACCATTACGGCGAGGACTGCATCGTGGCTCATACCAATCCTTCCCTTTGGGGTATGACATGGGGAGAACAGATTTTTGTCGTGTTCGACAAAGGTCAGGTATGGGTCAATAGCGTAAACGACCTGAACAAGCGTACCTCGATATGTTCTTTCGGACATAACAAACGGAATATTCGAAGAATAAGGGAGGCACTTGCCGGTGCTGCCGGGCAAGAAGGGCATCTTTTTGCCGGGTGTGAATGCACATCCGGGCAATCTGCTAATTGGGGTAAGGTCAGGTATAATCAGGAAAAAACCATATCAACTGTCCATACTGTTGATGCAGATGATACAGAGAGAAAGAATAACCCTGCAGGCTCTGAGGAATATAACTTTCCTGTCGATAAGGAGACAAATGGAAAGGATAACAAAGATCTGTCATTCTGGTCACTAATAACTCCAAGAAAAGGAAATATCGCAACCCCCTTACTTATTTATATAAATGTGGCATTGTTTATAGTGATGTCTATATGTGGGGTAAGCCTTATAGAACCGACAGGCATTTCTTTGATGAAATGGGGTGCAGATTTTGGTCCGCTCACACTTACCGGTGATTGGTGGAGAACCGTGACCTGCAATTTTATCCATATCGGGATAATCCATTTGCTGATGAATATGTATGCTCTATTATACATCGGGATATTCTTGGAACAGATTATCGGAAGCAGAAAGTTGATGACCGCCTATCTCCTGACCGGATTATTCTCGGCATTGGCAAGCCTTACTGCTCATCCCGAAACGATAAGCGCAGGGGCTTCCGGTTCTATTTTCGGACTTTACGGCATCTTCCTTTCTTACCTGATCTTCAATCACAAGATAGAAAAACACCAGCGAAAATCTCTTTTGTTTAGCATAGGTTTCTTTGTAATCTACAATCTTTTGCTTGGAACTAAGGAAGAAGGAATAGATAATGCGGCACATATAGGAGGCCTTGTCTCAGGAGTTATATTGGGTATAACTTATCTTTTGGCAGACAAGTATAGCTCTAAAAGGGCCTCACGATATATCGCATATATTGCTGAAATGACATTTCTGATAATGTTCGCATTCCTTTTTACGGGACTGACAAAATCCGTACCTTCGGATTTTAGGGAAATAAGGAACATGTGGGAATACGGTACATTAGAGAAATACGCACAGGAAAGTGAATCTGAAGGCAGAATACAGGAAAGTGAAACAGATCATACCAATTATATACCCAACCAAGGGGATAATCCTGCAACATTTAGCGGCAGCGATGAAAGCATAGGAGACGGCAGGAGAGAGTATGTGAATAAAGCATGCGGACTGAGGTGTACATATCCCACAGGATGGAATGCTGTAGTAAAATCAGATGACAACTGTGTTTTACAGCTTATGGGCAATGCCGGTAATACCATTGTCTTCAACTACAAAAAGTTCTCTTCGACCGAGGAAATCGACAATGCACGCAATCTGTTGTTGAAATCTATGAGCGGGACCGCTCCCGAAAGTGTAAATATCAACGGAATACCGTTTGAACGGATTTCGGGCAGAAGGGAATATCCATTGGAAAGAGGTGGCAGCATGAACTTTAATCAGAGTATAATTTTTTATCTGAATAAAAAGGCGTTGGACGGTTTCATTATCGTTTCAATGACAGCGACCGAGACCCATGAATCCGAAGCCCATGATATAATCGGTTCTGTCAGAATATTACCATCCAACTCACAATGAAAATAAAAGAATACGCTACCGATGAGCTTTTGATGATGGCCAACAATGTAACCGGAGAATATACGGACAAGGAAGTGAGACAGGCCAAGCTGGAACTGTACAAACGCGGTGTAAACTACAAGTTGATAGCCGACATCATGGAAGAAAAGGAGGAAACCTTCATGAGAAGACTGGATGCCGCAGCCCGTGCTGAGCAGGAACGCCTTGACAAGGAGAGAGAGAAGAACAGGAACGTGAGTTACCGGTGGTGGGAACTGATACCGATGTTCCTGTTCGCCCCATTTTACATGTTCGGAGAAATGAGGTATTTTGTAGGCTCTATCATTTTGCTGCCTGTCCACCTGCTAAGCCGGACTCCCGTTGACTTCAGTTATATGTTCAGGGAACTGCGAAGGCTGAAGGAGGAAAAGTGTGACCTGAAATTCAAACAGCGGCTTACTGTCTTGATTGCCGGAGATCTGTTTTATCTATCGGTATGCTGGTATAACTTTTTGAGATTCTGTTTCTAACGGGAATGAAGTACGATATATTTTGGGAAACATACATAATTGCATCTATGAAGGCAAGATTCAAAAAATTATCCTGTACCTGTCGGCTATCCTGTTCCTGCCGGCATTGCACGCCCCAACAAGGGCATATATTTCCAAGGAAACAGGCTCTGTTTGCCAGTACCCTGCGGACTGGAAGCATTGCACGGCAAATGAATATCCGGAAATGCGGGATAAAGGCCTGCTGGTTTTTGTGAAATCATTAACATACAAGTTGATTTTATATAGCAATGAAAAAAACAACGAATTTGCCCAAGTTTAATAGCCAGGACGGGCGCTGTTACTGGATGAAGCCCGAGGTACAGGAGGAATTGCAGCCGCTCTTTGACCAGTGCATCCAGGATGCTATTGACGGGAGAATCACGCGGCTTGATTCTCTCTGGCCGCCGGTAGTGGTCAGCAGTCAAGGTGCGCCCTTTGAGGTGTGGCAACTGCTTAGGGCGTGGACCGAAATACAGCGGGCCGAGACCCTGGATGCGGAACAGGCCATCGCCTTCAGCGAAAACCTGCGCCGCCAGAGCCGGTGGGGTGAAATTGACCACCATCTACTTGATATGCTCAAACGGGAGCTGCAGGAAAAGTATTTTGTTGCAACAGACAATGAAGATGATCGCTTCTGGAATCGGGAGTATTCCCTGAAACCAGGTATCCATGCAGAGCAAGTTCCGGAGCCGCTGCTGCGCTTTGCCTGCTATGTGGCGGTAAACTATAAGGTATATGGCATGAGCTTCCAGTATTTGGACACCAATTACCTGTTGGGATTGGTCGGGAAAGTCCGACCGGATATAGTGGAAAAGCTGAAGGAAAACGGAACCGGCAGGTTGCCGTTCAACCTGCAAAAGAGAAAAACAGTGCACTTCACCGCATCGGCCAACGATGCCTTTGCCGTCATCCGTATTACTGCCAGGGATAATACGGAGGAATGCTGTCATGAAGTGCTGAACTACCTGTGTGAGCTTCTGGAGCAGGATGATTTTCCCCGCAGCTATGCTGTGGAGTTCAAAGGACCGGAAAAGAAGTATCTGCCCATTACAGGACTGCCCCAAAAGGGAGTAAACCAACTTTTTGCCTGTGCCGTGCAATACCCCAGCCTCCACCACTTGATGGAACGGTACGCCCGGCTTGCCATGCGGCAATATGAACAATACACCAATCTCAGCGATGAGCTGTGTGCCCTTCCCGGCAGTTTTGCCGTGTTTGCCTTGGGAATGCTGGGGCAAGAGTGGCGGCAGTTGGTGTGGGATTATCTTGACCTCTGCGATGATGAGCACTCCCGCTTACAGGAAAAATTCCTCCGGGAGTATGTGAAACAGTTCGGCTTTACCGCCGATACAGTCCCCGTTTTTGTCCGGGGGGTGCTGTCCATGCAGGACATGAAATATTCCAAGGACTATGCCGCATGGATGGCAAACGCCGAAAGCCTGGGTGCTCTGCTGGAGACAAAATCCCGTCTGTCTGAAATCGTCCCAAGCGGTTTTTCCTCCGACGAGGATGATGACGAGGATGATACCCCCAGTCAGGAAACAGAAGCCAGCCCGGAAGAAGTGCTGCAATACGCATGGGAAACAGTTTGCTATGTAATATGGGGCAAAAACAGCGCCAAGGGTGGTCAGAAAGTGGTGGACGCAGCTCCGGAGGAACTGAAAGAGATGTATCGACAAGTTTTCATTAACATAAAAAAAGAGAGAATACAGAGAAAATGATAAAAGAAACCATAGAGAAACTGAAAGGCATTATCGCCCAAAGTGACACGGGGCACCTGCCGCTGTCCTGCCGTATCGAACTGATGAAACAGGTCGGCGATGTACTCACCGTGCAGAAAATCATGTGCGAATGCTGCAAGAAAGCCTGTTCTGTCACGGGGCGACAGATTATGGACAATGTACATCTGCTTTCCCGCATAAACGAGCATCTTTACAGAAAGCCGGACTCGGTGGAAGACATCGAGAAGGAGTCGGGCGAACTGTGGCTTCATGTGCAGAACAATCCTGACGAGGCGACCACAACCGTGAGCTGGGCCATCGCCAGCCTCGGGTATTTTGTCTGCGGTGATGCGGCCTCCATGCTGAACCCGGAAGATTACGAAGGAGAGGATGATGACAGTTTTGACCCTGAGAGCATGGACATCGATTTCATAGTGTCGCTGGTCTGCTCCGGTGGAAGTCCCTTTTCCGATAACTGGAAAGGTGACGTGGAAAAACGTAGGGAGTATTGGAACTGGTACCTGGACATGACTCTCGCCATGTATGAAAACCCGCAGCAGGAGGTCATACCCTTCCATGCAGTCAACGACCGTAACACACTCCACATACCTGTGCCGCCCGGGTGCGACCCGGCATTGTCCGGAAAGATAGAGCGGCTGAACTCCGCCCTCGATTCATACATCCATGCTCCCACGAACAGGAAAGAGACGGAGCGGATGAAACCTTATGCGGAGGACAGCTCCCTTGTCCGTATCGTGGCCGATGTCATCCGGGGGTATTCCTGCATACCCTCCACACCGCAGGAAAAGGAGGATTACCGCATAACCGGAATCTACAACTATGATGTCATCCGGTTCTGGTACTGCGTGGCCCTGCTCGCCCAGTCCCCGGACGAATGTGCGGTTGCCTGCCTGTCGGGACTTGCCCGTACCCTCATGGAGCAGGGACCGGGAGAACTTGGCATATTGTACCGCATCCTGCTTCTGCTGCCGGAGCGGGAACACCTGCACGGGCTGACAGACGAGCTTGCTAACTACTACCGGAAAATCATCCCAGACCTTGAAGCGGCGAAATGGCTTGCAGAGGCAGGCATCCCGTACCCAGACACTTTCGAGTGGTCCGTATCGTTCCGTTTCACTTCCAACGGGGAAACGGTCCTCCTGTCGGGGAACGAAACGGAAAGGAAAGCGTGGTTCACGCTGAGTGTCGAACTGTTCGGCCCTCAGGCTTTATACGGCGACTACACGAGGTTCACGAGCTACCACATCCATGTACGCAACGGGGACAACTCCGTTCACGGGCATTGGAATGAAAAGGACGGCTATCTCCTGCGTGATAACGAATACCTGATAAAAGATGAACACTACACTCCCAGACAGCTTGTCATACTGATGCACAAACTTTCGGGGGTAGGTATCCGTTTTCAAAAGTCCCGGCCGGTGTTTCCGCTTCTAAAGGAATATCCGGCAAAGCCGTGAAGGAATGGATAAGGGAGATGATGGAGGCATACGAGCATGACTGCATGGAGGAGGTACGGGATCAGGCCCTCGACATACGCAAGGACGAGGGGGATGTTGGCGACACACTCAACGAGATAAGGAAAAAATGGGGAGAAGAGATACCGGTATTGAAAGAGGGCCGTTTCGACGAAATCGTGATGCAGTATTCCTGCTTCTCGCACGAAATGGGCATTACAGCCCTGGGACAGGAACTTTCCTCATACGGGTACGCATTATATGACCTGAACGGAGATGACATTTACCTGTTGGCATTGGTTCCGCAGGCGGAAATGCAGGCTTTTGAGGAGAAATGCCGCAAGTACGGGCAGTATTGCAAACTGCTGAAACAATCCCGCTATGACTTCGGCATGAAGGCAAGAACCATAAAACTGCGAAGGCAGATGCCCCGTGAAAGGATGGCATGGCCTGATGACGGGAACAGATATATCACAAGAGGTTTTGCGGGTTATTTCGCTTATGGGGAATGGCGACAGGCGGATGTTGAGAAATGGCAGGGTACATTCGTTGCGGATCTACGTGTCACACCGCTTCAGCCGGTGAAACAGCGCAAGACAAAGATAAAGGCTCTTTTATATTCGGAAGAATTGGATTTTTATGCCGCATTAAGCAGTTATAGTAAGTGGTCTACATTCGCCGTTGGAGGCAGAAATCCCCTGGAAGCCGATGAATGGCCCCGCTTGAGCGGCCTGTCCCTCGAGAGCCCGCACGAGTTCCGCTGGTGCGGACGTTATTTATGCATGGGTGACATCCATAGTGCCACCATATTCACCATGTCATCACGGGGAATGAAATATGAAAGCCGTTTCATTTTCATTGACCGGATGAATTATCCTCCCTCTTTCGGCATAGATGGCAAAGGAATGCCATATATAATACCGGGAGAGTTCAGCCGTTCATCGGTTTACCGTTATGAAGGCAACGGAAAATATTACAGGATGCCGTTCCACATGTCCGGATATGACAGGTTCAGTAGCGGCTGTATTCCGGTGCCGGAAACCTCCCGGCTCCTTCTGCTGGGAGAATACATGGCAAGGAGCAACAGCGGGTTATGGACGGAGCCCGGTCTGCTCGACCTGAACATGGCGACACAGGAATGCCGCATCGCCCCGCTCCGCATGGGAGACGGTTCTTTCCGCCTGCGTGAGTTCTACAAGGAGTGGGTGCTGGTGGAGAGCCGATCGAACGGCAACCGAACCGACTATGCCCGTCTCTGGAACCGGAAGACGGACGAAGTGCTGCGTCTCCGTCCCGGCGTGTTGGGCAACGAATCCTTCAAATCCATCCATGCGATGCCTGACGGAACTGTCATCGTGAATACCCTTAATAAAGGAGATGCATTGTACCGGGCGGAAGATTTCTGGAATTTCCTGCGCACGTCAAGCCGAGCGAAGAAACTGGGATACTGGCTCAACTATCCGAAGCCTTACCCGGACAGGGAATACGAGCTGCCTCCCTTGTCGGAAGACGTGACCCTGATGTTTGCACCTCCGTTCGTTGAATCTCAGCCAACCATTTCTCCTGTTGCAAAGCCGCAACCGACAAGAAGCGTCAAAACAGGACCTGCAGAAGCCTCCGAGACACAAGCCACAGACGGAGTAGAAATTGCAGAGGGACGGTTGAAAATAAACGGCCGGCAGATGTCCATGCCTTTATCCTACACGGTTATGGTGCAGATTTTTGGCAAGGAGAGAATTGTGATCACCCATAAGACTATGCAGGATGACAGAGGCAGGACCATACAATACGACAGACGGAGTTTCCTCGTGTGGGACGATGCCGGAGTGACTGCCGTCCGGAACGAAGAGAATGCCTATAATATTTCGGCCATTTATTTACAGGTAAAAGAAAACAAGGAGCAGGTATCAGCCATTCCCGCACCAACCGGAATATACGGCAGTGAAATCATAGTGGACGGCAACAAGTGGGACAGGACATCCGACATGACTGTATGCAGCGGGGAATTGGAAATAGCGTCATCTGCATCCGGCGGTTATATGGAAATCACATTCGCAGGCAGCCGTGACAGGAGAGACACATGGCAGCACTACCGTGACATCATGGCTGAAAATATGCAGGCCGCACTCGTGGAAAGAGACCGTGTAAGGTTGATGGCAAGGAACCATCTTGCGGGCAAGCCCTCGGACGACCAACCGGATAGCGCCACTTCACTGGCTCAATCCTGCGAATCATTCCTTACCCATTCAGTCAATGCCCTCCATGCCGGTTATTCTATGGGCAGAAGCGTGCGTTATCTGAAAACCAACCTGCTCCCGCTTTTGACAGAGGCAGCGGAAAAGTGCAGCGAATACGGTTCCGTCAGGTTTTCAGATCTGCTGTCCGTATATTCCGGATGCGTGCTTCTCGGCTATGAAAAGGTAAATATGAAGCGGTTTTGCGAAAAGCTGGTTAAAAACGGTATCCGTGATTTCGTGTTCGATACCCTCACACGGTGTCTCGTCCCCGAATGGGACCTCACGGAAGACACGGTGTTTCCGAAAATAAAGGAGTGGATTGTTTCCCGGCATGGAAACACAATCGCGCCGGAAGCAGTGACTGCATTAAAAGAATTATCCAGCATATCCGGAAATGTCCTGATTTTAGATGCGATAATGAAAAGCATCCAAAATTAATAATCCGTAAAGGAGAATGCCGGAAATCAGGCAAAAACGGCTCTGAACCTGTAACATGAATAAGCCCCGAAGGTCTTTGCCTGACCTCCGGGGTTATCCTTTTCCCCTATGTCTTTATTTGTACCATCTGAGCGACATCGCCGTCTGTTCGCAGAAACGGGCATATTCCTCCTTGTCCGTCCCGCTTTCGATGCGGCGGTCAATTAGCTCTCCCAGTTCATCGAAACAGACTTCATCACTGATGCACTCCACCCCCGTACCGTCCCGAAGATACACCTCGTAATAGTCCGAGCCGTTCAGACATATAAGCACATCGCCCTGAAATAGTCTTCCGTTCACATGGAATTTCAGACCCGGCAAATCCTTGAATATGGCAGGCGTGAATTGTCCGATACCCCAAGACATGAGGATTTCCATGCGGGTCGTTGCTATCAGTTGTTCTCTAACGGTCTGTGCGACCTGTACCACATATTTTTTGTCCATCATCTTGATTTTTGATTGATTTATACTCTTTTCATTCGAACCAATCCGGGTTGCTTTCCTTCAAGACTTCAATCAGTTCCTTGTCCGGCAGAAGAAGATTCTGCGGTTCTGTAAAGTAGAATACCTCGTCGTATAGGTCTTCCGCTTCCTTACTGGCAAAACCTTCGTTCACATCCTCGAAACTGCCCGGCTGCAAGGCGTCAAGCAGTTCGGTTGAACCAATCAACAATTCTTCTCCGTCAATTGAATCGACGATACGGCAGATGTATGTCTTGCCGTCAAATTCCAATTCTTTTGTTCTCATATTCGATTTATTTTAATGGTATATACTTTCCGTGTTCATTGAGATATTCCATGATGCACTTCGCCTCTTCATGCGATGCCCTGTTGCGGTCATCGTAACGGCGGCTGTCGTCTGCCATGACCTTGATGCACTCCCGAACAAGCCGGTAAAGGCTCTGCTGATTTGTCGGGTGCATGCCCGGGATAGCCGCAGCGAATTTTCTGGGGTCGAAACTGTAGCTGTTCACCGCCATCTCCCACTCCTTTGCGAGTCTATACTCTTTCGATTCCTGAATATTTCTGTCCATAGTTTTGATTTTTAATAATTCTCATTACATATCCCATCAAGTTCCTTGACTATGCTTGATACACTTTCTCCTGTCAATCCTTCAATGTCATACAGCAAATCCAACAGAAAGCGATATGCCTTGTCTCCAGCTTCTGTAAATTCTCCTGTACTGTCGAATGCGTCACCGACACATCCAAGCTCTTGTAACAATTCTTCCAATGTTTTCATCTTTTTGAATTTAAGTTTTTTCTTTTCCCTCTGTTCGGCATCCTGCAACCGGAGCCGCTTCGGGTTTTACGGTGCAGGGAGAGGCCGCCGGATAAGCCATTCCCGATGTTTTTTCCTGCCAATTACTCTTGCCCCGGCAAGGAAGAATTTGCAGGAAATGCACTTCAAAACGGAGGGGACAGGCGCGGCAGCCTACATTCGCACCGTAGAAAACCTGCGGCGGTGACGGCATGGAGGCGGAAACATGGGAAGCCCCCAAACGGTATAAAGGGAATGAGCCTTGTGAGGCAAGGCTTTGGAAAAGGTCGGCAGGCGGTTAGAAAGGGATAGCAGCGGCATGGTGCCGCCGTCGCACCTTGTGGCTTTCACTAAAAAAGGCATGACCGACGCACCACATAACACAACAGTATGCAGGACGGATTTCTCCGCCCTGCTTCTGAACTGAATTATGGAAAGGTCAAGCCGCTACATCTTCGGCTTGTGGCGTTTCATCGGGTTGCGGTTCTTCCTGCTGCTCCGCTTCCTGCCTGGCTTTGTCCTGCACCATGAGGACTGCTTTCTTTTCCTCGATGCGCTGGTGGCGTTTCTCATAGACTTCATCATAACCCTTTCGGATTTCGGCAAGCGTTTCGGGCATGTGCTTCTCCGCAAATCGGAGCAAGAGGGTGGCTGCGGCATCGCTGGCCGGTGCGTCTTGGAACTCGGAAATCAAGAAGTCCCTGCGGATAACGGCTTTCGCCTTGCCATTCAGGTTTTCAATGATGCGCAACTTGTCCTTGTCGGAAAGGTAGTACACATTCTCGTCCTCAATGCCTACGGCTGCGTAATGCTCCCTGCGGAGATATGAAAGGAGGAAGTAATAAATCATCTTGTCCTCGTCAGCTCCGAACTTGGTATCTGTGGCATCCACCTCTAAAATCCGCTTCTTGGTGTCCGCAACCGTCTTTTCAAGGGCGATTTCCTTATTGCGCTTGTCCTGCTTTTCCAGTTTCTCAAGCGGAGTAAGTTCTTTCTCCTTTGTCGATAATGTGCCGTTTGCCGTATTCGTTGCGGAGTTCTCCACATAACCGAGAAAGAGGTCTTTGTTACCGATAAGAACATAGAGCGATATTTCCCCCTCTTCACTTCGGCGTAATATGTCCTCGCATTCAGCCTTGTAATCTTCCTGCTCCTGCTCGAAGTCCCTTTGGGCTTCTTCGTATTCTTCCGTGGTCTCGTAATCTGCCGCTTCGGGTGCTTCGGGCAGTTCGGGATAGTCCTCATGGCGGCATGATAATCTCTCCAACTCGTAGCCAAGTTCCTCAAGCCGCTTGACAGTCGTGTCGTTGCAGGTGTAAAAGATAGAATAAGCAAGCGAAGCGGTAGGATGGTCTGCCAACATCTGCATGGCTTTTTCCACAAGATAGGCTGCATTCATGTCCTCAAGGCATTTCCTGTTGGCACACTTTCCGCAACTGCCCTCACAGAACAACATCATGTTGTTGGTGTTGTGCGGGCAGGACTTGCAGAGGGTCTTGTCAAAGGAATAGCGGTCAAGGTCAGTCGTATAATCACTTTCTATGCGTTTCGCCACATCTACGGCTTTCATGCCACGCCAACTGCCGTATATGACTCCATCTTTCAGATGCCTGTCGTACACCTCACTCTGTATGTCCTCACCATATCGGCAGATTTCACTTGCCACACTGATTGTGATTTCGTCCGTTTCCAAAAGGGCTGCGATTTCGGGAATCAAAGTCGTGAATTTGAGCCGTGTGCGAATATAGTCTTCCGACTTGCCGAACTGAACAGCCAATGAATGCACATCGTGCCGTCCGCTCTCTATCAGTTTCTGATAGGCGTTTGCTTCCTCTATGGGTGTAACGTCCTTGCGCTGCAGGTTTTCCGTGACCGCCATTTCCTCGGCTACCTCGTCCGACACTTCGTATATGACTGCCGGAACGGTTTCCAGTCCTGCCATGAGCGATGCACGGTATCTGCGTTCGCCAAAGACAACCTCGAAGCGATTTTCACCAATGGGGCGTACACCTATGGGCTGCAAGACACCCTGCTGCCGTATGCTGTCGGCAAGTTCGGCAAGGCTCGCCTCGTCAAAGGTCTTGCGAGGGTTGTAGTTACTCGGCTGAATGTCTGCCAATGCTACCGATGCGATGTTCTTCTCTACTGACTTCATGTTTGTTGCTTCCATAATTCAAAAATTTAATTTGTTAATAACTTGTGTTTTATTTTCCCTCTTGTCGGTTCTTTTCTGCCGAACCGCCTTTGGGGTTTTATGGATGCAGGTTCCGGCCGTCGGAACAGCTTCATACGGCGGCTTTTCTTGCCAAATTACTCTTTCACGGAAAGGAAGAATTTTGCAAGAAATGCACTTCAAGCCGACGGATCAAGCGCGACTGCCGACCTTCGCATCTGATAAAACCAATGGCCGGTGACAGCAGGAATGACCAGGAGAGGATAAAGGCCCGGCCGTATAGAAAAGGGAAACGGGTTTGCCGGAGATGGAAACGGTGTGGATGAACGCTATAAATGGGTATAAAAGAATGTGATATTTGACAAATACAAAAGGTAATTTTTCCACAAATCGTATAAAAGGATTGGCGGAACAGGCAGCATATCAGGCAACTCCGATATGCCACCTGAAGAAAATCACAGCGGCGACAGTTCCGCTGCGAATACTTCCGCCTCCGAATAGTCCGAGGCTATCAAAATGATACTGTCCTCTTCGATTTCCTCCGGGACATCCACCACCTGATACACACCGTCCGACAAACCGCCGTCCGGGTCATGCCAGAAAACCTTGTTTCCAATCTTTATAAAATCGTAATTACTCATATCTCTATCATTTAGGGTTGTTCCTATTTCTTTCTGTCCAGAGCGTAAACCGGAACCGGCATATACCATAGTCCAGTCCATACCGTTACCGGGATGCCTTTGTCAGAATGGCAGGTCGTCCTTGTCGTCCTGCGGCATATCGGCAGGGGGAACGGGTGTGCTGTCCGTAGTGGCAGCCATGTTGTCCGGGCTGCCAGCCGAACTGTCCTTCTTGCCAGTATTGATGAATGCGATGCTCTCCGCCGTAATGGAAAGCTGAATCTGGCTCTCCCCGTTTTTGTCCGTCCACAGGGAAGATGAGAGCGTGCCTTCAACAAGTACCAGCCGTCCTTTGGTGAGGTATTCAGCCAACCGGATGTGGTTCTCCTTGTTGCTTCTTACCTTTACCCATGTGGTGACGTTCTGTCCCTTTGCATAATCGTCAACGGCTATGTTCATAGCCATGAATGAGCCGTGGGCTCCTGCAATCACCTGGCAGTCTTTGCCGATGCGTCCGATAGTGTGTACATGTAACATAATATAAAATGTTTTGTGGCAAGGTGGTTGGTCCTGCCGTTACCTTTCTTTTATTTTCCCTCTTTTCGGTTCCTTTCTGTCTGAACCGCTGTCGGGATTTTATGCTGCAACCAAAGGCTGTCGGCAAAGCCGCACACGTCGTTTTTTCTTGCCAATTACTCTTGGCAGCCCCGGCTGTCAAGGAAGAATTTGCAAGAAATGCACTTCAAAACGTAAGGGACAGGCGCGACGGCCTATATTTGCAGCGGTAAAACCAGACCGGTGACTGCCAGAAAGCATCCGGAGAAAGCATAAAGTCGCACCGATTATAACTGTACGGACGGCCCTGCCGGGGATAAAAGCAGAGGGAAAGGATGATATAACGGGAGAAACGGCTTGGGCGGGTAGAGAATAGTGGTCTGCCAGGCAAACAGAAAGGGGACTCTTTCCGCCTTGAGATCTGCCGGAATATATGGAGGCCGGCGCAAAGCGGGATGTGTCACCGTTTGCCCATGACACTGACGGCCCGGAAAGAAAAGATACGGATTAAAGGCGGAATGTGCCAGAGCAAGATCCGGCAGGAAGCCTTGCATAGCGGAATACCGTGTTGTTTCGACATCTGTCGAAGCTCCGGCATGGAGCGGCAAGAATCGGACTGGCGGTGCTCCGGCACAGCCTTCCGTACCTTGGATTGAGGAGCGGACAGCGGCACAGACCTCCTACCTTGCTTCATGGGCGGGAAAAGCCGGGTAGAAAAGGGATGAAATGCCGGGACGGTATGCCATAAAAAGGGAATTGCCGGCAATGAAGGCAGCCCAATATGACTGCCCTCCCCTGCCTGTCAGCCGACGAAGTTGAAATGCCTGTCGCAAAATTCTTTCTGACGCATGAAGCGCTCGCTCCGGTAGAAGTCCACTTCGGGATACATGCAATGGCCGGAAGCGGCGTATCTGCCGGTCGGTACACCTAACTCATAAAGCACGAGCCAGTCCAGCACCGCTTCTCCGTTGTTGTTCGTGTCGATGAACTGGCAGCCGGCATTACGCTCCACGCCCGGAAGATTGACGGTTATGACTGCCTCCGGCTCGAAACCGTTGCTGTCTTCTTTATATTCAAGCAATTCCAGACAGATTGGGCTGCCCAGTCCGTGCTGGTAGTAGGTAACAAACGGGAAGACCCATTTTTCATCCTTACGCAGAAGTTTTAACGTCAAACCGTCAACGACCACTTTTTTCTCACTGTTTTTTTCCATACTTCAAATTTTTAATTTCGTTTTTTATTTTCCCTGCGTTCGGTCCTTAAAGACCTTCGCCGGATTTATTTTTCCGCACCACGAAAGTGATAACGGCAACCGGACAAATCTGGCGACAGAAATACGCTTCTCCCCGAGAAGGAAGATTTCCGTCGGCCACCGCAGGCCGTGAGGATTTGCAAGGTGCAGCTGTTATCCGTTACTTTCGCGGAACAATAAGCCGGAAGGTCAGGACGGACTGCAAGGACAAAGATATAAAAGGATTGAAAGACAGATATAAAGGGAGACGATAAAAAGGCTCTCAAACCTATACATTCAAGAAATATCATAAAATTTCTAATCATTGATAATGTCAATGCAAAATTGCGTCAGGAAGTTGCCAAGCGTGATAAAGAAATTGATGAATTAAAAGTTAAGATGCAACAAATGCAGAAACAGCACGGAAAACAGATACGCGATCTTTAAGAATACACACTCAAGAGCTTGAAGCCAAAGACAGGGAAATTTCCTGGCTGAACTCTCTTTATTTGAAAAAACGCATAAATGGTTTTCTCATGTTCAAAGAACAGTTTGATAAATTACGGCATAGTTTACGAAGACCGACAGAAGAGCCAAGCAAAAGTAGAGAATTTAAGTTATAAATCCGTTCTATATAATACTCAAACATCAATATAATAACTAATTTTGTATTCGGATAGAGGTAACTCTTCCCAAGACATAAGAAAAAAGAAGCGTTATGCTCATCTTGTAATTTGTGAACGTAGGAATTTCAGAAACTGATGCAAGAATAGAATAGTGACTATTACGCACATAGCGTGGGTTATTATTGTCACATTTGTATCAAAGGTTTCCTACAAACTAAGTGTTGCGTTGCAGTCCACGCTTCTGCATTTAATAATCCGCTCTGTTGGGCTGAGGAGCGAGATAAACAATAGAATATGAGCAACGAGATTCTTTTGCGATTAAGAAAATTCCATCCGGATGATGCAAATATTATTGCCGGATGGCTGAAAAGCGAGTATCAAATGCGTCAATGGTGTGCCGACAGGTATTCGCGTTATCCTGTCACAGCAGATGATATTAACTCACATCATGACAAATACATAGACGGACATTCATCAATTGCTCTTACTATGGTTGATGCTGCGGAAGTCATTGGTTATATAACACTCAGAAAGCCAACCCCTGAAAATTCAGAATGGCGACTTGGATTCGTAATAGTTGATGATGAAAAGCGAGGTCTCGGTCTGGGCAAAAAGCTTGTCGGTATGGCTATTGATTATGCCCACAAAGAATTAGGCGCAACTAAAGTAACGCTTGGTGTATTTGAAAATAATCCATCTGCAATACATTGTTATGAAGCCGCAGGGCTCAAGCAAGTTCAAAGAGAAGAGACAGAAAGCTACACTTGCCTCGGTGAGATTTGGAATTGCATAGAAATGGAGTTAATCATATGATGGATTCAAAAACAGTATATTACCATGTGCCCGCCATACGCAGAGGATGGTTTTAAGAATCGGTGGAAATAATAAAACACTCAACTTAACATTCTTGGATGTAAAACAGGGTGATTCTCTTGCAATTTGATGATTTTCAGTGCTTATTACAGATAAAAAGGGAAAAGGAGGATAAAAAAGGCAGATGCCAGCCTATAAAGGCAGGGCGGGCCGCACAGGGCATACCATACAGAAAAACCTGCCCGGCCATCACGACCGGACAGGGAGTAAAGGTTAAAATATGAATTACGGTCAGGCAGCTTTGTCGATGTCCTCCTGTGCCGGATGCGGTTTCTGTTCCGCTTCCTTGAGGGCTTCGTCTATCCGACGCTGAAGCTCCCGGCACTCCTGCTTGAGCCGTGCAAGTTCGTCCGCCTTGCTCCATCTGCGGCTGACGATTTCCTGCAAGGTGGGAAGCTCGCTTTGCAGTTTTTCGATTTTCTTGCGCTGATTGTCGATGATGCCCGGCAGTTTGTCTAATGTGGTTTGGGGATATTGCGCCGACTCGACAAACCCCAGCGGCAACGCACCCGACACGCCGAAACGGTATTTCAATCCACTTCTGCCCTCGACATAGAACGTGTTGCGGTCGAATGTCCCGGAAAAGTCGTATTCGCTGCGTACCAGCAGGTTCATCCCCATATAGCTGCCAATGGTGGCGTATGCCTCGCTGCGGTATGTTTTCGCCATGCGGTGCAGTTCACGCCCGGTTTCTTCTGCCGTGGCTTGCGGCAGGTTCAACAGCAGGGTCGTCCGCTCTCCGGTGTAAGCCGTGATGTATTTCCTATCGGCATTGACCTGGGCGATGAACCGTTCCGCCTTTTCGATGTCCTGCCTGTTGGCGGAAATCTTGTGCTCGGCACGGGTGCGCTCTTTCTTGAAAATCGCCTGTTCCTTTTCCAACTGCATAATCCTGTTGTCGAGTTTCGCCTTGTTCAACAGGTCGGTATTCCCGGAAAGGATGGCCACGAACTCTGCGAAGTTCATGCCGTTGTCCTCGTCCATGCTGTCCTCGTCAATGCGGCGCACGGCAATCGTGCCGTTGTTAATCTGATTGATGAACATCTGTTTGTTACGCAAGAGGTTGAACTTGTAGGCATCCAACGTCTTCTCCGTGCCGTAGATGACTATATCCACCACATTGCCGCCCCAGAGCTTGACGGTGTTTCCCTTGCGTACCGCCCTGCCGTTGCGCTGTTCCAAGTCAGCAGGCCTCCAGGGAACCTCAAGATGATGCACCGCCACCGCCCGTTGCTGGGCGTTCACACCTGTGCCGAGCATGGAAGTCGAGCCGAACAGCACACGCACCCTGCCGCTGTTCATGTCCGCAAAGAGTTTCTTTCTCGCCCTCTCGGTCTGGGCGCACTGGATAAACTGTATCTCATCCGCCGGAATACCGAGCCGCACCAGTTTGTCCTTGATGTCGGTGTAGATGTTCCACTCATTCGTCTTGTAGGTGGAAAGGTCGCTGAATATGAACTGTGTACCCCGGTTGGCATTGGAACGTACATAATAGTCATATACCGTCCTTGCACAGACAGAAGCCTTGTTGTCCGCATCGTCATGGAACTTGTCTCCGAGCAGTCTCATGTCGAGAGCCATCTTGCGTGCCACATTGGTAGCAACGAGCATCTTCGCTTTGTCGAGGTTGTCCGGTTCGGGGATGTCAAGTCCCAAATCCTCCCATTGTCCGCTATGCGCAAAGGAGACCAGCCGCCCAATCATTTCCTCCTGCTCGATGGTCGGGGCGTATGACAGGAAACGCACATTCTTTTGCGGCACATCGAGGTTAATCATGTCGGCGGTGCGGTAGTCGGTAATCTCACGCAGGAACATCGCCAGTTCCGGCACCTTGATATAGGTACGGAAACGCTCTTTACGCTTGATTGAGCCTGTCACGTTCAGCTCGTAATCAGCGGTTTTCTTCGTGAATATCGCCGCCCACGCATCAAAACAACTGATGGACTGCCGTCTCAACTCATGAGGACGCAGGTACTTGAACATCACATACAGCTCGGTAAGCGCATTGACGACCACCGTGCCGGAGAGGAATGTCGCACCGAGGTCATGGCCTGTACGGTGCTGTATGTCACGGATGGCAAAAAGCAAATTCATCGCCCTTTGCGAGCCTTTGGTGTTGCCGATGCCCGCTACCCTCGTGTGCCGTGTCTGAAACATGAGGTTCTTGAACATGTGCGATTCGTCCACAAAAATATGGTCTATGCCCATCGAATGGAAATCCACGGTATCATCTTTCCGCTCATTGATTTTCATCCGCAATTCGGCGAGTTTCGCTTTCAGATTCTCCTGCCGCTTCTCCAGTCCTTTCTGCATCTGCCTGCTGCGGTAGCGCATGGTGGAGTTCTCCAATACCTCAAGGCTGCGCTCCACATCGGCAAGTTCTTCGGAGAAAATCTCCATCATGGTTATTTCCGACTGCGGTATCTTTGCGAACTGGTCGTGTGTCAGGATGATGCAGTCCCAGTTATTGTTTTTGATTTTAGCAAACACCTCTTTCCGGTTGGCAGGCGTGAAGTCCTCCTTGCCCGGATAGAGTAGTTTGGCAGACGGATAAGCCTTGCGGAACGTGTCGGCTATCTCGTGCACGTTGGCTTTCAATCCGACAATAAGCGGCTTCCTAATTAGTCCGAGACGCTTCATTTCGTAAGCCGCCACGCACATTATCATCGTCTTGCCCGTGCCCACCTCGTGCCAGCAGATACCGCCGCCATTCTGCTTAATCATCCAGATAGCATCTTTCTGCGAGGGATAAAGCTCCTTGTAGGCGAAGTGCTCGAATGAAAGCCCCGGAAAGGTCTGCGCCGAACCGTCATAGTGCGGCCTTACAAAACAGTTGAAACGCTCGTTATAGACCCTTACCAGTTCGTCCCGGACTTCCAACGGTTGCCTGTCGAGCCATTCGTTGAACCGCTCCCTAATCTCCTGTATCTTGGTGGCGGCTTCCTGTATGGCTTCCTCGTCCGGCACACGCACCTTGTCGCCGTTGCGATCAATCTCTTTCGTTATCTCCGGCACGGTATCGTGCAAGGCATGGACGAACAGGTCTTCACCGTTGTAATTCCGCACGGAATAGGTGTTGTACGCCGCCGGAGAATAGCCTTTCAGCCTCACAAGGTAGGTGTCGTTCACATCGAAATACATCACCTCGGCTTCCACGCCGAACAGCTCCGCCGCAAAATCGGCGTATATCTGTGTGTCAATCCACCGCTCGCCCATGTTGATGTCAAGCTCCTCGTAAGGTATCGTTTCGGGTATGGCTTCCTCCAACGCCCTCACGGATGCCTCCGTCCATTCCTTTTCGGTGTTGCATAAAGAGGGAATATATGAAGCCATTTCCTTGTGCTTGGCTACGACATTCCCGGCAAGAAACTTTCCTTTATGCTCCCAACATCCGGCAACGGGATTGTAGAAAATCTCCCCTTTGAGAGCTTCCATGACTTCTTCCCAATCCGTGCCTGTGGACTGCATAATGTAGCCCATATCCACCCTGCCGTAGAAATTGAGGCTGCTTGCCAATGCCTCGAACGGTGCCAGTCTTACACCTGTGTCTATCTTTTTGAAAGCCACAGGCTCACGCATGATGTCTGACTTGAAGATGTTGTCGCCGACCTGCATTTCAATGGTATAGACCTCCATGCCCAGACTGTCCTGCATGATGAAATCCCTGTTGTCGTTCTCGTGGAAATATCCCCACTTGGTGACAAAGGCATCATACAGGGTGTTCAGCCTTTCACGCAAAGCCGCCTGTTCCTTTTCTTGCTCCCTCTCTTTCGTTGAAAGTTCGAAATACGCCTCACGGAGCGGCAAGTAGTCCGCCGCCCTCTCCACATTGACCTTGCCCTCGTCCAATGGCATGAAATCCACCGCCGTTTCCTCGTAGTGGCTTGACCTGCGGAACCGGAGCGTTCCTACCTGTCCCTCGAACAGCACTATCGCCCCCTCTTTCATCCATCCGGGCATATCCCCGGTGTATGCCCTCCTGCCTTTGTCCGGCACGGCGGCAACCGCCCCACCGAAAAGCGACATCTGTACAGGCGCATCGTCCTGTCCGATGAAAAGGCTCTTGTGGAAATATCTGTCAAAGTCATATTTAACCAAAGCGGAAAGGTATTGTGCCATTGCCGTATCAGAGCCGAGCCAGTGATGTTTGCGTACATATTTGCCGTATTGGTTCTTCACGATGCGGCTGTCTGTTGCCAGCACGGTTTTCGGCATGGAAAACAGTTTGTTGGCATATTCCGTCATCGCACCGTCCGCATTTACATTTTCCTTTGTGACTTGCAGGAAATATTTCTCCCGGAGCGAGAGGGATGCCTTGTGCATGTGCTTCTGGAATATGAGCAGGTCGCTGCCCACCTCGATACCGCTCGTCTGCATGAAAAGCGTGTCGGGAAGCCTTACCGCACTGATAAGGTCAGCATGGCTGACAAGGTATTCTCGCACGAACTTGCTGCCCGGCGTGTCGGCTACGCCCCTTGAAGTGACGAAAGCCAGCAGTCCGCCCTCGTTAAGCAGTTCCATGGCCTTGACGAAAAAGTAGTTGTGTATGGTCTTGGTGGCCTGTTCGTAAATACCGCCTTTCTTCCAAAATTCCGTATCGAACACACGGAAATTGCCGAACGGAATGTTGGATGCAATGACATCGAATTTCCGATGCTCCAGCTCCTGCCTGTCTATTGCTTCAAACCCTCCTGTCACGGTGGTTGCTTCATCATGCAAAAGAGAAAGCACAAGCCCGGTAATTATGTCCTTTTCAATGGCGTAGCTGTGTGTGCCGCCCATAGCCACAGGCAGGAAACCTCCGATGCCTGCGCTCGGTTCGAGGAAGCTGCGCATCTGCAGTCCGTTCTCCCTGAATGTGGTGTGTATCTGACCTGCGACGGCTTCAATGAGGAAATCCGGCGTATAGAACGCAGTCAGCACGGAAGCCTTTATACTGTTCATCAGCAGGTCGTAATCCCCCTCGCTCCCTCCTGTAAGAGTTCTCAAAACCTCCTGCAAGCGGTTTGTCTGCTCCGCCAGTTCTTCGGGCATGGGGATTTGCGTTCCGATAGTCAGCACTTCCTTGACACCTCCAAAGCCCGAATACTGCGCCAATACCTGTTTCTCTTCCTGTGTGGCTTTCCTGCGTTGTTTGTGGACAGTCACCGCTGTTTCTATGGCGGCCACATTTGCCGCCAGTGATTTCAATCTGTTGTAACTCATAGCTTAACCTTTTATTTTTCTTCCCTCTGTTCGGCCTGTTTGCGGCCGCCGGGAATTATTTTTCTGCTCCGAAAAGTCGGCAGGAACACCCGGCCAAGGCTGGACGGGAAAATACGCTCGACAGCGGAGAGGAAGATTTTCCCGGCTCACCCCTGCGGCGGCTTGCCGGCATTGGCAAAGGCTGGGACTGTCGGTTACTTTTGCAGCAAAATAGTTCCCCAGGAGGTCGCACGGCTGAATGGGGCGGAAACGCCGGAATAGAAAAGGGAGGATGCCCGGCAGGTAGAAAAGGGAATGGAAAAGTATAAAGGCCATTGCCGTCGGCAGACCGGAAAGATAAAAAGCCGTACCGGGCCATTCTGCCCGACACGGCTTAGCTTTGTTCCGACGGATTAGTCGATGTCGTACCCAATCATGAACTTGTCATTGATAAGCAAATAGTAATAACCGTTTCCACAATCCCGGTATTCCTTGCTGAAGCCAGCCTTCATGCCTCCCTCACCATCCGGTTCGCACCAAAGCGTACCGTCATAACCGCAAAAATCAAAACGACTGGTAGAGAAAGTTTTGCCATCTTTCAATGCCTTTCTGAAAAGGGCCATGCTCGTGCTGCCGCAATACTTTTCAATTCTTGCCAGACTGATGCACATTCCGTCAATTACTGTTCCTGTCGTAATATGGTTCTCATACAGGGACTTTTCCGGGTCGGCTACGGCAATTTTCCGGAGCCAGTTGTTGGTATGCGTGGCAAGGCGTGCGAGCCGCTGGTATTTAAGGAGTAGTTTCCTGTTCCTGTCCTTTTCATTATCCTGTGAGGGGGCGTAGATTTTTTCGATGTTGTCCCAGTCTGTAAAGATGTAGCCACGCTTGCGCTTTCCCTTGGCAATGATACCGATGGCATTTTCACCACCCCGGTTGATAAATAATTTCCTACGCTCCCCGTAAATCTTGATATACAAAAACGATGGGTTCTGTTCGTTACGGAGATAGGCTTCTGCCGGATGAATATTAGTCAATTCCATATTTATAAAGTTATTTGTTTATGATTTAATGGTCATTATTAAAAACATGGGGTCAGAATTTGGGGATGTAGCCAGACTTCAATAGTTCTCCATCCCTGTAAAGTTCGATACGTCCGGGTTTGAAGCCCATCTCACCGAGTGCTATATACCGGATATAGTCCCGGTATTCCTTGCCCGAAAAGTTCTTCCCGCACAGATTGTTGAAAATCATAGGGATTGCGTGTTCGCTGCAACTTGCCAGCACTGTGCTGCCGTTCTGTCTGATTTCTTCCGTCATAATCTTTCAATTTTAATGTTCAACATCAGTTTGTTTCTTTCCCTCTGTTCGCCCTCTGTGCGACTTCGGGATTATTTTTCTGCATCGGAAAGGCGGCAAGAAGCAACCGGACAAGGCCGGACGGGAAAATACGCTCGACAACGGAGAGGAAGATTTTCACGCCCCAGCGGTATGCCGGCATTGGCAGGATTGTGACGGCCGGATACTTTCGCAGCAAAATAAGTCCCTGAAGGTTGCAGGGCTGAATGGGTGCAACACGTGGTAAAAGAGTATAATTAGGCAAGAAACTTTCTCAAAAAAACATTCTAACCAAAAAATGTGTCATCAATGACAGTTTTTCCGATTAGGATTTTGCCGTGCGATTGAAAACAGTTATTTTTGTAGTCGAAAAACCGGTCATAAACTGACATAAAATTCGATTAGCATGGCACATATAGAAAGGAATAAATATTTGGATGAACTTGTTTCCCTGCGACATAACGGTATGATCAAGGTCATAACGGGTATGCGCAGATGCGGCAAGTCCTATCTTCTTTTTGAGATATTCGCTTCATGGCTTGAAAATGAGGGCATTGCTTCAGACCATATCATAAAAGTGGATCTGGAAGACTATAAGAATCGGGAAATGAGAAATCCCGATAATCTGTACGCATACATGGAAAGCCGCATTGCGGATGACGCCATGTATTATCTTCTGCTTGACGAGGTACAGATGCTCGATAAGTTTGAGGATGTCCTGAATGGCTTTTTAAGGATGCGGAATGTAGATGTGTATGTAACAGGCAGTAATGCAAAGTTTCTCTCCAAGGATATAGCCACAGAGTTCAGGGGGCGTGGTTTTGAAGTGAAAATGTACCCTTTGAGTTTCGGTGAATACATGTCTGTTTATCCGGGCAGTATCCAGGCCGGCTTCAATGAATATATGCTATATGGCGGTCTTCCGCAGATATTGTCATATAATACGGAAGAACAGAAAGCGAAATTCCTGAAATCCTTGTTCGACGAGACCTATATCAAAGACATCAAAGACCGCTATGAGATACGCAAGGACGATGACCTGGAGGAACTTATCAACATCATGGCTTCCGGTATCGGAGCGTTGACAAACCCGAACAAACTGGCGAACACTTTCCGGAGCGAGAAGAAGTCAAGCATCTCTTATGATACGGTCAAAGAATATATCGATTACCTGATCGATTCGTTTTTGGTTGAAAAGTCCACCCGCTATGACATCAAAGGAAAGCGATATATCAACTCCCCTTACAAATATTACTTCATGGATTTGGGATTGCGCAACGCCCGCATCAATTTCCGTCAATCAGAAAGGAGTCATCTGATGGAGAATATGGTTTACAATGAATTACGGATACGTGGGTTCAATGTGGATGTAGGTACCGTTCCGGTTGTTGTGACTGATGAAAACGGCAGGCAGCAGCGTTCCAGCCTTGAAGTCGATTTCGTCTGCAACTTGGGAAGCAGGCGGTACTACATACAGTCGGCTTACCGAATGGAGTCTGATGAGAAGATAAAACAGGAACGGGCATCCCTACTGAAAGTGGACGATTCGTTCAAGAAAATTATTGTCATCGGTGAAGAAAGTCCTGTAACAAGAGATGAAGTAGGTATTACAACCATCAGTATTTATGATTTCCTGCTGAAGGACAATTCACTTGAATTGTAATGGAACCGAGGCTGCTCTTCCTGATACTGGTCGGCATAGCGATAGGCTTGTCCTGTCTGGCCGGGTACTGGCGGAAGAAAGCCGGGGAAGCCGCTTTTGCCGCTGCCCTGCTCGCCGATAAAGCCGAGGACCGTGACCGCCACTGCCGTCTGGCTGTGATGGCCGGGCACAGGGATGCCTGCCGTATGTTCTGCTTCGCCCATCCCGATTTTTACGAGGACAGGCATCCGCTCAAGCCTTTCCGTTTCCGTGGCATAAGCGTGACGTTCTACGGCCATTATTATCCGTCACGCTACAAAAGGCTGCTTGACGAAGAACAGCGTGGGTTCTGCCGTACTCTCTATGCCTTCAAAGAGGGAGAGAACCACGGCATCGACTTCTTCAAGGCTTGTATGGCCGCCCTGCCGGTGGACACCGCTTCCTGTCATGTCATGTTCATGCCATGCAGCAACTGGATAAAATACGGCCAGCGGTTCAAGCGGCTCGACTGGTACATCACGACCCACCGGAAGGAACTCACCTCCGGACTGTATGATGTCGATGTACACAGTGAACGCGAGAGCCTGCACGAGTGCAAGGGCAGCGAACGCATCCTTGAAAGAAACTACAATATTACAGGCGACATCAAGGGAAAAAGAATCATCATCGTGGACGATGTGTTCACGAGCGGCCAGAGCCTTACCGACTACAAGGAAGAGATAGAGCGGTGCGGCGGCGAAGTGGTGGCCGCCATCTTCTACGGAAAGACCGTTACGGTTCCGCCGCTGTTCCTGATAAAGGCCCATGTATGGGGCGGACATATCGTCCGCGCCATCACGCACGAGCCATAGGTCTTATGACATTTCTGCCAATGCCGCCAGGCATTTCTCCCGTGTGGTTTTGATGTAATTGAAAATCTTAGCCGGATTCACACTCTTCCCGTTGCGCCTGCAAGTGATGTGCAGATGCTCGCCGGTGCTGCGTCCCGTGTTTCCCGTAATGCCGACCGCATCCCTCGGACGGACAACAGCCCCTTTGCCGACCAGTATCCGCGAGAGATGGCAGTAGCTGACGGTGAACTCACCGTGCCGCAACACCACATATTTTCCCGAAGCCCTGTCCTGTCCGACCTTGATCACCGTGCCCTCCATCATGGCCAGCACCTTGTCACCCCGCGCGTGCAGGTCTATGCCGTTGTGGAACTTCCTCTTTCCGGTAAATGGGTCCGTCCGGTACCCGTATGGCGAATTGACCTTCATCTTACGGAGCGGATAGCACACGCTCAGATAGCGTTGCACCCATTTCTCCTTTCCGGCTTCGCCTGACGATGCCGGTGCGCTTTTTTCCTCAGACAGGCATCCTTCCATAAAAGCCTTTCCCTGCCGGTTCCCCATATCGTCGTCTTTCAGCGATACAGATTCCGATACACCTGTCGTCCTACCGGGCATGACCGTATTGAACTGTGCAAAAAGCGGTGTCGTGGTCATAATGACACCGGCAGCCAGCATCATCCATTTTTTTGTTTTCATGCCGCAAAGGTAACAAGGCGTATCCACCCTGTGCAAATATCCTAATCCATTTCTTATATGAATATGATTATTTAACTGTTTAGAATATGATTTTTAAGCAGAAATCATATTCTAATCATAAAAATAGTATATTTCAACTACTTATTATTCCATATATTTGCCTGTCACAATAAATTCAATCTATCTTTGCAAAGTATGATTTAGAATTTGATTTTATAATATGAAGCAAGTACGATTTGATTTGACGGAACTGCCGTTTGGAACACTGTCCAAATTCGGGCTTACACAAGAAATGATAGAGGATCTCCCCATGTATGTCCTTGAGGACATTTGCCAAGGAAAGCATTCGCCTGTGCTTCCTGTCCGGGTGACCGGTGAGAACGGTGAGACTTTTGAAAGTCGCACACGCATCGCCTTTATCCGCAGGGACGACGGTCAGGCGGACGTGGTATTCTATCCGGTGCTGAAATCCTCCCCGCTGGAGAAATACAGCGAGGCGCAGCAGAAACAGCTACTCGACGGCAAGGCTGTCATCGTTGACGTGGAGACCTCCGACGGACGCCACAGCAAGGCATTCGTGCAGATAGACCCGGAGACGAAGCAGGTGCTTTCCGTGCCTACCCCCATCATCGGGCGCAATCTGCAGGTGGCCGCAGAGGAACTTCACCTCGGCACGGCAGAGGTCAACAGCCTGCAACACGGAGAACCGCTGACCATTGTCGTTGATGACGAGCCTGTCACCGTGGGCATCGACCTCAATACAAGGACGGGTATCCGCTTCTGCCACGGCGATGGAGAGAAATGGCGCGAGCAGACCAGACGGGAATGGGATAAATACACCTTCGGCTGCTACGGGTGCTGGGTCATGGACGATGACGGCAACCTCAATTATGTCTCCGAAGACGACTATACTGAAGAAATGTGGAACGAACAGAAGAAAAGCGCCGAGCGCAACCGTGCCGCAGCCCTTCACAAATAACCCTTATAACCGTCACGACCATGCACAAAGAACAGTATTATCCGGAGGACATCCTTATAGAGAAACTGGAGAGCGGCGAATACGGCTGGCTCGATTTTGTCAATCACCACTCGGCCGAATGGCAGGAGGAGTATCTTCTTTACTGCAAGGAAAACGACCTTTTAGTCGGAGACCCGTCGGCGGAAGAGTTTGTCCATTTCAAGGACAGGGAACTTGAATATGCCCTCGAAAACGGAGACGCTTAATCTATCACAGACAATCCAAATCATCAGACAATGGCGATACGAAAGAATACCAACCCACGGGCGATGGATCTGCAGCCGGAGATGCGCGACATCCTGATGCGCAACGGTATGCAGGCCCATATCGTGCCTGACGGCGCAGGCTACAGCCTGGTCGTGCAGGGGCATGACTCGCCTTTGCTTGCCTATCCCATCACGGAGCGGCAGATGCTGGCACTGACCGACTGGGGTACGAATACGGCCAACAAGAAAGCCTACAATGTGTTTACCAGCATTGTCGGCAATGACTTTTATATGCCCAAAGATTTCGTCCACGCCCGGAACGCCAACGGCCGTGTCGCGATGGGACTTCACGGATACCGCATCGGTATCGGCGAATACGGACGCACCGGGTGGAGGGGGCTGCCACCCCCGTTCCTCGGATGGACGCCTCGCCAGCAATGGGGCTTTCACCTGCGCAGGGTCGGCGGCCAGCTGTTCTATCCCGGTCCCGTCGTCGCCGAACGCTGGGACGGACGGATGAAGCCGGGCGAACTCCAGTCCGGCGGCTACGGATTCTATTATAAAGGCGGTCAAAGGGAGATTGCGGCGCAACCTGCGGATGTCTTACAGAACCTGCAAAGCGTTATCACGCCGCTTGTCACCCGGGAACGGAGCAGCGAGCCGGCCAAGCCCTACAAGGAACTGGTCAGCTCGCCCGTGTACTTCTCCAACGAGAAATGGCAGGAGTGCCTGTCCTCGCACGGCCTTATCGTGGATGCGGAGCAGCGGACGCTGACCGTGCAGTCGGAGTCGGTTTCCGCCGATTTCGTCTATGACCTGACAGCGGAAGAGACGGCGGTGCTGACCTCCAACTCCATTGAAGAACATCCGGTAGAGAAACGCATCGAGCTTCTCAATAACATCATCGCAGCGGACTACCGGGACAAGGTGACGATGGAAGCCCTGGACAGCGACCGGCGCATCAGTATCGGCCTGCATCCGGAAGTGCAGGAAGACCTGGCACGGCACCAACAGCAGGAACAAACGCTTTTTGAAGAACAACCGCAACAGGGACTTGCCGAGGAACAGATGTCCGAAGGAGCCGTGATTGACGGCAGGGATCTCTACTATCTCAACGAGAACCGGGGCTGGTATAAGGAAGGACGTCATGGGCGCGAAGTGGAAGTAAGCGAGATAGCCGTCCATCCGGCAGAGGCTGAGGGCAAGTACAGGATGACCGCCGTCATCGACGGGCAGGTCGTCAGCCACGAAATCAGCCAGAAGGACTATGACAAATTCCTGGCGGTCGATGACTACCACCGCATGAAGCTCTTTTCGAAGATATTCAGCGAAGTGGACATGAAGATGCGCCCCGAAGCCCGGAAAGACCTCGGTGTGAAGATATTCGCCGCCCTGACAGCCGGAGCCGTCGTCACGACCGGTGTCGTACACGGGATAAAGCACAGTCATCATGCGCCGGAGTTCTACGGCGAACGGTTCGGCGGTCCGCCCAGACCTTATTTCAAACCGGGTGTGGACACGCCAAGGGATGTGGCGATACGCAATTTCGAGGCCGAGATGAACCGGGAGATAAGTGACTTGCGTATGGGGAGGTAGGCCTATGAACGGAAACGAATTGACATACGATGACTTTCTGCGGCGCTTGACCATACAGGACGTGCTCATTGACGCGGGCTACAGGCTGAACAGGCGGGACGGCCTGCGTTATCCGTCATACGTCCGGACAGACAGCGACGGCAGGCGTGTGCGCGGTGACAAATTCATCGTCACGGCCAACGGCCAGTGCTGCTTCCAGCCACCCCAGCAAAAGTTGTACAACATCATCTCCTTCATCAAGGAACATCCGCAGTTCTTTGCTGAATACCGGGCGGGCATATCCGGCGACAGGCTGGTGAACCTCGTTTGCAACCGCCTGCTGAACCAGCCCATCCCCGAGAGGGAGACACGCATCATACAGCCCAGACGGGACATCAGGCCCTTCAATATAGACGACTACGACATCCACAAGTTCAACCCCCAGGACAAAGAGACACAGAAGAAATTCTACTTTTTCTTCAAACATAGGGGCATAGACCTGTACACCCAATATGCCTTTCATAGAGATTTCTGTCTGGCCACGCGGAAAAGGCCGGACGGGTCGTCCTATACCAACCTTGCATTCCCGCTCCGCCTGCCCAAAGAGCCGGAAAAGGTCGTGGGATTCGAGGAACGGGGCCGGGCAAGGATGGACGGCAGCGGCAGCTACAAAGGCAAGGCCGAAGGAAGCAATTCGAGCGAGGGACTGTGGATTGGCAGTCCTGCCGGGACAGCCCTGGGTGATGCCACCCACATTTACTGGTTCGAGAGCGGCTATGATGCCATGTCCTACTACCAGCTACACCAGAAAGAGAACAAGGATTTGAGAAAAGCCGTGTTCGTCTCCACCGGTGGAACTCCTACCGTGGAGCAGATGCGTGGGGTAATCTCCCGTACCCGTTCCGCCCGGCAGCATATCTGTTTCGACACCGATGCGGCAGGCCGGGAGTTCGCCGACAATCTCAAGAAAGAGATACACCGGATAGTCAAGTCTGGCATCGAGTCCACGCCTGAGCGAAAAGCCTATCTTGAAACCATACCTGCCGGAGGCGGTATTGACGGAGGCAATGCCGATCTGTTGCCCGATGCCCTGCGGTCATGTTACGGGAAATACGAAGCCGCATGGGAAGAGGTCATGTCCATGCGCTCAAGCGGGCTGTGCCATCCGGATGACATAAAGGAACAGGAAAGCCTGATGAACAGACAATACAGGGATTTCCGGAATGGGCTGCGGGATTTTCTCGGTCTGGACGAAAAGGATGACACCCGGTTCGTGCGGGAAGAGCCGAAAGCTCCCTGCAAGGACTGGAACGACGAGCTACTGGCAGGCATAAGACAGGAAACATCCACCCGAGAGAACCGTCCCAGAGAAGAAGATACGGAACAGGAACGAAAAACAGGCTTCCACCGATGAGAACGACACCATCCATATCACAGCCGGAAAGTCTCGTATTGAGACCACACAAGATGCAGTTCTTCATCGACGAGCTGCCGTCCCTTGCCGTGTGCTGTGCCGGTGGCATCTACGGCGGCATGGAAGGCGTGCCATACCCGGTTGCCGGGGTTGCTGTCTTCTTTTTCCTGTCGCTTGTCCTGCTGTACCGCTTCATCTACCTGTGCAGGACACACTACCACATCGGCATCGAGCAGCTTGTCTGTGAACAGGGTGTGTTCGTCCGAAAGGTGGACTATATGGAATTGTACCGTATCGTGGACTTCCAGGAACATCAGAGCCTGATGCAGCAGCTCTGCGGACTGAAGACGGTGCGCATTTTCTCGACGGACCGTAACACGCCCCGGCTCGACCTTACAGGCATGAGACGGAAAGACGACATCGTGCCGCTCATCCGGGGACGGGTGGAATACAACAAACGAAAAAAGGGAATATATGAAATCACGAACCATTAGCATCATCCTTGCCGCCGTGCTCGCCCTTTTCCTGCCACATATCGCGCAGGCGCAGATAGCAGCCTCCAACCCGTTGGAGTGGGTGGCTCTTGCCGAAGGGAACGAGCTGATAAACGGCCAGATTGACAAACAGATAAAGGGACAGACCCAGACGGCGGTACTGCAGAACAGCATTGCTGCGGAGTTCAACCGGATACATCAATGGGAGAAAGAATACAACAGCTACCTCAAGACGGCCAGCGGCTTCGCTTCGTCACTGAAAGCCTGCACGCACCTGTACAACGACGGCGTGAGGATATTCCTCACCCTCGGCAAACTGGGCAAGGCCATCAAAAACAACCCGCAGGGCATCATCGCCAGCATGAGCATGAACAACCTCTATATTGAGACGGCCACGGAACTGGTCTCCGTGTTCACGCTGCTGAACGATGCCGTGGCGAAAGGAGGCACGGAAAACATGCTGACAGGCGCAGAACGCAGCAAGACCTTGTGGGCGTTGAACGACAAACTGTCGGCTTTCAGCCGGAAACTGCACCTGCTCTACCTGAGCATACGGTACTATACGCTGAACGACGTATGGAACAATGTGACAGCCGGGATGTTGGACCGTGATAATGGAGAGGTGGCACGGCTGGCCATGACCCGATGGCGCAGGGCAGCCGCACTCGCACATTAAAAAGGATGAAAAGATGAAGAAGCTGACGATGACATTGACCTGTATTCTACTGCTGTGTGCCGCTTCTCCGAAAGTCCGGGCACAGAACGACCCGGTACTGGCAGGCATGATCCTGCTCTATACCGACAAGGCGCAGAAAGAACTGAAAAGCCAGGAAAAGGTGATGCTACTGCAGACTACCGGTCACATTTGGACAAAGGAGGAGATAGAGGGTACCACCGACCTGCAGCGGGAATTCAACAATTATCTGGACTCGTTCCGCTCGATTGTCTGCTATGCTGCCCAGACCTACGGCTTCTACCATGAGATAAGCCGGCTGACGGACAATTTAGGCGACTTCTCGCGGCAGCTTGCGAGACATCCGTCCAACGCCCTTGCAGTCGCCCTCTCGTCACGCCGGAACAAAATATACCGGGAACTGATACTCGGCAGCGTGGAAATCGTGAACGACATCCGTACCGCCTGCTTGTCGGACAACAAGATGACGGAGAAAGAACGGATGGAAGTCGTGTTCGGCATCCGTCCGAAACTCAAATTGATGAACAAGAAACTGCAACGCCTGACCATAGCGGTGAAATACACCACGATGGGCGACATCTGGATAGAGATTGACGGCGGTTCGCTCCCCGTTGCGGACAAACGCGACATCGTGGAAGCCGCCCGACGCAGATGGAAGCAGAACGGAAAGAATGTAAGACCTTAAGTAAAAAGAACAGATATGGGATTCTGGGACACATTATTGAAAGCCGGCGGAAAAGCCGCCAGAAGCGCGGGTAAAGCTGCCGCAGCCACCGGGAGGAGTGCGGGACAAGCCGTGTTGCATCCCTCGCAGACCCTGCGCGGAGCGGGTCAGGCGATGAAGACTGCCGCCATAGGCAGTGCGGCCGGTTATGTGGCATGGGAGAAGCTGACCACGGACAAGAGCGTGGCGAGGATCGTGGGCGATACCGTCATCGGCGAATCGGCCACGAATGCCCTTGCCGGTACGACGGAGGATATACAAGAACTGAAAGGAAAGGCCGGAGAAGCAGCCGAGGCGGTGGGCGGTGCGGCGGCAAGCATCAGCTCCAGCCTGAATGGAGTGTCGAACTTCATAGGCCAGGCCACCGGAGGCGGACTTGGGAACATGATCGGCGGTTTTTTCAGCAACCTCGGACGCGGTAACGTGTCCGGGCTGAGCATAGCGGGACTTATCGCCGCCGCCTTCCTGGTCTTCGGGCGCACCGGCTGGCTCGGCAAGATAGCCGGGTTGTTCCTGGGCATGATGCTCATCGGCAACAATGCCGGGCTTGTCCGCACGGAAGTTCCGGAGAGCGCACAGAGAAATTCCGCACAGGGCCTTTCCACAGAAGAGGGACAGGCGCAAGGCGGTGGCATGAGAAGATAGGACATCAAACAAATGAGAAAATGAAATATACCGAAGAAATGATACTGCACTCCGACAGCGGCTACTGCATGCCGTTCGCAGAACCTGACGGCAGGGATGTGAGCCTGTCGCTCGGCTACGGCGAGCAGAACCATCCGGAGAGCGGCGAGAGATTTTTCCACCACGGCATCGACTTCGGCGTGCGGCGTTACCTGTTATCCGCCGTGGCCAGCGGTGTCGTGTCGGGTGTAGGCAACGACCCCACATACGGCATCTGCCAGACCATCCGCTACGGACAATATGAAGTGACATACGGACACCTGTCCAATGTGTTCGCCCAATTCGGCAGGCAAGTGAAAGCCGGGCAGACGGTAGCGATGAGCGGCGACCTGTTGCATGTCGGGGTCAAGTTCAAAGGCGAGGAAATGGATCCGCTGGAGTTCCTCGCCATGCTGTACGGCAACATCAAGGCCATGCAGGAAGCGGGCGGCGACAGTGCTGACGGCTTCTACGATGGCGCACCGGAAACCGACTATGAACGGGACAGGGAGGAAATAGAACGGCTGATGTTCCGTTTCCTGCCGCTCTACATGGATGACCTTCGGCTGGGAAGATACACGGTGCCGGAACATACGGAGCAATCGCTTCGCAACATCTTCACGACCGGTGCGATGAAAGCATATTTTTATGAGCGGATGCCGAGCATGGCAAACCCGCTCGGTCTGGGACAGAAAGCGTTGCCTCTGGTGTGCAAGGTACAGAACCTGCTGATAGCGGACTTCCTGAACTACCTCGCCCTGCGGCATGAGGTGTACCTTTCGACAATGGGCGGCGGGAACTTAAAAAAAAACTTCGTGCCGAAGCAGTAGCCTCCAGCGGCATCATCGACCCGCTGGCGGAACTGGACATCGACATCCAGAGTTTCGACATACCGAGGGCGGTCACCGTCTATCCCGACCGTGCCGGCATCCGGTGGTGGACCAAAGCCTGGTTCAACAACCGGGAGGAAGGCGAGGCATCGGTGGAAATCGAGCGGACACAGGCCGTGGACTTCATCCACGACCGCATCGGAAAGGACGCATGGCTCGAAGCGTTCTTCCCCAAGCAGATGGAGGTGTACCGCAACGCCATCGAACAGACAAAGGAACAGTTACTGAAACAGGTGAACTTGATATGATATGACAACATAATGGAAGGAATAAAACATAGCAGACAGTTTGCGGAGACGGAATCCCTTATGGACAACTATTTCGTCTGCCACATAGTTCCCGTCATGAAACAGACGCAGGCGTACCTGAACGAGAAACAGGGCGAGGAGATGAAGGAATACTCCACCTCCATCGGCGGCATACTCAGCATGATGGCGACGGCGGGTCAGCCGCTCGGCGACCCTTACCAGACCCTCAAGGTCACGGGAGAATGGAACTCGAAAACCACCGAGGACTACATCGCGATGTGCCGGGAGAAAATCGTCTCGTCCGACGAGATGCAGCATGACCTTGCCTGTATCGCCGGACAATGGCGTCATGCCGTCGTGCAGGAAATCGGCAGGGAGCGGTACGACGAACTGTCGAAGGAACTGGGCTGTGACCTTGCCTATGCCTATGTGGACTACCGCGTGGAGCAGCTGATGATAGACAAGCTGGTCAAGGAACGGATGCCCAAATCGTCCGCAGAATACATCATCCGCAAGGCGGCGGAGTCGAGCCTGCTGGGACTGCCGCAGGTGTTGGGTCGATCGCCGCTTGCCGAAGAGATAGAAGCCCGAGGAGAGGCAGCCTACCGTCCGGGCAAGGTAGAGAAAGGTGCAGCCTGGGCATTGGGGGTTTCTGTGGACACTCTCATGCTGGGCGGCGCTGGGTCGTGGACGACATTCGCCAAGTTCATTGGAGCGGATGCCGCCGTTTCCGCCGTTGCCGGACATCTCGATAAGGACAAGCCGGAAGGCCCTACGGTGGAAACGTGCATCAGCAAGGGCGTGTTCGGCATTGACGGCAATGTTTTCACCACGTTCCGGAAGGAAGCCGCAGCCATTTCTCCCCAAGAAAACGTCACCCTTGCCGCTGCAAACAATGTGCTGCGCAAGAAAATACCTGTATGCGAATTTGACTTCACGAAATGGATGCAAGTGGGAAACACACAGTGGTGGCCCGATTTCGGGGCAACAGAACATGACCGGAAGGAAAAATACAAGGATGTTCCGTTGATTGTAGCTCCCGGCCAGGAAGAAGCCTACCTGCGGGATCTGGAAAGGCAGAAAGCGGAGGACAAGAACGGGCAGGCTGTAGTGCAAGAGGAACCGAGGGAAGAAAACAGGACAGAATCACAAACCCAAATTCACGGCGACGAAGAAACTGCGACTGTCGGGCAGGAGAATCCATCTGCATCAGCCATCCAAAGCAACGAAAACGGCTGGAACGGGCTGTTACGGTCAGTGGGACTGGACGGGCTGGGTGAAATCACCGGCAACCTCGGTTACATCATGGCCATGCTTCCGGACATCCTGTTGGGAGCATTCACGGGAAAGACACAATCCTTGCGACTGAAAGACAACCTGCTGCCGATGGCAAGCATCGTGGCGGGCCTGTTTGTCCGTAATCCGCTGTTGAAGATGCTCCTTATCGGCCTGGGCGGGGCGAACCTGCTGAACAAGGCCGGGCATGAGGCACTGGAACGCAAGCGGTCGGAAGGACTGACCGCCGGGAACCGGGAAACGGAGTACAAGCGTTATCCCGACGAACCGCTCAATCCCCGCATCGTCAATCCTGTGCTGCAAGGCTGTACGCTGGTGGCCACGATAGACCATGTGCCGTGCACCGTCCAGCTCAGTCCGGTGGTGGCCGATGCCTACAGGAAAGGTGCCCTACCGCTGAACACGCTGGCCAACGCCGTGCTTGCCCAAAGTGACCGGATGAATCAGATGGCTTCCCAGAATTACGACAACAACCGTCCTGAAACCATCGTTCGGACGCGGGGCATCCAATAACCGACCATTAAAACAGCATACGGAGTATGAAAGAAAAATCACCCATAGAGAAAAATGCAGAGAGGAAGCAGATAGACTTGCTTTCCGAAGCCTTGAACGGAGCCTCGAACGCAAACGGGTATTGGCTGAACGCATCCGGCAAAGGCTATCCCAAGTTCCATCCGCGCGGCGTGTCCGTCAGTCCGTTCAATGCCCTTTTCATGGCTTTGCACTCGGACAAGAACGGCTGCGGGTCAAATCTTTTCATTCACTATAATGAAGCCAAAGCGATGGGTATGTCCGTCCGGGAGCATGAGCGGGGCGTGCCTTTCCTTTTCTACAACTGGAACAGATATGTCAACCGGAACAATCCGGAAGAGATCATCAGCCGCACAGCCTATCTCGGACTGGACGAACAGGACAGGAAACATTACAAGGGCGTGCATAACCGGGAAGTGCGCACCCTCTTCAACATAGACCAGACCACCCTGCAGGATGTGGACAGACCATCCTATGAAGCCGCACTGAGGCAATACGGCGGTGTGGCGGAAAGGGGCTATACGGAAGCGAACAACCGGAAGCTGCATATCCGCTTCAATGATTTTCTGCTGAAGATGAAAGACAGCCTTGTCCCCGTCCGTTACGACGGCAGCGGAATGCCCCATTACGAAACGGACAAGGATGCCGTCTATATGCCCCGGCAGCGGAATTTCGAACACTATCACGATTATATACAGGAAACCCTTCGGCAGATTGTCAGCTCCACCGGTCACCAGCAGCGTCTGGCACGTGAAGGCATGGTGATGAAAAACGGCATGGCACCCTCGGAGGACGCATTGAAACAGGAACGGCTGATTGTGGAAGTGGCTTCCGGCATCAAGATGCTGGAACTCGGCCTGCCGGCAAGACTGTCGGAAGAGAGTCTGAAGACGGTGGAATACTGGAACAGGGAACTTCAGGAGAATCCGCTCATGATGGCCGCCATCGAAAGCGACGTGAATAACGCCCTTGAAGTGATACGCAAGGCGGAACGCGGCGAGAAGATTGAATACGCCACCATCCGCAACCGGAGACAGACATCAGACATGAGGGCGGAACTTCCGAAACACCATGCCATAGCGGACGAGATAGCCCGCCATCCGGACAAGGACAAGAAAACCATCATTGTGGTCAGGGACAACGCCGCGAAAACGGCGGATGTGGTTCTGCCGGCCGGTGCTTCGACGGAAGTGGACAACGAGGTGCCGGGAATGAACAAGAGCCGCATCGAAAGAGCCTTGCGTAAAGAGGGCTTCGGGCAGATAAGATTCTTCAATCCGGACGGGGCATTGGGATTCAGGCCCGACGACAGTTATTTCTCCGGCAAGGAGGTATCTCTGGCCCGGCTGAAAAACTGGGAGATACAGGAACTGTCCACGTTGGATGTAGCTCCTGCGGTGAAGCAGGCCTGCGAGGTAAGTTTCGACCGGGTGCAGATGATACAGGACAACAAGAACCGCTGGGCACTCTACATCAAGCCGGAGAACGAGAACGGTTACAGCGTCTATCCGGACAAGGAGGACGTGAACCGGTTCTTCTCCACGCTCAAGCAGGCGATGAACAACATTGACAAAGTGCGCATGGAACTGGCACACAAGTATTACGCCCTTGCGGAAACAAAACCCGACCTGAAGGTTGACCTGTTCAGTTGCGGGGAGAAGGATATAGACATGAGCCGGATCCAGCGCGTCAGTGTGTTCAAGACGAAACAGGACGGCATCCTGTGCGCGGCGACCATCGACGGGCGAAGGCCGGAACCGAGAAGCGTCACGCAACAGCAATGGCAGCGGATGTGGCTTGCCGAGGACAAGGACGATTACAAGCTGAACCTGGCGGCCGCTCTCTTTGCCGATGTGCTGCGCAAAGGACAGGCACGGGACAATTCCGTGGAAACAGCGGCATCAGCCGAAAGGCAGCCGGAACAGAGTGAACAGGAAGAACAGAAAACAGGAATGAAACGATGAAGATTTATAAGAAATGAGCAAAAATCAAGAATACGCAGAGAAATATGCCGGATACGCGATGGAACAGATGCGGCGGTACGGTATTCCCGCCTCCGTGACGCTGGCACAAGGCATACTGGAAAGCAGCAACGGCCAGAGCCAACTGGCACAGAACGAGAACAACCACTTCGGCATCAAGGCCACGCCGTCATGGATTGACAAAGGCGGGCGGTATGCCCTGTACTCAGACGACCGTCCGAACGAAAAGTTCTGCAGCTATGACTCCGTAGGCGACTCCTACGAACACCACTCCCGTTTCCTGAAAGAAAACAGCCGCTATGCCGCCTGCTTCAATCTGTCGCCGGATGACTACAAGGGGTGGACGGAAGGCATCGCCCGGGCCGGATATGCCACGGGAAGCGGCTATGCCGCTAACCTGCAGAAAATCATCGAGCAGAACGGCCTTGACAGATATGACCGTCAGGTCATGCAGGAGATGGCGGCACAGGGACGGCATTTCGGCGTGGAGGAAAACCCTTTGGGAGAATCTGAAAGCACGGCCTATTCCTTTCCGGTCGAAAGGAAGGATTTCCTTTTTGTCACCACCCCGTTCGGTGTGGACGGCCGCATGGCCAACGGTGGCGAGAAAGTCCACAAAGGCATGGATATCCGGTGTGACGGGGATGCTGTCCTCGCCACGGAAAACGGAGGCAAGGTCGTCTCCGTGAAAGGAAGCGGTAGCGGGCAGTCCGTGACCGTGGAATACAGCCGGAAAGACGGCAGCAAGGTGCAGTGTACCTATATGCACCTCGGCGAAGTCTCCGTCAAGGCCGGGGATACTGTCAAGTCTGGGCAGCAGCTCGGAAAGACGGGCGGCGAACATCTGCATTTCGGGGTAAAAAACATCTATGCGGACGGCACGCAGCGGGACATCGACCCGGCGGCGTACCTCGCAGAGATCGCCCAGAAAGGCAGCATCCGGCAGCAGGTGCTGCACAACGGCAACGACTTGCTCGCCAGATACAGGAGTACGGAAAGCACCAGGGACGGAAAACCGCTCACCACCGAAGGATGGATGAAAAAACTGCTCTCCTCGGAGGACAGCGGCGTGGGCCTGTCCGGATGCAGCGATCCTGTCGTGGAGATGGCCATGACCGCCTTCACCTCCCTGATGCTGCTGGCCGTGCATATTGACAACAAGGAAGAGGAAAGGCAGAAAGCGGAAGTGTCCGCTGCGATGGACAGCGGGAGAATCGACCTCAAATCCCTGTTGCCGGGTATGAAAAGCTGCACCCTGACCATCAACGAAAACGGCAAGACCGTGCTTCATGCCGACAACGGAAACATGCAGATGTCGAGGGAGCTTTCCTCTGCCGAACTCAGCCGCCTGTCGGCCACGCTGAACAACCGTTCTCTCTCCGAAGAGACCAGGCGGATGCGCGTGAGTGGACTGCTCAACACGGTCATCCTCTCCGAGACGGCTTCCCGCAACTTCGAGATGGGAATGGAACAACTGCAGGGACAGACAGAAGGACTGAAAAGATAGCAATGAAAATATGAAAAGCGTGATGATGCAATTATGTGTTTATGTACTCGGATTGTCCTCGTGCGTGCTGCATACCGTCATGTACCTTAAGCTGTTCGGATGGGTGGCGGCGCTTGTCATCATCGGGATACAGGTGCTGCTTGCCGCATGGATAATCTACATCCGTATCAGGGCGCCCGATTAGCGGCAGACTTTTTTCGGTTCAACTTCAACATGGCTGCTTCCGCTTTCCGGTGGAAATGTCACACATCAAAAAAAGACAAGCGATGATAAAATGCAATGTTACCCTATGCGGCACGATCAGCCGCGACGCCTCCGTCCGCACAGGCAAGGACGGCAAGGAGTTCGTAAGTTTTCCTCTCCAGGTCTCCATCCCCGGAAAGAACGGGAATGACGGGAACATGGAAGTCAGTGTCAGCAAAGACGGAGGACAGGACACCGTCCATGAATACCGGTACGGCTCCCGTGCCAAGGTCACGGGCACCCTTTTGCTGAAACGCAGGGGCGAGAAGCTCTATTTCAACCTGTCGGCAGATTCCGTAGATCTTTCCGATGCCGGGAACACGGATTCCGTCAAGGGGCAGATGGTCTTCCGTGGAAAGACCGGCAAGCACATAGAGGAACGCAAGGACAAGACCGGCAAGCCGTACCTGATGTTCTCCGCGTTCAGCACGGAGAAGGTCAATGACGGGTTCGAGTACCAATGGGTGCGCTTCTTCTGTTTCGGCAAGGAAAAGGAGGAGTGGCTGCAGCCGGGTGTCAAGGTGGACGCGAAAGGAGAAATGTCCCTCTCCCTATACGACGGCAAGCCGGACATCTCCTGCCGTGTGGAAGAACTCAACCAGTATGTGCCGGAGGCCGGCAACGATAACAGATGACGGATATGGCCGGTTACAGACGACAGAACGCGGACGGGCCGAACAGCGAGGAAAAGGCTCTCGACCTGTTCGCCGAGATGATGATTGAAAAGATAGAAAGCATCAATGAGGACTGGCGCAAGCCCTGGTTCACGGAAGGCGCATTGCAGTGGCCGCGCAACCTGTCCGGACGCGAATACAACGGCATGAACGCCTTCATGTTGATGCTGCACTGCGAGAAAGAGGGATACAAAATACCCCGCTTCTGTACCTTCGACTGCGTGCAGCGGATGAACAAGCCGGGAAAGGACGGACAGGAACTGCCGAGGGTCTCCGTGCTGCGCGGCGAGAAATCCTTCCCGGTGATGCTCACCACTTTCACCTGCATACACAAGGAGACGAAGGAGAAAATCAAGTATGACGACTACAAGAATCTCTCCGAGGATGAGAAGAAGGAGTACAATGTCTATCCGAGGATGCAGGTTTTCAGGGTGTTCAACGTACAGCAGACCAACCTGCGGGAAGCGCGTCCGGAATTGTGGGAAAAGCTGGAAAAGGAAAACGGCCGTCCTGAAGTCAAGGCAGGCGAACAGTTCGACTTCGAGCCGGTGGACCGGATGATAAGCGAGAACCTGTGGATCTGTCCCATACGGCCCATGCATCAGGATAGTGCGTACTATTCCATTACGAAGAATGAAATCGTAGTGCCGGAAAAGAGGCAGTTCAAGGACGGGGAAGCGTTCTACGGCACCCTGTTCCACGAGATGACCCATTCCACCGGTGCGAAAGGCGTGCTCGACCGCCTCGAACCGACAGCCTTCGGTTCAAAGGAATATGCCAGGGAGGAACTGGTGGCCGAACTCGGCAGCGCATTGGTCTCACAGCGTTACGGCATGACCAAACACATCAAGGAAGACAGCTGCGCCTACCTCAAATCATGGCTCGACTCATTGAAAGAGTCCCCGCAGTTCATCAAGACAACCCTGATGGATGTAAAAAAGGCATCCTCTATAATCACGCAGAAGGTGGACAGGATTGCAAGGGGACTGGACGAAGACAATACGGAACGGATAGCAAACGGGACCTCTCCAAAGGGAAAGACATTCTATGCGTCCGTGGCTTACCTGCAAACCACCGATGACAGGAGCCAACTTGACGAACTGAGGGAAAAAGGAGACTATGAGGGGCTGCTGGCCTGCGCCAAGGAATATTATGACGGGAACGGCATGGATGAACAATACACCTACCAGACTCCCTTGCAGCACAGGGGCGATGACCTGCTTGTCGAGGATAAGGACTTTGCCGTCGTGTATAACGGGAGCGTGGGCGGCACCTATGAGGTGATGCTGAAATACTCGGAGCAGGAGGTACGCGACCACATCAACCGCTACGGCATTGACCGTGCGAGCGTGGATGTGAAAGAGCTTGCCAAGGATATGGTCGTTGAACAGTTTGCCAAACTGACGCATCAGAGAATGCCGGTATTCGAAATGCCGAGCGGAGATATTCTGTATGCAACGTACAACAGGGAGAAGGATGCGCTCGATGTGGGAAGTGTATGCAATGCGGGTCTTGCCGTGCGGCACAGCTTCCCATACGACTACAATTCGACGCTCGATACCAACCTGCAGGCTGTAAACGAGAAGCTGAACGAACTCGACGAATACAGGGAGGAGCTACAAGAGGCGGAATATGGCGGCGGAATGCGGCGATAGACAAAAAGGAACACGGGGCCAGTGTGGATGCCAGCCCCGTGTCTTTGTCAGCTTTGTTGAAAATACTCCTGCCAATTCTCTTCATCAACAGTCAGTCTGCCCATTTCCCAATCATATTCCACTTCAGGCATATTGGAGTAAGGGAAATACACGGTATAGCCTATCTGACCGTAAGAGCTGTGCAAGGGTATAACACAAATCTCGTGGCCATAATAAGGCTGCGGCGTACAGTATTTCCGCCAGTCGAAACGGCCTGCCGCAATATTGCAGCAAAGTAACTTCAGAGCCATTATACCTTTCCAACCTTGAAAGTCTTTCTTGCAATTTCTTTCCATAATAATCTAATGAGCCAAGTTATAATAAATTTCGGGTTCGCTTGATACATTGTAAATCCACCTGCCGCACCGAATCAGCAGCGCATTCTTTCCGTAGTACAGCCTTTTCATTCCGGCAATGCTCCCGGACTTGTGGAAATTAGGGAAACGGCTGATGCCTATTCTTTCACCATCCCGTCTGTAAAGTGTCTTTGTTCTCATGTCAATGCTGTTTTTAATGAGTTATAAAAATCTGTGAAAAGTCTTTTCGCCTCTTCCATCTCATCCACAATGTCCTTGATATGGTAAGGTGCACCACACTTGCCGTGCCCGTCATGGCCAATCCACCGATAGGCTTCATAGTCGGGGTCAAAGTCCTCGCAATACCGCTCCACATCCCCAAGAAACCCGCCAAATTTGTTTCCTGTCAGTTCGGCGCAAAATCCGTAATCCAGTCCATGCTTTGTGTAATAGCGGAAATCGAATACTACAGTGTCTTCTTCCTCGTCTGTACTTACTGTCCAGCCGAAATCGAAGGCGATGCTTTTGATTAGTTCTACTGTTGTCATTGTCCTATTTTTTATTTTCCCTTTGTTCCGGGCCTTCCGACCCTCCGAAGGGATTGTTTTTATGTGCGGTTTTCACGGCGAAGACAAGGATAGCAGGCAAGGAATCTGCGGTGAAATTTTATGAAAAGCCGCTATCTGTGATTGCGGAAAGTTTCCGTCAAATTTTATCCTGATAGGCAAGGCGGTCCTTGACCGGCTATCCGTTCGCTGTACCTTTGCCGCATAAAAACAGCCTGTGGGGTGTTGGCGGTACATGGAAATGAGCTTTATCCATTATAAAAAGGAGGGAGCCCATGACCTATGGGCATGTTATAACAGGCTCGGCCAGTCCCGTTGTGAGGCAGCCACCACCGGCCGGGATACCGCCTCTGCCGATGATGGCTGTCTTGTCATTCATATCATATCTTATTTACAATGTCCTCCAGATATTCAATCCGCTTATATACGGCGGATGCTTCAGGATAGCATTCCGTCAATTCCGCCCATTCGAGGGTCTTATGCAGTTCGTCAAAAGTCAGTCTCAATTCTGCAAGTCCCTCCCGTAATTTCCGTTTCAAATCAATTCTTTCCTGTTCGTTCATAATCTTTTAATTTAGAGTCAGAAATGATAATCAATGACGCCTCCGATGTAGAGCAGTGTGCCGGGTTCATACCCACAAACCTCGCGCATAAACTCGTAAGACTGTTCGGCATAGGATTGCGCACCCTCCGTATCCGTATAAAACCAATAAGCTGTTTCAAGCGGGTTCTTCAAGTATTTTTCAAGCTGATAGACCGGGCCAATCCAATCCTGTACTGTGTCAGGAGTAACGACTTCCACCTTGTTACGCAAACCTGCGACAAATTCTTCTTTCCACTTTTCCGCCCCACCGATGTAGCGGATTGTATCTTCAGCGACAAGCTCGAACATCCCTTTGGGCAGGATATGGTTTACCAATACGTCAATGTGGTACTTGCGCTCCTCCTCGTCAATTTTGTCGCAATAGTCAAAATAACTGTCATCGCCCTGCATGAGCGTGTCTTCGTTCAGATAGCAGTCCTTGCTTACCTTTGTCGTTGTAATTTGAAAAATTTTGCTGTGCATAATCTTGAATTTTAGTATGTTAAACTTTTTTCTTCCCTTTTCTCGAAAGCCTTTTTCGGCTTCCTTGTCGGGAAAGATTTTACATGCAAGCGTCACAGCGGGAAAAGGGACGGAAAGACAAGCAGGACATGGAGGAATTTAGCGGAATACCCAAATCTGGGATTTGCGGAAGGCTGCCGCCAAATTCTGAACATGTCAGTATAGCGGTGCTTGACATCCGTACCAACGCTGTACTTTTGCATGAGAAAATCACTCCGGCGGGGAATGCCGGAAGTGGAGGAACAGACTATGACCCATGATAAAAGTGGACAGAAGTTGCGAAATAAAAAGGCAGGACGGAAGGGACATACAAAAGGTTGCAGTGCCTTTCAAGGCATCCGGCTAAAACTGGGAGCAGGAACTGGAAAAAGGATTGTGATGACATGAAAAATCCCCCGAACTGACTTGCAGCCCGGGAGATATGCCCCTTTACCCGAGTCAACTTATCACCTCAAACTCATGCAGGTAGCAGAAAGCATCTTCGCACTTCTCACTCCATTCTGCATCAAGAGCTTCGACATCCTTTGCCGACCTTATTGGTTTCCCAGTCTCTTTCTCAATCCACTTGAACGCATCTTCCTGATTCTCGAAGTATTCGCTGATGTACTCTTCTTCGGGCGTACAGGCATCAAAAAAATACCTGTCGGGGAAATAGACACCCGAACTGTCGTTCGTTTCATAAATTCCCATGCCCGGCTCTTCCGCCTGAAAATAATAGTAAAGTGACGGATATTTTTCCCTCACAAGGTCAAACACCTCATTGCAGGGAGACCACGCCGTTTCGGTGTATAACCTTATCACTTCGCCGTCCATTTCAAGGCAGCTCCACTCACCACGACAGCTTACATCGTTCCAATCCTTGCCCAGGGCATCCACAAGGCATCCAAGCCATGTAGTCCCGAAGCCATTTTCCACTGAAGGCTTTTCCATGTTTTCCAATCCTTTCATTAATTCATAGAGGCTCTTGATTTCATTTGCATCGCCCTCTATTGCGTATGCACTACTGCACCAGTTTGGCATAACTCTAAATTTTTATTCGTTAAACTTTCTTTTTCCTCCCTCTTCTCGAAAGCCTTCTTCGGCTTCCTTGTCGGGAAAGATTTTACATGCAGGACAGACAGCGTGTAAAGAACAGGTAAGGCAAGGAAACTGTCATGGATTTAACGGAATACCCAACCCTGCGGGGAACCGGCGGTTCATCTTCGATTTGGGAAGGCTGCCGCTCAATCCGTGAACCGGTTAGCGTAGCGGTACTTGACGGCTGGACGGACGCTGTACTTTTGCATGGGAAAATCACTCCGGCAGGGAATGCCAGAAAGCGGAGAGAGTGGCTATGAGGCAGATTAAAAGCGGACAGAACTTGCGGAGTATAAAAGTAAGCGTGATTACTGGATACAAAAGGATACCATACAAATACCCTTTTGGATAGGGAGATGAGTTCATACCTTAAGTGATGATACATCGCGGATAAAGTATTATCTCCCAAACACCACATATTGATGAGTTTATACCTTATCTCGATTATTTTAGCAGATAAAGTATAAACTTATTCGTAAAAAGTTTGGCTATTACATTCAGATTAAGTACTTTTGCCCCAAATACAGAGTATCATGCAGGACAAACTGATTTCACGAAAGAAAGAATGTGAGGATTTACAACGTTGTCTGGATTCAGACCGTTCGGAATTTGTCATTATAAGCGGCCGCCGTCGTATAGGTAAGACATATCTTATAGACAAATTCTTCAACTACAAATACGATTTTACGTTCGTGGGTGAGCATAAGACTTCAGCAACGATTCAGATAAAGAACTTCATGCGGGCACTTCACCGCCAGTCCAAGAAACGCCAACCGAAAGCGGAGACATGGTATGATGCCTTCAATGCGCTTGAAGATTATCTTGAAACATTGCCCTCTGACAGAAAGAAGGTTATTTTCATTGATGAAATGCCGTGGATGGATACACAACGCTCGAACTTCGTCAGTGCATTGGAGAATTTTTGGAACGGATGGTGCAACAGGCGCACAGACATCATGCTTATCGCCACCGGTTCGGCGACATCATGGATGGCAGACAAAATAGTAGGAAATCAAGGCGGTCTCCATGCAAGAGTCACCTGCAACCTGCACCTGCCACCGTTCAATCTGCACGAAACGGAAGAATACCTGAGACAAAGGAACTGTCAATGGGACAGATACCAGATATTACAATGCTACATGATATTAGGAGGCGTACCATACTACTTGAGCCTTCTGAACATGTCAGATAGCCTTGTTCAGAATATAGACTGGCTGTTTTTCACCGAAGGAGCATTGCTGAGAAATGAGTTCGATGAACTATACAACGCCCTTTTTGCCAATGCGGACACTTATATATCTGTAGTCAAACTATTGTCAGAAAACAAGTCTGGGATGTTAAGGGAGGACATAGCCAAAGCCACCGGCTTGGAAGGTGCGTTTCTCAGCAAAATATTGAAGAATCTGGAGCGTTGCGATTTTATCACCCGGTTGTCACAATATGGGCAAAAAGTCCGAAACAACATATTCCGGCTTACGGATTTCTACACGCTCTTCTATTATAAGTTCATTGAAAACAACAACACCAAAGACGACAGGTGGTGGAGCAACAACATGAGTTCACGCAGTGTATCTGCATGGATGGGGCTGAGCTTTGAATTGGTATGCCTGAATCATCATAAACAGATTAAAGGAGCACTTGGGATTGCCGGAGTGGGAACCGCCATATCCACATGGCGGAGCACGGCCGATCCTGAAAAAGGGATTCCCGGCTTTCAGATTGATATGATAATCGAACGCGCAGACAGGATTATCCATTTGTGCGAAATGAAATTCAGCACGGACCAATATGGCATCACCGACAGCTATGAAAAAAAACTGAGGGAACGTATGGGACTGTTCCGAATGGCGACAAAAAACAAGAAATCGCTTGTTATCACTTTTGTGACGACATACGGTGTAGTAGGTGGAAAGCATAAAAGTATTGTCCATAGTGAGGTAACTATGGATGATCTTTTTCAGGCATAAGCGATAGTCAGAAGTAGATTCTAATAAAAAAGTGAGAGCCAATCCGTCACGGACAGGCTCGCACAAAAAATGAAAAAGCAGTTTCCATTTATGAACAAAAAGACTACTTATCTGAAATAAAGTTCTACTTTCGTGTGTCTGTTGGCTTCGTTCGGCACATAATACGATATGCCGCCCTCATATGTTCTGGTAATGCTTTCTGCCGATAAGCCACGCTTGATGAGTTCACCGGCAATGTAATCGGCTCTGGCTGTGCTCAACGCATTGTTGATAGAAGCTGTGCCGGTTGCGCTATCTGCCGCTCCCGTGACTTTTACGGACAGTCCATACTTCTTGGCTACATGAGCGAGCGCGTCAAGATTGACCTTTTGCAGAGAGTCCGTAAGGTGGGCGGTGTTAAGATCAAAGAAGAAATAGACCGGAGAGCCTATACATTCGCCTCCATGCTGCATGAGGGCGAAATAACCGGCTGCGGAAACAGTGTCCGGGCGGTTGATTGCCGCATTCCATTTTCCGGGCAGGCTGTCCGTTCCCACTTTGCAGATGCTGTCCGTATTCATGCCCTGAATACTGTCTGTACCCGTTTCTGTTACAAGGGGCGAGTTGCCGTCCCAATGACGGTTCTTCAACCGGGCTCGGAGGGAGTTCAGTCCGCTGTAATTGTTTACGGGAAACCTCCTGTCATCGGCTTCCATGTCTTCAAACAGATGTCCGTAAGTGTCAAGCAGCCCTTCTATTTCGAGAATCTTCTTCAGCTCGTCCAAAGTCCTTCTTTCCTTGTCCAGCTTTCCCGCATATTGCCTGTTCCGTTCTGTCAGGGTGTTCGCATAGCCGGTCAGCCACTCGTTATGCCGTTCATACGGATGGGTGTCAACAGCACGTTTCCAGCCGACCTTGCCAATGTTAAATGAAAAGCCTGCCGTCAATGAAAGCATGTGGTCTCCGAGGTGGTTCGCTTTACCGTATCCGTCGAAGTCCTGGAAGGTGGTCGTCCCGGAAAGTTCCATCAGGACACTTACCCTCTTGGACAAACGGTACTGACCTTGTATGCCGTATGATATGGCAAGCGGATTATGTCCGTTGTCTGCATTGTGCAATAGCCCAAGACCCGCATACGGAGAAAGACTCCATCGGACATTATCCTGTTTCGCATACCTGCTTCCGAGCAGATTCCACATCAGATCCGCATGGACATGATGATATTCCTGTGTGGACAGTTGACTGTCCTTGAAATGCAGCCCGCTGTAATTGACACGGACGCCGACCGACGGTGTGAACCATTTGCCCACACCCATAGTGTACGAAGGCTTGAGTCTCCCGAAAAGGTCTTCACAGCCGAGCGGCGTGCCGAGAAACGCCGATGCCCCTCCGGACAGGCTGACAAACCAGTTGCCGCTTTTGCGTGTCGGGACTACCACTCCGTCAAGATAAGAGGGCTGCATCGGGCGTAGCATTTCAATGCCGTTACTGAAACTTTCATATCGGACAGTATCGCTGTCCGACGGTGCAGCATTCGCATGGTTGTGCAGCGAACAAAGTGCCGCAAAGAACAAAATGATATGTTTCGTCATAATCTGATACTTTATTGGTTGATTCTTTTGATTTATGGGTCAGGGATGCCGGTCAACGCTTGGGCTTCCTGCCGATTGCAGGCTTCATCATGCGACTTGCCATCCTCATGCAGCGGAGAGCCCATGCACGGTTGTCCTCGTCTTCGTCCCGTCCCCATTTGAGGTCGCTCTTGCTTCCGCCTCCGCCATGTGTTTCGGCAAAGGTGGTGGCATCATCGACCATGCCCAGGAATAGCAAGGTGGCGCAGTGCATGACCTCTTTCCCTTGTTCCGCTATAGACTGTACAAGAGTGCCGTCAAACATCTGCCGTTCCGGGCCGGTCATCCGTGTCGAAAGGTCACGGAACTCATTCACCATATTTTCCAGCATCGCGTCCTTGAGCAGACTGTCCACTTTGGAATGGACATCACGGGAGTATTTGTAGGCTTCTTCCTTGAGATGTTCTGTCCTCTCCTGAATGGCATCCATGTTCTCTTTGAGGTCGGACAGCTGTCGGTCAGCCAGCTTCAGCTTATCCTGTTTGTCTGCCAGTTTAAGCTGGATATAGGCAAGCTCCTTTTTCAGCTTGTCCGTCTCGGCGGATATGGCATCGGCATCGCCCTTGTGCTCTTTCAGTTCGTCTTCAAGAACGGCGAGCCTTGCCTCTTTCTCCGCTTGCTTCTTCAAAAGATTTTCCACCATAGAGGTCAGACCCTTAACCCTGCGCTCTGCCAGCCGGATGTCCGATTGGAGATCCGAAAGGACTTCTTTGTGCCGGGCTATCTGTTCCTCAATGGTCGTACATTCCTCCGACAGCATACGACGGTATTCCTCAGTTGTTCTGTGACGAGCGCCGGACTCTGAGACGCTGCTGCCTCTGGCAAGTCCCCACTTCCTGTTCACCTCGGCAAAGTCGCTGTGCAGCTGCTTCATTCTCGCGCTGTACTCGTATTTGTCCTTTCCGGCAAATATCTCCTTGTATGCAAACTTGCCGTCCTTTATTGGCAGTAGCGTACAATGTACATGGGGATTCTGTTCATCGAGGTGCACAACGAACGCCGCGATGTTCTGCTCGCCATACTTTTCACTGATGAATCTATAGGCATCCTTTGCCCACTGCTCAATTTCCGGCTTTCTGACGATCCGGCTGTTGTCCGCTCCTTGCTCGAAATCCACATCCTGCTTTCCAAAGGCAAGCTGCCGCATCAGTTCGCGGGAGCCGCCGAGGATAATGTTGACCACCGTCCTGTACTTGGGTTCCACCAGTCCTTCGTTCGGGTCCTTAATACCCCGCTGACGGAGACTGTCGGCCATCCTATCCGGAATGCTCCGGCTTTTGTCCACAGGACGCACCTTGCCGTTTACTATCTCAAAGTTCAGATGTTCCCTTGTCGGGTCGTAGTTACCTTTCTTCATGGCATATTCCGCCGCCTTCTCACTGCGGTTACGCAGATGTTCGTTGCTTTGGGCGGTGGTGATGCCTTTGGAGACCTGAACGTCGAGAACCTGTTTTGCATTTGCCATACTGCTTCTTCTGTTGCATTGGATAATCTTTCATGTCCCAGCTTGCTGCCTGCCTGGACATCTCTCCCAATGGCTCCTGTCATTGGGGTATTAGGCTCCCCATCCCTTTGTTTGGTGGCAGACGGGCAAGCCCGGATGCCTGCTATAAACGGCAGGACGGCTACGCCGGTTATCGGTCGGATTATCCGTGGTTATACAATGGGGTTCGGCAGTCCGCACCTGCGGATTTCTCCAGGGCTTTCGCCGCAGCCGACAGGAACGGGTCGTGAAGGTCGTCAAGGAGCAGCTGACGGTCGTCGTCGTGGTCGATGTCCTTTTCTTTCCCTGAGTTCAGAATTTGCTCTGCAAGAGTCTTTGACAGGTCAATGAATGACGGCCAGCTTGCTCCCAGATCAAAACAGAAGTATTGCATGAGTTTCATGCTTTCTTCCGGCTTCGACCGGCGCAACACTTTCCGCAGGGCAGCAAGAACGATGCACTCCACAGCAGCGGTGTGAATTTTCAGCACCCGCGTGTTCATCCTCTCCGGCAACTTCTGCAAGGTGACACTGCAGTCGTCTTCCGGCAGTTCATACTTGAGTCCGACATCGGTGATGGACTGGTGTACAATCTGACCACACGCAATACCGGCGTCATCGGAAGTGGTGCTGCCGTTTATCCATTCGGACAGGATTCCGTTCAGTTGACGGACAATGCCTGCGGTTCCCTGCACAATATCGGGTACGGCATGGCTGCCATCATGCAGGTGCATGGTGATGACCATGCTTTTCGGCAGTTTCGTCCTTTCCAGCTGTCCGAATGATTCCAGCGTATCAAGAAAGGAACGGACAGTAGCCCTGTGCCACCGCCATTCGGTTGCGAGGTCTGAAACGGTCACATGGCACTGCCTCGGCCTGAGCTCGAAATCCTGATTTCTTAAAAAAGGGGAAACAAAGCCTGCCAGCGACTTGTCCAACAGGTCGCAATAGGCTTCTGTCCTTGTCTTGCGTTCGCCGACCTTTTCCTTGAGGAAGTCGAACAGACCGATACATGTCGATATGGTTGCGGTCATTGCTTCTTTATTCTTCATCTTCATTCTGTTTTTTGTGATTGACTATTGTGCGGATAAGATAAGGCCGCTTCTGTCCGCATTATCATGGCAGCCTCGCGTGATGATTGCAATGGTAGATGTCGGACATCTCATCCGGATGTTCCGACAGGTAAAGTCTCCTGTCCCGGTCCTCCCATTCGGCCAGAACTCTGCCGGAGGGATAGAACAGGGCTGCCAGAAGGATATATGAGACGGTAACGGACAGGGTGAACAACTGCGGCACGATACATACAGCCAGTGCGAAGACGCCGCAGGCGACAAATGCCTTCGGACGGTCGAGCAGCTTGCGGAGCCATCTGTCCGTCCTCCTGGCGGAGAACATGGCGGCACATACGATGGCAGACAATACCGTGCCGAACTGTCCGGGATGTCCGGTCGTATAGACATAATGGAAAAGGAGCAACAGGACCACAAGCACCTGCGTGTAGAATTTGCGGGCCTGGGCATTGTCTGTCATGGCACGGTAGAATACTGCCATGAAGGAACGGCGGCTCCTGTACAACGCCATCGGCAGAATGACAAGCAGTGCTATGAATACAAATTGTAATAGAAGGCTGGTCATAGGTAGGATGGCTTTGATGTCAAATGTATGGGCTGTTCAAGCAGCTCCAAACGTACAATGCCGTGTGTGGCCAACAGTATGATGGCTTCTGCATCTGGAGCCGTGAGATACATGGCGGCTTTCTTGATTCGCTGACGGAACTGCCTGTCCTGCTTGCGCAATGTGGCCAACGCCCTGTCCAAATCGTGTTCGGGAATGTTCCACACGGTGCCTTCGGCACAGCCTCCGTTCGGCTTGAATGCCCGTAGGACCAGCGTGCGGGAAACGAGGTAGTCTGTCCTGTCGCTCCTTGCGATGACGTGCTCCCTGTAAAGGCTGGCATCGGCCACCTCAATCCATGTCCTGTGTGCATTGATCCAGTACACCATCTGTCGGTACAATGTATTTCTCATATAAAATCCATCAATAAGTCTTCCTTGTTCCTCCTGTATTTCAATGTGCCACTTTTCGAATGCAGTTTAAGATCAAGGCAAAGGTCGCCGTACATCAGATCGAGCGAATCGTAAATAGTGGCGAAAACGCAGCTGACCCTGCCATCGGCATCGGTCTTGGTGTTCATCTTGAACATCTGCCCGAATGCGGGATTGGAGTACGCACAGGTGCTGTGCCCGTACTGCTCCGTCGGCATCGGGATATGGTGGTACAGCGTAATCAGTTCCATGTCGTCCTCGAACATGTCCATTACCTCTTCCAACTCGTAGGTGTCGCGCAGAGGAAATGTAAGCAGTACATAGTCTCCGTAGAACTGCGGTTCCTCCATTGTCGTCACGTCGAGAAGCTGCGGCAACTGCAACGGGACGAAAGAAAGGAAATCGTTCAGAAAATGTCGTAGCATATTCATGTCTGTTTGTGTTTCGTTCATAATGTCCGGATGTATATCCCCATCAGCGTGCCGGGCAGTTCCGCCAGTCCGTTATTGTCCGACTGCAGGACATCTCCCAGCCGGGTAAAAGCCGCAGGCGTCTGTTCCGCAATGTGGCGCAACTTCTCTTTTTCGTATCCGGAAAGCAAGGCCATACAAATGCCGTCCATCGAGATGTAGGGCTGCAGTATCATGCACGCATATCCGAATGCCTGCGCCCTGGATTTCACTTTGTCCTCGCGGATGTCATTGAGGCAGGCAACCGCATTCTGTATAATCCGGCGGTTGGTACGCATGGCCATGTATATCATTGCATCCCGGTAGGATATCTCCTTTTTCTCCGCAGCGAGAAAAACCAGCGAGCAGCATCGTTCCGTGTCTTTTGTCAAATCCGACACATCCTCTCCAGTCAGACCATCAAGGTGTGTAAGAAATATGCGGAACATTACATCCTCGTCTCGGATGAAAGTTTTCAAGTCGGTAAGATTATGTATTCCACCCTGCAACGTTCGGGCAAGTAACCGACGGTATGCTGAACGAATGCCGTTGCCATCAATGGCAAGGGGCGGAATACTGTCAAGAGAAACAAAAAAAGGCCTTATACTGTCTGCCGCGTCTGCCAGTTCTTTGTCGTCGCAATAGGGAGAAGTCCTTTCCTTGAGCACAAACACGTTCTGATAGGAACGCGGTGCTGACCCTGCCAGACGGGTGAACTCCGTGCGGAGAGAATCGTGAACCTCGTTGCATTTACCGTACAGGTCGGAATGGGGATTGCCGGAAGTGTCCTGTGCCGCATAGAAAAAGACGGAATCCTTGAGGGACTGCCACCGGTTGATATGGATTGCCAGCTCTTCCGTCGGGAGGCTGTCCATGTTTCTAATTTCACTCAGGAACTTTCCGTATATTCCGGCAGGATCTTCTTTCATTGACGATTCGGCACTGCCATTTCCGTTACTACAAGATACGGACAGGAACATGGCTACCGATGCGGCAACCAACCCGGCCAAAAGAGACCTTGATTTTGAATATGATTTTGTATCTATCATCTTGAAATTTCAGACTAAAAACGACACAAAACTATACAATATTTGCCATAAAACGCGATTTAAAACCACATTTTGATGATTATTTTTATTCATATTCAACAGTATGATTTCCAATGAAAACAAGTGAAAGAAAAAGTAAGTTCAGAATACGATTTTTAGAATAAATATGCCGGAGTATGATTTCAGACAAACAAAAAACATTATCTTTGCATCGGTTATTATTTTCAGCATAAGACAATGGCAAAAGTTGGATACATATTCAAGGCTAATCACTATGATTCATACGAGGCCGATAAGGAATGGATGTTGAAATTCGGCTGTGTACAGGTGATTGAGGAAGAGACTGACCATGAGCTGATGCGTCCGCAATGGAAACAGCTCATGAATGCCCTTGACCGGGGTGACGAGCTTGTGGTATCGAAGTTCAGTAACGCGGTTCGCGGAGTGCGGGAACTTGCCGTCTGCATAGAGATGTGCAGAATCAAGGTCGTGCGTCTGATTTCCATTCATGACCGAATTGACAGCCGAAATGAACTGTTCAAGGAAACTACAGCGGCGGAGGTTCTTGAAATGATTGGAGCTCTTCCGGAAGAAATAGCCGCATTGCGGAAGTCTTCCAGCCATATCATGCTGTTCCAAAAGAACATCAAATCTCCGGCCAAGACGATGAAGACTTTATCCCGGAGTGAACGGGAAAGAACCATCGTGGATATGTACAATGCCGGTTATTCTATGGACGACATTGCCAATGTAAGCGGATTCAGCAGCAGGAGTTCGATATTCCGTATTCTGAACAAATACAATGTCGATTTGAACAGAGGACGGACCAAAGGACCGAGACGGAAAAAGGGAACAGAAGAAACAGAGTGAAATTAAAGTCTTAACAATGGATAAAGAGATAGTTACAGAGCGACTTATATTGCGTCCCTGGCAAGAGTCGGATGCAGAATCCTTATATAAATACGCCCGGGATCCCGAAATCGGCCCTATTGCGGGCTGGCCTCCTCATACTTCTGTGGAAGACAGCCTGAATGTGATCCGGACTGTGTTTTCCGCTCCGGAGACCTATGCTGTGGTCCTGAAAGAGACAGGCGAGCCTGTCGGGAGCGCAGGAATCATGGACGGAGAAGGTCTGCACAGTGCTCAAATGCAGGCAGGCGAGGCTGAAATAGGCTACTGGATAGGCAGGCCGTTCTGGGGACAGGGTCTTATACCAGAGGCCGTGCGCCGCCTGCTGCGAAGGTGTTTTGAGGATTTGGGAATGACCGCCGTCTGGTGCGGGTATTATGACGGCAATACGAAATCCTGCCGGGTGATGGAGAAATGCGGTTTCCGTTTCCATCATACGGAAGAAGGCAAGACCTCCCCGCTTGGCGATGTCCGCACGGAGCATTTCATGCGGATGACGAAGGAGGAATGGGAAAAATAATAAAAGAATATGAACGTCCTAAAATCTCTTCCCGTCTGGCTCTGTTTTATTCCCGTGGCCATTCTCAATGGCGGGCTGCGGGAATATGTATTGGCGAAGACCATCGGAGAGGAATGGGCATTGCCCGTTAGCGGAATTACACTAAGCGTATGTATTTTTCTGATTACTTGGCTACTGCTTCCGCGAATAATAAAAGCCTTTACCTCCAAAGATAGTTGGTTGATTGGGATAGGCTGGGCATTGTTGACGATTGTTTTTGAATTTGCCGCAGGACTGGCGGGAGGCAGTACTGTTTCGGAACTTTTAGCCGCTTACAATCCGTTGTCCGGCAATTTGTGGTTGCTGGTTCTGGCGACTACTTTGTTATCACCAATCGTGACGAAGAAATGCAGATTCGCTTAAAAAGAAATAGATATGAAAGACGAAATAATTCAATTCCTGAAGGAAAATATCATTGGCAAGAATTTATTTACGGATGATGTAGTCTATCAACTTGACAACGGAAAGTTAGAAGGCGTGTATAGCGACAAGATAGTGTTTTCCGATTTGGCAAAAACCGAAAACGGCTTTGGCTTCAATATGACTACAGTCACGCATGAACTGATTTATAATATGAATGGGAAAGGCTCAAGAATGACTATTGCCAAAGATTATACCGGGACGAGTGTGTTCCGCTATGAGCTGGCTATGAGGAAAAGCACTAATCAGATGACCGGCTATATGCGTTGTATCTCAACAACAGTCCAAAATCAGACGATGGAAGCTGTGGTCTGCGGAATATTCGATGTGAACTTTGACGGTAAAGAACTGAAATGGCAAGAAAACCAGTTGTTGTATAGAGACAACCCTATAGGAGATGACAACTATAAGCCTGTTGCTTTCGATGCCAAAGTCCGTTTCCACCTTGATAAGGGGAAAGCCGTGTTTGAATATCTTCCTACGCTTTGGGATGTAAATCCGGACACGTTAGCGAAAAGTTTGTCTAAAGACGATTACCCTGCTTATATATCAAAAGAAAGATAACAGTTTGACTACTTAAAATAGCAATTTATGGATTTGGCTGATTGGTTCAAAGGTTTTGAGAAAGGTATCACGAAACTGCCAGAAGCGCAAAGGGAAACTTTCTTCCGTGAGTGCGGCAAGAACTGTGTGCAATGCGGCACGCTTCAGATTTATAAAGACTTGTATGAACAGGCGGCTGGAGACTTTGACCAGTTTTTCGCCAAAGCCAATGAATTGCCGGGAGTAAAATGCGAAACGATAGAGAAAGGTTCTGTCTATGATTTATACTTCATGGAATGCACCTGTAGGCTTCATAAACAAGGTTATGTTTCGACACCTTTGCTTTGTGAATGCTCCAGGCAAAGCATTCTTTATGTTTTGCAGTCGTTGTGGAATGACAGAACATTCCGAGTAACCATTTGTGAATCCATTTTACGCGGAAGCCAACATTGTAAGATGCGGATTGAAGCAAGCAACACTGATTTTGCTGAATTTGAAACGAAAATATAGAATAGAATGACTTTAATATTGATATATTTGCTTCCTATCATGTTTATGCTCCATGAGTTTGAGGAAATGGTTATGCTGCCTGCATGGATTGAAAAAAATGAAAAAGAATTATCCCGGAGGTTTCCTGCATTGCGGTCAAAATTGTCTTTTCTACAAAGTCCTGCATTCGGCATTGCCGTGTGTGAGGAGTTTGTTATTATAAGTGCTTGTACTATGGCTACAATCATTACAGGAAACATGTTGTTCTGGTATATTTGTTTACTGGCTTTCAGCTTGCATTTTGTTGCCCACATTATACAATTCTTTATCATTCGCAAATATATTCCTGCCATTGTCAGCACCGTGTTATGTTTGCCTTATTGCGTCATGGCAATAAGTGCTGGTCAAGAGCAATATTCCAATGTAGAAAACGCTTTGTTAGGTGTTTTAAGCCTGGTTATTTGTATAGCCAATCTTTGCCTGATGCAAATCGTAACACCCAGAATTTATAAGTGGATTAAAAACAAGATGTGAATACCCGGAATGTGCATATCCCCCAAAAAGCGAAGTCAATTTGAGGGAAATGTTGGAAATCCTACAAAAAGAAACTGGAAACTTGGAGGTATAATCAAGAACAAATGCTATCTTTGCAAAGGTAACAGAAAAAAATAGAATTGTTCAACCCATATGAAATGGCAAGTGTGCATATAGCTGCGCTCAACGGATAGCATTTTAACCAAGCTATTCAGCAACGGACAGGCTTATAACAGGTTTGTCCTTTCTTGTTTTGCCATTATTCCAAATTCATAATCCTGCGATGTGTCATGCCGCCACGTGCAGCAGGACTTGTCGCATCCTATCAAGTTGAACAATGAACTATACATATAAGCATATTTGGCTCATCAACTTTCCTGTAATGATGAGCATCCTTATCGAACAACTTATCAATATTACCGATGCCATTTTCTTGGGGCATGTGGGAGAAATAGAGTTGGGCGCATCCGCCCTTGCCGGGATCTGGTATCTGGCTGTCTATATGCTCGGCTTCGGTTTCAGTCTGGGCTTGCAGGTTGTTGTCGCACGGCGCAACGGCGAACAACACTATTCCGAAACAGGGAAGACGTTCTTTCAAGGATTGTTTTTCCTGTCGGGACTTGCTGTCCTTTTGTGTTTGTTCTCCAAGCTGTTTTCCCCGATGATTCTAAGTAGGCTGATAACTTCTGCGGAAGTCTATCATGCCGTGATTGATTATTTGGACGGACGAATATGGGGACTGCTGTTCTCCTTTCCATTCCTTGCCTTACGCTCGTTTCTGGTCGGCATTACCCGTACAAAAGCCTTGAACGTGGCGGCCCTGACAGCCGTATTGGTGAACATTCCGGGCAACTGGCTGCTCATATTCCATTGGGACATGGGGATAGCGGGTGCAGCCGTCGCATCGTCTTTTGCCGAAGCGTGTTCATTGGCTGTGCTGACAATTCATGTCTTACGGAAAATGGACAGACGGCTTTATGGTTTGTATTGGAACTTTGATAAAGGTTTGTTACATCATGTTTGTCGTGTGTCCGTATGGAGCATGTTCCATTCGTTTATCGGAGTGGCCTCGTGGCTTGCTTTCTTCGTAGCTGTCGAGCATTTGGGAGAAATGGAACTGGCAGCTACCAATGTCATACGCAGTGTCTCGACGGTGTTCTTTGTCATCGTCAATTCGCTGGCGGCTACTACCGGTTCGCTGGTAAGCAATTTGTTGGGAGCCGGACAAAAGAGACAGGTCATCCCGCTATGTAACTGTGTTGTCCGTTTGGGATATGCCATCGGCTTTCCGCTGGTCATCCTTGCCGTGATTTTCTATCGTCCGATTATCGGTATTTATACGGAAAGCACAGCTCTGATGCAGATTGCCCATTTGCCGTTTGTAGTCATGTTGCTGAACTACATCTTTGCCTTGCCCGGCTATGTCTATATGAACAGCGTAACAGGTACGGGGGCGACACGCATGACGTTTATCTTCCAACTGATAACTATCGTGGCTTATCAAATTTATTTGTGGAGCATAAGCAGTTTCAGCACGTCATTGTCCGTTTATTGGACAGCAGAATATCTGTATGTGATATTACTCGGCTTGCTTTCTGTCATTTATCTGAAATATAAACACTATTAAGAACAGAACGTCATAATGAAAAAGATATATCCACGCACAGGCGACACGCAGACCGTGTACCTGAATGCCGTCGTGAAAGCCCCGTCTATCGAGGTGGGAGACTATACCATCTATAATGATTTTGTGTCCGACCCGTTGCTTTTCGAGCAAAATAATGTGCTTTACCATTACCCTATCAACCACGAGCGGCTGATAATCGGCAAGTTCTGTTCCATTGCCTGCGGCGCGAAATTCCTGTTCAACTGTGCCAACCATACCTTAAAATCCCTATCCACTTACACCTTCCCGCTCTTTTATGAAGACTGGGATTTGGAGAAATCGGACGTGGCAACGGCTTGGGACAACAAAGGTGACATCGTGATAGGCAACGATGTGTGGATAGGCTATGAAGCGGTGATTATGGCTGGTGTTCACATCGGCAATGGGGCAATCATAGCCGCCCGTGCCGTTGTTACGAAAGACGTGCCGCCCTATACGATAGTCGGCGGTGTTCCTGCCCGACCGATAAGGAAGCGTTTCGATGAAGAAGTGATACAGGAACTTGAAACGCTGCAATGGTGGAATTGGTCTGCCGAGAAGATACGGAGATGCTTGGCTTATATCGGGAATGGTGATGTGAACGGATTGCTTCAAATGCAAGGTGGTAAGTAGGAGCTGAATTACTACAACCTTGTTGAAAAGCCTTCAGACGGGAATGACTTCTATTGTGTGATTATATAATTATATAGTTATATAATTATATATATAATGAATTCAATCACCTTATATTCATTCTTGTACAATTTCACTATATGACATTCTTCATATTTGATATACAAATAGATACGAAATAGATACAACTATATAATTATATAAATATATAAAATCATAAATATATAATTATTAACTGTCTTTCCTTTGCTGTGAGCCGATAATTTTGTATCTTTGTAGGTGAATTATATAGCATAAATTCGCATGGACATGAAAAACAAGATTGTCATATTCAGCAACATCAAAGGAGGCGTTGGCAAGACGACCCTCTGTGCCTTGTTCGCAAATCATCTTATAGAGCATGGCTTCCCCTCATTTGTGATAGATGCGGACCTTCAGGCATCGCTGTTCCGTCACCGCCAACGTGAAAAGGACGCCGCACCGGACGCACAGATCCCGTGGAACGTGGAGATGCTTGACACGTCCGACCATAAGCGGCTCGTGCAGGTAATGGGCAAACTGAAAGAAGTGCCGGGTATCGTACTGATAGACTGTCCGGGAAACCTGAACGACCGCAACCTGGCATACATCTACCAATCAGCGGATACGGCAATAATACCCATATCATTCGACGCGGACACTGTGGACGCCACAGGCATATTCGTCAAGGCTCTGAAGTCGGTGTCATCAGCCGGCCTGATTTTCATCCCCAACCGAATCAACGCGGCCGAGAGGAAGGCGGAAGAGATACGGCAACGGGAACAGACCATCGGGTATCTCGGGCTGGTCGGCACCGTTACACCGATGGTGAGGCAGAGCGTGGCCATAAAGAGATATTCCACGCTGTACCCATTGGAGAAAAACCAGACGGAACTGCTTGAACCGGCTTTCAATAAAATCATCGAGGAACTTGATCTTAAAAAATAAAGGCTATGGCAAAGAACAGCAGACCGGAAATAGACAACCCGCTTGCGAACATGGGACTGGACGACATCGTGCGGGGCATAACGACACCAGGCAAGGATAAAGAACCCGTCGTGGATGCGAACGGCGACCCTGCCGCAGAAAGGGAGACAAAACGCCGCAAGAGAGGCAAGAAAGCCTTTGAGGAAAACCTCGCAAAATATACCGGCATAAGCGAGCAGGGATTTGCCATCTGGCTTCCCAAAGAGGTAAAGAAACGGCTTGAACTAATCCGCCTCAATGCACACCGTAATATTCCTTTGAGGTCGCTTGCAGCCGCAATAATAATGACTTACATTGAGGAGAATGAGGAGAGCCTCAATGAGTTATAGAATTGATATTGTTATAATATATAATTATATAAAATCATAATTATATAAGTGCATAATTATATGGTTATATAAAAAGAGAAGAGTATGGAAATTCTGGTGATTATAGCCGTGTTCTGGGTAGTAGGCAAAATCCTTAAAGGGCTGTGGGGCGGATTCAGGAAGTCTGATTACCGGAGAGACCGATAACCCGTTGGCAAGACAGACATGCAGGACACAGGCAGGACATACATAGCTATTGACCTGAAGTCGTTCTACGCCTCGGTCGAGTGTGTGGAACGTGGGCTTGACCCGCTCACGACCAATCTCGTCGTGGCCGACAGGAGCCGGACGGAAAAGACCATCTGCCTTGCCGTCAGTCCTTCGCTAAAAGCATACGGCATTCCCGGCCGGGCCCGGCTGTTCGAGGTTGAGCAGAAATTAAGGGAAGTCAATGCCGGGCGCAGAAGAAACTCAAGGGGATACAGGCTGACAGGAAAATCTGTGTCGGACATTGATCTGAAAGCTCATCCGGACTGGGAGGTGGACTATATCGCCGCTACGCCCCGCATGGCTTATTACATCGAGCACAGCACGCGCATCTACAAGATATATCTCAACTATATTGCCCCGGAGGACATCCATGTATATTCAATAGACGAAGTGTTCATGGACGTAACGGATTATCTGTCCACCTACGGAGTCACGGCACACGAATTGGCAAGAAGAATGATCGGCGATGTACTGCGGCAGACTGGCATCACGGCAACCGCAGGGATTGGCACCAATCTGTACCTCTGCAAAGTAGCAATGGACATCGAGGCCAAGCATATCCCAGCGGACAAGGACGGTGTGCGCATAGCGGAACTGGATGAGATGACATACCGCAGGAAGCTGTGGACGCACCGACCGCTGACGGATTTCTGGCGTGTGGGAAAAGGCATAGCCAGCAAACTGGAGCAATACGGCATCTACACGATGGGAGACATCGCAAGGCAGTCCGTCAGGAACGAGGAGGTGCTGTATCAGCTGTTTGGCGTCAATGCAGAGCTGCTGATAGACCATGCCTGGGGATGGGAGCCTTGCACGATGGAATTTATAAAAGCCTATAAGCCGGCAACGAACTCGTTCAGCAGCGGGCAGGTGCTCCAGGAGCCATACACGGTACGGAAAGCCCGTGTGGTAGTCCGGGAAATGGCGGAAAGCGCCGCTCTCGACCTGCTTGACAAAAGGATGGTTACAGACCAGCTCGTGCTGACCATCGGCTATGATACAGCCAGTCTGTCCAATGAAGATGCACGGACAACATATAAGGGTGAAGTAACGACCGACTACTATGGCCGGAAAGTCCCGAAGCACGCACATGGCACGGCCAACCTTGAAAGCCCGACATCATCCGCCCGGCTCATATCAGAAGCCGTCATGGAACTTTTCGGCCGGATTGTCAATCCCAAGCTGCTGGTGAGACGCATCAACCTGACCACGAACCATGTCGTCGATGAAGAAACGGCAGCCAAGAATCCGTCTCCGGTGCAGTATGACCTGTTCACAGACTATGAAGCGCTGGAAAGGAAACAGAGGGAAGAAAAGGAAAGGCTTGCCAAGGAGCGCCAAATACAGACGGCCATTCTGAACATCAAGAAACAGTTCGGTAAGAACGCCATTCTGAAAGGACTGAATTATGAAGAGGGCGCCACTGCCAAGGAACGTAATGAACAGATAGGAGGGCACAAAGCATGAATCACCCATACGACGACATCATCAACCTGCCGCACCATGTTTCCGAAAGACATCCGCAGATGTCCATGTATAACCGTGCTGCCCAGTTTGCTCCCTTTGCCGCATTGACCGGACATGATTCGGCCATCACAGAGGCCGCAAGGCTGACGGAGGCGGAAGAGGAACTGTCCGAAAGTGATGCTGAAGTGCTGAACAGGAAGCTGGCTTATCTGCAATCATTGGATGAAAAGCCGACTATTAGTGTTACTTATTTTGTGCCTGATGATAAGAAAGAGGGTGGAAGTTATCATACGGCGACCGGGATTGTCAAGAGTGTAGAGCCGGACAAAGGGGTTCTACAGTTCGAGGATGGCACGGGTATTCCTGTCATCCGTATTAAAGACATTGATGGGGAATGTTTTTTGACCGAATAGAAAATGTATTGTCAAATTATAAACGTGCAATGTTGCAATAAAAAACAGTAAAATGGATTACATAGACAAATATTCGATAAGTGTATGTACGAAAAAGCAGATTACGGCACAGGAGGTGTACGACATGATTTTCTCCGACTATCCTCCTCTTGTAAGGTTGCTTTTCAATATCCGGAATAAAATTGTAAAAAGGTTCGGGCTGAAAGCCAGTAACGGCTTTAACGACCTTATAACGGAAAACTCCACCAATCACATACAAATTGAAAAAGACGACAGGCATCTATTTCTTGAAATCAAGATTGAGTGTGGCGAGCTGGTAAAATCGGAGCAGGCAATCAGTATCTGCACATCCGTTAAATTTCACAATGCTTTGGGACGGATATACTTCTTTTTCATAAAACCTTTTCATAAATTATTATGCCGCATGGCATTGAATAAAATAAAAATGTCAGAAGTGAATGTCGGTGGCCGATAAAAAAGGAGTTGGGATAGACCTCAGCAAATGCCGCAGCCGCCACCATCAGGACGGCTGCAGCTACTTTTCGCATCAGGCGACAGGCTCAAGCATTCTCTTTTGATAGTCGATAATTTCATCCATTGTCAGCCATTGCGGTTTCTCATCCTCCTTGAAACTGTCATGCAACAGTATCATGTACTCGATTTGTCGCTGTTCATCGCCAGCCCACAGGCGTTTTGGATTCCTGTTGCCATAGTTCAGATAATACTCGCAATCTGACTGCATTCGGGACAGGAGCATATAGCGGAACTTCTTGTCATGCTGTAAAACTTCTTCTTTTGTCATATCTTTTCTATTTTAATATCTGTTTAATCCGTTACTTCAAAAAAATAATTCAACTCGTCATCTTTCAGATTTTCGACCGCGTATAGGTCTGCCTGCTTCCATAGGTCATTGTAAAGTGCTGCGACTTCGGGGTGGCTCTTGTGATGCTGCCAAATCTTGTGATTGAGAACCAATACCAATTCGGTCAGAAACTTGTAGTTCTCATTCCACTCCTTGAAAGCACGGTTGTATGTGTCCCGGATAGCCGAAAGCCCAAACCGGTCGGCTATTGTGAAATCTTCCCAAAAGGTTGTCTGTACCGTGTAGCCGTTCTCGCTAATAAATTCTCTGAATGTCATAATGCTTCAATTTTAAGTTTGATTTTTTTCCCTCTGATACAATCCTGTACCGGAAGGCTGTTTATTTTTCTGCCCGAGGATTGGCGACCAGTCCAAGAACAAGGATGCTGCGAAAAATACGCTCGCCAGCGGAGACGGTGAGGAAGATTTTTCGCCAGCAAACAAGGAGGTCCTTGAGCGGACTGACAGGCGGCAATCGAAATTTGCAGAAACAATAGACGGCTTACGGTCCGGATTATAGAGGCGAACAGAAAATAATAGAAAAGGGAAAAGAGGTATATATAAAAGGTTAGTCCGGATGAGTCAGAACAGGTTGCCCGGCCCGCAAAAGGGTCTTTCATGCAGAATGAAAGGAATATGCCGCAACACATCCCATAGACGGCTGCGGCATTCATTGCCATGTTTGTCATTCTCACGCGGACTTTTTACGGTTTCTGGTCTTCCAGCCGTAAACATCGGCGACATACGGATAGAGGGAGCGGGTTCTCCGGCGAAAGCCTTCCTCGTCGATTTCCCCACTGTAGATTTTGGCGGCAATGCGTTCCGCTTCGTCCCTGTCTTTGGCTATACGGTACAAAACATAGTTTGTTCCGTCATGGTGAATCATGCGCCCCCGAATGTTGTAACCATCACCGTACCACTCGGCTTCATCACATTGGGAGTGCAATATGTCGGCGATATTGCTGCCCAGTATTTGGTAGCCTTGCCTCCGGCCATACCACAGCCCTAAATCGGCAAACACCATGATAACGCCGTCAATGTGCTTGTTCAAGTTATGCCGTTCGTCATCCAAATAGCCGTACACCTCGTCCGCCCATTCTTCTTCACTGACAATGTAAGTGTTGTCATCTTGCACCTCACGCTGAAATTCCTGGTATCTTTCTCTTGCATTATCATCCAACCTGTCCTCGCTCGACCAAATAATCTGTTTCATGTCTTTTAATTTTATAAGTTAATATTCTTCCTGTGCGGCTCAATTTTAACGAAGTCCCTATAGACACATTCGTGCTCTTTCCGGCAAAGCAAGCCGTTGGGTAGAATGTCATTGCCGTATACACAAACATGCACCGCTATTCTACTCTCTGTGTCAAGTAGTTGGCAAAACTCTTTCCAGTGTTCAAATTGCGCTTTCGCCATTTCAACCAGAGTCTTTTTCCCTATATTGCCGACCCCATTTTCTTCCAACTGACACAGAACTTCTGCGTTTTCATTGTCGATGATTGCTTTTACCCATCCTTTGAAGCTGTAAATTCTCTCCATTTGATATGATTTTAATTGTTTGTTTTTCTTCCCTCTCTTCAGAGGTTTCGCCTCTTCCGACGGGATTTGATTTTATGTGCAGGATACAAGCCGGAAAGGAGGGAACAAGGCAAGGAGGAAGCGGACAGTCCATGACGATTGCATTTGTGTTCAAGAAGTATTGACGAGCCTGCGAGTTGATGGTTGTTAACCACAAATGTAGCCGCGCCTTGACGGTTCCCGCCCGGCTTAACTTTGCACAGGAAAATCAATGGACGGCGGGACCGGCATGGAGATACAGTATAAAAGGAACAGGCTCGAGGAGAATAACAATGAGCATAAGAAAAGCGACCCGAAGGCCGCTTTTGACCGGGAAGCAGGAGGTTATTTTTTGCCCCGTTTCGGTTTCGCTGCCGGCTCCGCAGGGGCTTCCTCCTTTTCCGCTGCCGGGTAGAACTTGACGGCTACCATCGTGATGCTATTATGCTCGATGCCGTCTTTGTCTGTCCATCTTTCGGGCTTGAAATAGCCCTCCACGGTAAGCAGGGTGCCTTTGGCCAGGTAGTCGAAAGACCCTTTGTTCTCGTTTTTGCGCCACGCCTCAAAATTCAGGAAAGCGGACACCCGGCTGGTCTGATCGCCGGACTTCTCCTGACGGCCTACGGCCAGGGAGAAACGTGCTACACTTGCGCTGGTGAAACTGCGGATTTCAGCGTCCTTACCTACGAAACCTGTCACTGTGAATGTGTTCTCAATCTTTTTCATAATTCAATGCTTTTAGAAGTTAAACAAATCAATTTTACGATGCCCAAAAAAGTAGGTGTCGCAAAGGGATGCACCAAGGACTGCCAGCAAATACTCTTTATTTTTGGTCCCCCAAAACCGCAGGCCCGATAAAGGAAGATTTGTACAGCTGTGCATTGGTCAAGGCTTGTCAAGCCGCTCCCGACCGCATACTATCTTTGCGGCGGAAAATGATTGTGACTTCGGCCAAAAGCAGTAGTGAAAAAGTAGAACACGAAGCGACGGGCTTCGGAAGGACGTGTCCGCAAGGCGCAAGCAGGCATATTCTCCCCGTAGTGCCGGCATGAAGTCGGCAGGCCAGCCACACCCGCTTGACATTGAAGCGGCAAAAAGGAGCCAATGGCGGGCCAAAAAGCCCTGCGTGGAGGGCCATGACCGGAAGTTCAACAGCCGGCTTTGCGCAAAGCATCCGTCAGGCGTCTGTTCCGGCTGCAATGGGAAGCAGGAGGCAGGCAGGAAAGCGGGCAGGAATGCCCCCTGCGGGCAAAAGCATGAGGGTCGCTCCGCAGCGAATGGAATGTGCAATAAAAGGGTGTGGTGCAGCCAAAAGAAAATAAAAAAGGAATCCCTGCCCCCGGAAAATAGCCATGATAAAAAGTATCGAAGGTACATATTCTCAATACGGCGTATTGAGAATATGACCTTGAATAATCCAGAAAATGCAATCTATACATATACAGCAAGGTCAGAAACGGGCAATCATGATGCGATGCTCGAAGACCTTGTTTTTATCGCTCGGTTTCCTCTGGCATAGCCACAGATGATGTGCCCCATAACCGAATATGAAATACTCGTCAAGCCTGGTCTCTTTCTTTAGACGTTCCATACTTGTGCGAAGTTCAGCTTCATTACACGAAAAGAGAATCGTATTCATAATTCTAAAATACAGGTTTATCACTTCCTCGCAATAGGGACAGAAGATATGTTCTATCGTTACATTCATGACAATCTATTTTGATTAAGCCTTTTCAGGAGCATTGTTTATAATAACTTTTCCAACAGAGTTATATACCTCGATTGTCGGACTGCCACCGTTTTCATCGGGGGACATACATTCCGATGTATCGGGTAACGCACGCCATTCGTCGTAGCACAAACGGCTGTCAATGATATTCGAAACATCTTCACATTTCCATGAACGGACAATGGCTTCCGCATCTTCGTAGCTTTCAGCTTCCACAGTGAAATAATCACGTTCCCAGGCTGTAACCTTACAGTCTTGATAAAACTGATATTTTCCCATATACCTGTCTTAATTTAATTCTACAATGTCATCTATTCTGCCGTACAATATTGACCTTAATGCAGTCTTGTCAATGGCATAATACTCACAGATGAACCCATGTTGTTTCACAAAATACCGCTTAAGGACATCCGAGAAATCGAAGTGATAGCCATTTAAGGCAATTCCTCGCTTGAAATAAACGCTTTCCTTCACGCTGCGGGTTATCCAATTTTTATCTTCACGGCTCAACTTGCCTCCATTATTGAGGCTCTCACGAAGTTTGTACGCACGGCTATTCCGCAATGTCTCCAGTGCAGGCACTTCCCACTGGACAAATTTGTTTGCTATCGGTGTCATAAGTATATTCTTATTATTCATAAATGATTACTTCATCTCGGTATTCGGATATTTCTTTTCCGCTGGTTAGGGAGACAATGATTCTGTCCCCATAGTCGCCGACAACAGTTCCCTCTGTATAACCCTTGTACGGGGTAAGCAAGGTGCAGCTCTTACCTATGATGTCGGACTGTTCTTCATTCTCGTACATAAACCTGTCTTTATTTGATGTTCCAAACTCCATTTGAAAACGTCCTGAAGCTCACATACTCATTCGCAAGCTCATAAGAATGTATGCGAATGTAAATTCGCTTAGGTGCTTCCAGCAAGGCAATCAATTCATCCATTTCTTTTTGAGGACATTCCCATTTAGAGTAAAATTCACTCTCGACACATTGTCCATGTCTCGCAATGTTGCTATCACAGAAATTCTCTTCTATGAACTGCTCAATCGTAATAAGGTCTTTTTCGTTCTCTGTCTGTGCAAAGAAATTGTTTGTTGCGTAATTTGCCATAATCTCAATATTTTAAGTTTTTTTCTTCCCTCTGGTAGCATCCGCTACTTTCGGGCTTGATAAAATTTTGGCGCAACAAAAGGTGTCATGGAACATTCCGGCAAGGTTTCGCAGCAAAATACAACCTCAGTGAAACCGAGGTGGAGATTTTGGTGAGAATCGGCAGACTTGACCTTGTGAACAATGGGGCATGACATATACCTTCGCGACATAATTCTTATCAGGAAGGTCGAAAGTCGGTGTGCGGAGTATCGGAAGATGCTTCCCGTATAAAAGAGGGGTGCAGCGAAAAAATAAAAAGGGGGAAGAGAGTTTTTCGGTGATTTGATCAAGGCATCGAAATTCAGTTTAGTTTGGTTTATTAGCTCTATATATAGGCTAAATTAAACTAAACTGTATTTAGGCAGGAAAATGTGACTGCCTATTGATGGAAAGTTGTATCTTTGCATTATCCTGTCGCCATTGAACCATATAATGTGTTTTTTTCTTTTGGCTGCAAAAATAGCCATTGGGAAAGTCAGACGATTTTGCAAGGGGATGTTTGAGCCGTAAGTCTGCTTGTCGAGACACTCAAATGTTACCAAGTGCAAAGAATGAAATCAAATGAAAAGAAAAAAACACAGAATTATCAAAAAAGACAGTTTTGTTTCTAATTTGTTTCTTAGAAGCAATATGGATTTTGTATAGTATTGATTTTGAATGTATTACAAAAGATGTATAGAAATTTACCAGATTTAATTAATAAAACAGCGACAAAAATTCTTCTTCTTTCTGTAAAAGAAACAGATTTAATAAATACAATAGGAAATTATTCAACCGATTATTGTCACCGTATTATTAATGCTCTCATTGAAAATGACTGCATGAAGCCTATACCTGATATCATCAATAATTTTGGAGGATTAGTATGTGAACGAATAGCAAGTGGCAATGTAGCCATAAATGATTATACAACTAAAATTGTAAAAAATATCGATGGCTCTAAATTAACTCATGTGCTTTCTGTCATTCGTGACTCTTATTGCAATAGCAACATAGTAATGGATGTAAATAGATTTAAGATTCTTGAATTAAATCTAAGAAAATATGGTAGGCTGAAAGAAAGAGCAGGAGACGTCATTGATAAAATAATAAAACCTGTTATACAGAACGATGACGCAAAAGATATAATTTTCCAAAACGCAGCTTTTTATAAAATGCTCGTAACCTCAGCTGACAATATTGACGATTTCAAGACTAAACTGAAAGGAACTTGGTCTAAAGAAGATGTAGCCAAAATATTAGATGATTAATTTGATATGAACCCATACCAATACATGATTATAGATTTAGAGAGACGCGGTGACAAGCAAATGTTTGTCACCGAACGTGTTTCTTCTATTTATCAAAACAAGAATGGACTTTGGACTGTTCAGTTTTCGTCATCACCACGTGTATTCAATTACAATCCGTCACGTTTACTTTATCTAACACATCCTGATACAATCAATCTTGGAGAAAAAGGGCTATACATCAATAATAAACACATTAACAATGTTACAGAATTACTACGTTTTACAGATGGTCGCTACATTTTTTATCGAGTGACCTATGACAATGGCTACTATGAGAATCTAGAAGGAAACGAGGTCTATATTACCCGTACCCCGATTGACAAAAATGGAGGTTCTATTTGGGATTATCTTCGCAAACTGGCTGATGAAACAGGACTGATTGCGGAAAAAGATGATGAAAGTATTCTATCCAAACAATATGAATTGGTAGATGTGAAGCGTGACAATGTTCCCTTGGCTCAATACCTAGGTGACAAAACAAAATTGGCAACTTACCCCATGCCCAAACAAGTCTATTATCCGTTTGGATGCAATGCCAGCCAAAAAGCGGCCGTAGAAGCAGCATTGACACATCAGGTAAGCATTATTCAGGGACCTCCGGGAACCGGTAAGACACAGACGATACTGAATATCATTGCCAATCTGCTGATGAAAGGTAAAACGATATTAGTCGTATCAAACAATAACTCGGCTGTAGAGAATGTAGCTGAGAAGCTAAAGGGAGAAGGACTTGGCTTCCTTGTGGCCCAACTGGGCAGTGTACAAAACAAAGAAACATTCATCGCCAACCAGCCAGAGTATCCTACTATGACAGATTGGAAGCTAGAAGAACAAACAACTACAAAGAATCTGGCGAAAGACTCACTTCAAGCCGTTTCACAAGGATTTGATGGACAACTCCGGCAGGCCAAACTAAAGGCAGAATATGATGCCCTATTAAAAGAATCGAAATACAACGAAATGCGGGAAGACAACCATACAGAAGATGAATGGTTGAATGGCAAACCATCGACTAAACTTATGAAATTGCTCAACCGCTATCAGATGATGGTTGAGAACGGACATAAGCCAGGTTTATGGTTTAGATTGCAATGGGCTTTTTCATTAGGAACTAAAATATTGACATTTTTAAATAGAAAAGCAATAGATGTCATACACAGTTTGGAGTCGGCCTATTACTTTTCTCGAAAAACAGAATTAGAGCAAGAGCTGGAATCGATTGCTTCGGCACTCCAAAGCATAGATATCCAGAAGAGTATGAAAGAACTTCGCTCCTCTTCTCTGCAACTATTGAAGGATAAGATTGCTAAACGGTATAATACCGGACAAAGGAAAAAATTTACGATCAAGGATATTAAGCCCAGAACAGAAGAGTTCATGAAAGAATATCCGGTTGTGCTCAGTACCACTTATTCGGCCAAAAGCTGTATAAGTAAAGACCTGGTATTTGACTATGTGATTATGGACGAAGCTTCACAAGTGGATATTAAGACGGGGGCTCTGGCTCTATCATGTGCCATGAACGCCGTGATTGTGGGTGACGATAAACAGTTACCCAATGTGGTAAGCCGAGAAGAAGAATTGGCGTTGAAGGCTATTCAGACCACATATCAAGTGGACGACCGATACAATGCTGTCACACACAGTTTCCTACAATCGTGCGTAGAAATATTTCGAGATGCGCCAGTAACACTGCTTAGAGAACATTATCGTTGCCATCCGAAAATCATAGAGTTCTGTAATCAGCGCTTTTACAATGGAGAACTAGTTGCCATGACTACAGACGAAGGAGAAAAAGATGTATTGCAAGTGATGCGAACTGTACCCGGCAACCATGCCAGAGGACATTTCAACCAACGTGAAATAGATGTCATTACGCAAGAGGTGTTACCGGAATGTGCAGAGTCGGAAAGCATAGGTATTATTACTCCGTATCGGGCACAAGCTGAAGCAATCAACAAAACCATCGGAAAAGACATAGCCAGTACAGTACATAAGTACCAAGGGCGGGAATGTGACACCATCATTATGAGTATGGTAGACAACTCTCCTACCGAATTTTCGGATGACGCCAATTTGCTTAATGTGGCCATTTCACGTGCTAAGACCAAATTATGTCTGGTTACAAACGGAAATGAAATGCCAGAGGATTCCAATCTCAGCCAGCTAATCAGTTATATTCAGTACAACAATTTTGAAGTGAAATCCAGTAAATTGCATTCTGTTTTTGATTTGCTCTATCAGCAATATACAGCAGAAAGATTGGCTTACGAAACTGCTCATCCTGCCGTCTCTGAACATTTATCAGAGAATCTAATATACAATATCCTGTTAAAAGCTATTGCTGAATTAGGTTTGCCCCATACAGGAGTACTTTGTCATTATCCACTGTCCAGACTTATTGCCGACTGGAATCAACTGGAAGATAAAGAAAAAGCGTTTGCCGAAAGTCCATTCTCACATGTGGATTTTCTGCTTTATAACTCCCTGACCAAACAGCCGATCTGTGCCATAGAAGTGGACGGATGGCATTTCCATAAAGAGAATGGCGCCCAACAATCACGTGATGCGTTGAAAGATCAGATCTTCACCAACATAGGACTTCGCCTGCTTCGCATTTCTACGACAGATACAGTGAATCAGGAAACGATAAAAAAATCATTATTAGCAATTTTATGAAATTAGGATATATACACAGCAACCGAGAAGAACAAACCCGAGTCATGCAAGTATTGAAAATGACTTCGGAATCTGTAGCCCTCGACGAACTCGGCATTGGCCGTATCCGTGATGCCTTCGCGGACCGTATGTTCCCCGGAATATCTACCCTGCAAAAGCACATGAAATATTTCTCGCTCATGCCGCAACTCTATCGCAAGGCAACCGAAAAACGATATAACCGTTTGTCGGAGGTGAAAGCGGAAATTATCCGGCTGGAACGCATCATGACAAAGAATCTTTACGAAGGCAGTGCGGACAAACGAGGCATCACGGGAAGTGAGATAATTGGTAAAAATACAAACAGTTATGTAAAATATGATCCGGCATACATCTACAATTCAGGATTGCAGACTTTTGGCATCTTACGCAGTCCACAGTTGTATGAATTAATCTATTACACTTCAAAGACCTTGCACAATGGGCCTAAGGTAACCAAGACAGATGACGAAGATACGAATGATGATGCAGATGAGAAGTCTGGCTTGTTCCAGTTCTGCGCTTTCCCTAATGTGGATTATGATTTTACCCAGAAATGTACATTAGACCTGACCGTAGAGGATAAAGACTTCATTGTGGACCACATTCTGAACGCAGAAACATGTCAAGGTACCTTATTACGTTACATCGTAGATCATCCTGACTTTGTGATAGCCGATAGTTTTGAACAGATTCCCTCCCGCCAGTTGCCGCAGGAGATTGGAGAACTGCAAGACCTGGCCCGACGTTTCGCTGATTTTATATATATGGTACACATCCGATATAACTATATCTATTCGAAATATCAGGATGAAGAAATGCGAACTAAGTTTCTGGAGAAACTCGAAGAATACCGGAATAGTGGTACAGATATAGACGAAGTACTGAATGCCGTAAGTATACGGGAGAACAGTGGAAAATGGTTCTGCAAAGAGATTGCGGAACGCATTGCAGCCAATGACATTGAAGAAGATGGAGGTTTGGATCAGTTGATTATCAACCGGGAACGAAGAGTAAAGGGAAATCGCAGAAAAATAGGAAATCCTGCATATATTTACGACAAGAAGAACCGCATACACTACTATAAACTCACCTACCGATGGGAAACGGTAAAGACCTTTGCCGAGGAATTAAGAAAGGAGGCGGTCAATGGCTGATGCATTATGGAATGACATTGTCTATACGGATGTGTTGCAAAGCGATGGTTTTGTGATAGATTATGCGGTTTGTACTACCTACAGTCTGGACATGCCTTCCCTATTGTCGGTTCCTTTTATGTTGGGTACGATGACCGATTTGACGGAAACGGCCATGCGCTCTCCTCACCTGATACTGGAGACGATCAATCAATCGGCTGGCAAGTTTGCCGTTTTCTGCAATGCCGGATGTATGTCGGTACCGCAGGCCAATTCCAAAGTGTATTCACTCCTGGAGCAGAGCGTTGTACAGATAACACTGCAAGCAAAAGGGGGTGGTTTCGTCAATTTTCATCCTAAAGTATGGCTCATCAAAGAAACGAACCCAGACACCGGTGCCCAGCAAATCAAACTGATTGTCCTTTCCCGTAACCTTACCGGTTCCAACGACCTGGACGTGGTATGTGAACTTATTGGTAAAATCGGTGCCAAACCGGCCACCCGAGAAGCGCAAGTCAAGCATGCACCGCTTGTAGACTTCCTCACATGGTTAATCGCAAAAGCCGATAACCGTACTATCCGTAAAAATATGCGTTCACTCTGTAAGGACATTGACAGCATTGAACGATTTGACCTTACCGATTCTCCTTTTGAGGATTACGAGTTTTTCCCTATGGGGATACCTAGATATGATGGATATACAAAGTGCTTTGAACAAAGTATGCTGAATCATGCGGTAGAAATGCTGGTCATCTCCCCTTTCGTGGACAAGAATATCTTGAATCAGATGGTCAGTTGCAGTCCAGGTGCTAAAAAGACACTCATCACACGACAGGCTTCGGTTACGCAAGAAGTCATAAACTTGTTTAATGACGGTGTCTACGCTCCCAAGGAAGTACTGACCGACAAGGTGGAAAAAGATGTGGCTGTCGACTTGCACGAGAAAGTGTATTTCGTACGCCGGTACGAAGGCAATCTTAGTTATAATCATCTATATCTCGGTTCTACCAATGCTACTATGAATGGATTCGGGCGGAATGTGGAGTTTTTGCTGCACCTGAAGTTCGCCCCTTACAAATCCTCGTATGAAAAATACCGAAGTGAACTGATTAACGACAGTAAGGAATGTATGTTCGAGCAGGTCATTTCGGTACCAGAGGAAGACGGTGGAAAAGAGGATGTCACCAACGAATTGATGTTGCGTCGTGCGATTTCGGCCATTCAGCAGGCACAAGTTACGTCTGATGACGGAGGCTATACTATTACCATTCAATGCCTGACTCACAAGATACCTTCGGAGCCTGTTTTTCTTTGTCCTTTAGGATGTGATGGTAAAGAACAAATTTTGACTGACGACTTGACATTTAAAGAGATACCACTGGATTCATTGACAGAATTCTATACAATACGAATTGGGGACTTGCGCCGTCTGATAAAAATACAGACGGAAGGAATAGCAGTCGAAGAACGGGACAAAGCGATATTCCGTTCCTTTATCAATACGAAAGGAAAGTTCATCAACTATTTGGCATTCATGCTGACAGATGAGGTGGAACCGTATATATTGGAAAGCCAGCAACTGGAAAAGGAGCTGGCCAATGATAACACGTCCTCTCTGGAACAGCAAATCAGCACCTCACTTTATGAGGACATGGTGAAAATGGCCTATAAAGACCCTGACCGCATCGCTTCTATCCGGCAAATTGTTGAGAAAGCAGACGAGACGGTCATCCCGGACCATTTCATGGAGATGTATAACACATTTGAAAACGTTCTTAAACAAATCAAACGCTTATGAGTCAGGAAGTAAAAGATTTTCAGCGTGCCACCGCAAATCGTATCCTGCATATCTATAAAGAATTAGGCCACCGTCGGGTATTGCTCGCTGATGAAGTGGGACTGGGCAAAACGTTCGTGGCCAAACAAGTCATCAACCTGGTTCGTGAATGGCACAAACAGAATAAGGATGACTTCTTTAAGGTGGTTTATATCTGTTCGAATGCCAACATAGCCGACCAGAACATTGAAAAATTAGGGGTTGAAAATCGGATGAGCATCAGTGAGAGTCGTCTGTCAATGCAGCATCTTTATATCAAATTGGCTGAGAAACGGATTACAGAACAGCATGAACAGGGAGAAATGCCTGAATCAATCATTCCGCTGACTCCTTCCACTTCCTTCCGTTTCTACAGTGCGCAAGGAACGGCCAATGAACGTGCCTTGATGTGTGATATCTTATGCGGACTGACTCAATTCAAAGGGTATAAGGAAGTTATCAGTGATTTTCTTAGCTGTAAAGTAAAAAACTGGCAGGAGCTTACGAACATTTATAACGAAAAAATCAAAGGATGCGGAGATGATTATCTTTGTGAGATGCATGGTAAGTTACAGACTATTTTGTCAGACAGTATCATCAATCAACTGATTGAGTATGCACAGAATGGTTGTGACAATCGTCAGCGGGCAGACATGATTAACAAGCTGCGTCGTATTTTCGCAGAAATCAGTATAGACATGCTCGATCCGGACTTGGTCATCATGGATGAGTTTCAACGCTTCAATTCACTGCTTGAACAAGGCAATGACGAGCAATCCATGCTAGCCAACAAATTCTTTGACGACAAACGCTCCAATACAAAAATTCTGTTGCTTTCCGCTACGCCCTACAAACCTTATTCCACCCTTGAGGAGCTGAACACGAATGGGAATGACGAACATTATCAGGACTTTATGAAAGTAATGGATTTTCTATATGCTACAAAAGATAAAGCCGACCGGTTCAAGTTGATATGGCACACCTATTCTGCCGCGCTGAAACGCACGGATGTGGTTGATTTGACACCACTTGTGTCTGCCAAGAACGAAGCGGAAGAGGCTCTGTATGGAGTGATGTGCCGTACGGAACGGTTCAACAGTGGCATTATAGACGATTCCCGCGTAAGTGATGTGCAGGTCATGACGGAAGATATCCTTTCGTTTGCGGAGGGGCAGCATCTGATGGATTGTCTGAGTCATGAAAATACGAGAGTACGTTTGGGAAATCTTCCCATGGAATACGTCAAATCTTCCCCCTATTTGTTGTCCTTTATGGATAAATACGAACTGAAGAAGCGAATTGTTTCGGCATTATCACATTCAGATGTAAAAAGATATGGGAAAATAGACGCATTGCTTCTATCGAGGTATGCCATCAACAATTATCGTCCCATCCCTGCTGCCAATGGGAAATTAAAGTATCTCCACGACCTCGTATTTGGAGCACGTCATGAGAAGAAAGCACAGTTGTTACTTTGGGTTCCTGCCTCCAATCCATACTATAAAGCCGGAGGTATGTTCGAGAGTAACGAAGCCCGCAACTTCTCCAAGATTATCCTATTCTCTTCATGGGAAATGGTACCGAGAATGATTTCCATCATGATGTCATATTATTCGGAGTTATATACTTTTGGAGAATTAAAGAAAACAGAACCAGAGATACGCTATACCTCTCAAAAGAAGAACCGTTACGGTGAGAATCGTTTAAGAGCCGACGGAATATTAGAGTATCCTTGCAAAACTTTGGCTGGACTTTTCTCTCCTACTATATTTTATGGAGAGAAACTTTCCTCAATCCGGAAAATTATCAAACAGAGAATTCAAGAAGAATTTATGCAGAATTCGCTTATACGTACCCTTCCACAACAAGGGCGAAACAACGCCAGACTTGTTCTTACGCTCATGAAAATACTGGATGGAAAGCCAGTAGAAGATTTGACCGGCTTGTATGTACCTTCAAATGCATTGGATGTGATGACGGACATTGCCATCGCTTCACCGGCGGTATGTGCTTATCGGCAATCTGGCAATGAAGAAGATGCCCAGATGGTGGCCAAAGCAGTAGTCTCTGTATTCAACAAGCCTGAAAGTGCAGCTGTGATAGACTTGATATACAATAAAAAGAACGATGATGATTATTACGAATCAGTCCTTGATTATTGTGCGATGGGGAATCTGCAGGCTGTACTTGATGAATATCTGCACATGACACAAACAGAGAATAAAAAACTGGGACAAGTAGTCACAGATGCCATTATCGGCACAAGCAATCTCAGCATAGACACCACTGATTCTTTGGGTAAGGAAGAGAAAAAACAACTGATGCGTTGCCACTTTGCTATCCCATTTATTGATAAGACAGTCACAGACAAATCTGTCGCACGTACCACCAATATCCGTAAGGCATTCAATTCTCCTTTCCGTCCATTCCTGCTTTCCACAACCTCTATCGGCCAGGAAGGTCTTGATTTTCATTGGTATGCCAGAAAGATTGTTCACTGGAACCTTCCTTCCAATCCTGTGGATCTGGAGCAACGTGAAGGTCGTATCAACCGCTTTAAGTGCCTGGCCATTCGTAGAAATGTGGTAAAATTATATGCCAGTGAGACTTATCATACTTGGGATGAATTGTTCTCTATGGCCTATTCAAATTTGAAAGGTATGCATTCGGACATTGTTCCTTATTGGTGTCTCCCTGTAGCAGAACTGACGGAAGAACAACGGGCAAAATTGGAATACATAGAACGTATTGTTCCGCTTTATCCGCTCAGTCGTGACCGATATAAGTACGAACGTCTTATTAAGGTGCTTGCCTTGTATCGCATGACACTGGGGCAGCCACGCCAAGAAGAACTGTTGAGCCTTTTGAGAAATATGCATCTCTCGGATGAACAGCTCAAAGAACTGACAATTGATTTATGTCCATACAATAAAAATTAAATTGATTATGGAATAAGTTTTTTTTTGTTCTTGTTTGTTGATTTATTTTTCCTTAAAAGTTAAGAATAACCAAATGTAAATCAAATTATAATACAACAATTTTATTTATTTGCATCTTAAAAGGTCTATACTGAAACCATTACAATACCTAATATCTTAGATTTTACGGCGTAAGCTTAATGGAATTCTATTTTTTATATTTTAATGCAATAAATAATATCATATTGTCATATTAAAAACTATGTTAGCAAAGTTAATATGTTATTTTACTCTTTGCTGACACAGTTTAAATTACATACCTTCTTATAGACAAAATAGGGTCGCATCATTATTCAATACAAACTTGATACGATCCTTTTAAGAGTTATAGCTAAAAATTGTAAGCACTCAATTTAGGGCATCCCCCTTTGAAAGGGCACTTTTCAGTGCCCTAAACCGAGTTTTGTTAATTAATTGGTTTTGAATTTAACATTGGCCGGCAGCCAAAGTGATTTTGCCAGGAACCATGTTAACATAATCCCTGCACCCGTTAAAGATGTTTTTGAAAAAAGTTCCGATGAAGTTCCAGACAGAACTGCCATGAGTAAGCACTCAATTTAGGGAATCCCCCTTTGAAAGGGCACTTTTGAGTGCCCTAAACCGAGTTTTGTTAATTAATTAGCTTTGAATTTAACATTGGCCGGTAGCCAAAGTGATTTTATCAGGAACCATGTTAACATAATCCCTGCACCCGTTAAAGATATTTTTGAAAAAAGTTCCGATGAAGTTCCAGACAGAACTGCCATGAAGCTTTACCGTTCCTATTACACTATGGTAAGTCGCAGCCATCTCAGCGCCTGCATCACTACCGTAATGAAGTGAATTGTTGCGTTGGGTAGTCAGCTTCCGGATGGTCCGTTCTGCCAGATTGTTGTCTATCGGAAGATCCCCATCGTCCAGAAAAGCAAATAGTTCCTTCCAAAACTTCTTCAAGTAATTAAGAGCTTCTGTATAATACTGGCTTCTGAATTCCGAATCCTTTGACAGTTCACTCTCCAACAGGCTGCGCAATTCTATCAGGTGTTCCTTCGTTTCCAGGCTTTGCCTTTCCCGCAGTCTCTCTTCCGGAGTAAGACCGGCTTCATCATAAATATGTTCTTTAGAAAAGAACCACTTTAAAAGCTTTGAAAAACGTTCGGCCAGCGGTTCGCCTCCTTGATTACCGGCTTTAACGAACTTATTATTCGCATGGGACATACAAACCTGATGGATAGTATCCTTAAACTGAGCCGATTTCAACTCATCACCGATAAAAACATAAGCATTGTAGCCGTCGGACATGATACTCTTCAATTCCGCATCACCCAGAAAATCCGTAAGCACCTCACGGCCGCGGGAGCCATCCTCATAGAAGAAAATGGCTGTTTTCTGAGCCTTGTTGACCAATACCCAGATATAACACTTCTTATAACGGTCATATTTGCGCACCTTGCACCAGGTCTCATCGCAGTTCACAACCGAGTCCTTTTCCAAGGCAACGGACTTCAATACACGAACCAGTTCATCAAGGTATTTCTTGCCTTTCTTAAGCCAGTTGCGTAAGGTGTTTTTAGAAATGGTCATTCCCATATCCGTCAGCCATTGGTGCAGAAGGCCGAAGGTCACATTCTTTACATAAACTTCATAGGCGATGGCCTGCAGAAATTCAGGAGTGGCTTTAGTCCCCTCAAACTTAGTTACCACCTCCGGATGGCCTTCAGAGGGGAAATAACCCCATTTCGGCTTTTTGCCAGGCTCTGCATAATGGACCATCTCAAAACATTCTTCCGTAAGGAAGGTACGGAAACTGAATACACGTACCATCCTTCTTTCAATGATACGTCCGGGAACCTTTGTCAGATCTGACGGATGCTCTACCACTTCTCCGGACACTCCCATCGTTTTATACCCGTCGGGACGATTGCCCAGGTCACGTTCCTTTTTGGGAAGGGCCGGCTCATTCCGGGATTCGTTATTGTCTACAGAATCCGTACGGAGTGTATCGTCCGTACCGTCATAATCATCTTTCTCCTTTTGCCGGTCAGAAGCACTCTTTTCTGCCTTGGAGTGTATCCTTTGACGCCTGTCTCCAAAACGTTCCTGATTGGCAAAATCAAGTCTTTCCTGAAAAGCCTTTGCCTTCCGTTCAGCCGATTGGCGAAGCTTGCGCTCTTCTGATAACCGGTTTTCCAAATCGGACTGTTTCGATTGCATGGAGGACACCTGATCCTTCAGTTCCTTCATCTGAACCATGAAATCCTCCAAGACAAGCTTCATGGCGTCATTTGTCAACCTGAGGTTCTGATTCTGCTCAGCAAGGTATTGTATGTACCGGTCTTTTTGATCGTCTGCCATACCTTCACTATAATTTATAGGGTTCCGTGAGTAGGTTTCCCTACTCAACAATTCCCTTTTTGAGTCTATTATATGTTGCAGTTCGATCATGTTGAAACCTTTGATTTACAGATATAAAGGTACTAAAATAATCGCAAAACCGCAAGCAAACAGACATATTAATTATCTGATTTTTAATGTTTTAACTATAGGGTTTTCCAGTATCAGGACCACATCTTTCCAGTCAATCCGATAAACGGTATCCGCCCCGTTCCGCTCCACTTTCATGAACTGGTAGCCCGCGACAAACTTCTTTTCGAACAGGCTGTATGAATGATTGTCAAATGAAAACATACGGACTATCCTTCGGTTTCGCGACATGACAATGAAGACATCCCCGTCACAGGGTTCCCGGTGAAGCCGTTCACGGATGATGGACAACACACGGCTGTGCTTGCAACGCATGTCGGTAAAGTCACGCACATAATAAAAATGATTCAGGCCGGTAACACTCAGCATAGACCCTCCAGCTTCTCTATCATCCGGACTAAATCCTGATAGCTTAAATTCTTTTGGGACAAGTGTAACCCATTACTGATACGGATGTCAATCCATATACGGACGGGATTGTCATTGCAGCCTTTTGATAAAGGTTTAGGCCGGTCACCAGTCTTAGTCTTTTCTTCATGGGCAATCTCAGGAGCACCATCAACCTGGACTTCAACTACTTTTTTGCGGGTATCCTTAAACCATTTCTGAAAAATGTTATAAGGGACTTTGTTCTTGACACAAAACGATTGGAGAGACTCTCCATGAGGCAAAGCCTCCGTCTGGTACTGAAAGTAAAACCTTTCAAGATCTTCACTGCTATACATAATTCTATAAATTTGGTTGGCAGCGAAGTTACCCATTTCAATCAATAGCCATTTTTTGACTGCTTACCTAAAAATTGTAACTTTATGTAGCACTCATGTATGTTTTAACCTATCCTCTTTTCATGCTATGATATTCATTTATACGATATATAATATTTAAACATACGTGTAAAAATATTATCAACCATACATATTAATAAAATTCGAGAAAAATAATTATCAGAACCGTCATCGTCTTTGATTAAATCATCTAATTGGGGTACATTATTCTGATACGAAAGTAGATTGTGAGCACACCTATTGCGATGTCTATATAATTTGTCAAATGATTCATTTAAAATATTATCACCACCAAAAATTCCTTTATCTGTAAAATAACCGTTAACTCTATATTGTATATTTTTTGAAAAGTCAATAAATCGTGAATATTCACGTGGCAACCATTTCTTAAATATAGTTGCTTCAAATTTAAATTTCAATCTTTCTTTTATCTCAGAAATTTGTCTATTTGTTTCATCTTCACTTGGGAAAGGGTATGTATGTCCTTTCTTTTCCAAAATCTTCTTTAAAACATTATATACCTTATCTTTATCTTCTAATCGAGAACATTCACCTACATTAATAGATCCATTTAGATACTTATATCTAAATTCAAAATCATCACTTGCTATTTCCCATAGGATGCATTTGAGTTTTTGTTCTTGATATCCCGTTAGTCGTAAAAAAACACTTTGTAAAATATATTCACATAGTGGATAATGTGCAATATTCTGATCTATTCCAGAAGATGACATTATGGCATCATCTAGAATTTCAAATATATCTGATATAATAAAGTCTGTATGCATATATATTACGCTAAATAGTTTTTAAAAATACCTATAGATGCATTTATTCGTTCTCGTAAATATTTCAGCGATGCAGGAGATTTTGCATGTGAAGGATTTCCCTTAAATTTTCTTATCTTATCTTCCAATTTTACTTTCAATTCTGCAATTTTTTCATTATTCAATTGTTCCTTTTTTATCAATACCCAATAAATAAGACCAAGCATATATATATCTACGTCAATGATGCTGGATAGGTCTTGGGGCATAGATAATTTTATCCATTCTGCTTTTAATTCATTCATTTTCGCCTCAATCTCTGCCTTAGGTATTATATCGTTTATGTTTTTAAATATGCCTGATGCAGAATCTGGATCTACAGTGTCTGATATGAAAATCTCATAATAAATTTCGCTTTTTGTTTTATATCCTTTCATCACTTTGGATGAATCATTATTTTTTGAATAATCTAAAACAAGTGCAAGTAATCTAAGAAAATCTATAGGCTGGGGATCTGCTCCAAATTGTTTTACAAGTATGTTTTGAGCAAATTCTGGCGCAAATAATGGAACGTACGCTTTATTAAGATAATAGAGAGATTTTCTACTTTCTGTTTTTAATAAGTTAGTACCACCGATATTGACATTTCTGAATATCGTCGAAAAAAATCTATGCCGAGCATCTTCTAAAGTTTCAGTATGAGGAATTATATAAGAGAAACCTAAATAATGCTTTTTAAGGAATTCATCATTAACCCAATGGGTTCCTAAAGTCTCATAATCGTGATTATCTATCAAGGCTTTTTTGATTTCATTGATATTAGTTCCTAATTCTTTAAGTGTATTTATGGTCCATTCGAAATAATGTTCTTCTTCAAGCTCGTCATCCTCATTATCACCTTCAACCTTTACTGTTTTTTTATATCTTCTTTCATTTGGCACAATATTTAGATAGGCTAAAGCAATTGAAGTTAAACGTTGTTGTCCATCTATGATGATATTTTTATCATTAAGTTTACCAATTGTTACTGGTGGAACAAATTCATCTCTGCTAATTGAATTTATAAGATTTTTAATCTGCTCCTTACTCCAAACAAAAGAACGTTGATATTCTGGAAGTACTATGCCTCCAGATACAAGTTGCTTAAGCCAATAGTCTAAAGTAAACTCACCATAATGCACTCTATTTTTCATTTTCCAAATCTTAAGTATATAAATGAATATTATTAATTATCAAAAGAAAATTGTGTAAATCATATAATATTGTCGAAACATTTGTTATTCCCATCCTTAAGTCCGTCGTTTTTATTTCATGGTGGAAAAGCATCCGAAAATATCCTTGGCAAGAGCTGCGTGCAGACGATAGTAGTTATTCAAGTCATCATTAAGAAACAGATTGCTATAGTCCTTGAGCCATTCACCATTACAGCAAAATCCATAGCTGTCAGAGCCACGAAAGGATTCGAAACTCAGCTCTCCAATTAGTTTTGGCTCTTTCTGCCAATCAAAATCAACAAATACGTAGAGTCTTTTCATACTTTATTCTTTTTTGGATGCTCTTTCTCGTTTCTTAAGGCTCAAATCCTGCAATGCTTTTCCTATTACATCTTCCTTTGCAAGTAGAAGAATATCATCATCCAGCTGAAGCGCATAAAGCACCCTGAGATAAATACCTATCGCCACAGTCGGTACGCCTTTCTCGATGCGTGAAACCGTAAGAGGCGAACAGGTGGCGCGTTCGGCAATCTGCGCGATACTGAGATTCCTGCGCAGTCTGGCCAGCCTGATCTGCTCACCCACAATTTGCATCTTCTGCCCCAATTTCCTTGGCAACTTGGTACCCATCGTACTCTTCGTCATAGCTCAACATATCATATAATATGCAAATATAGCGGTTTTACTTTATTTTATGATAGGTTACAAAAATAAATTTTAGAATTTACTCTTACCTGAATCTGCCTTGGCCACATTATTGAACGTTGAAATATTAAATGCTATTATATTATTCGTAGAGTTCGTATTTCACCTATAACAAATAATATATTGTTTCTTGCCAGAAAACGAAACCCATTATGATTGTACAACTTTTATCCAGATATTTATGTATAGACAACACCAATCAGCAAAATACTACAATAAATGTATATACACTTTTTGTAGCAACAATTTTTGTAGTTACATTTTTGTGCTATATTAGCACTACAATTAAAAATAGAGTGATATGGAAGTTCCTTTTATTTATGGAAAAATCACTACTGGAAAAGATTTTTGTGATCGTGAGAAAGAAACGACTTACTTGGTCCAGTACTTCACATCGTTAATCAATACCATTATTATCTCTCCTCGCGGCTGGGGTAAAAGTTCGCTTGTAAATAAGGCTGCAAAGTTAGCAATGGCGCAGGACTGTAACCTCCGAATCTGTCATATCGACCTTTTCAATGTACGTAACGAGGAGCATTTCTATTCGCTGCTCGCCCAGAAAGTAATTGCCGCCACTTCCACAAAATGGGAGGAAGCAATCGAGAGCGCGAAGAGTTTCTTTTCACACCTTGTTCCCAAGATTTCAATCGGTACAGACCCTACTAACGAGGTTTCAATCGACTTTGATTGGGAGGAGGTAAAGCGCAACCCTGATGAAGTGCTCGATCTTGCTGAAAAGATTGCCAAGAAGAAGGGCCTGAAAATCGTTATTTGCGTAGATGAGTTCCAAAATATCGCAGAATTTACAGACCCAGACTATTTCCAGAAAAAATTGCGTTCATATTGGCAGCTGCATCAAAGTGTGGCCTATTGTCTTTATGGTAGCAAGCGCCACATGATGATGGAAGTGTTTACCGACTCATCCAAACCCTTCTACAAGTTCGGCAATCTGATGTTTCTCAATAAAATTGACACGCCTTGCCTTGTAGAATTTTTCAAGAGTCGTTTCGCTGATACCGGCAAAAACATCGACGATGAAGCAAGCCATTTGATTGCAAAGCTCGTAGATAATCATCCATACTACGCACAGCAGTTGGCACAGCTTTCATGGCTCAGAACAAAGGATGTATGTACCGTTGAGATCGTACGTGAGGTGCACACAGCATTGGTGGAGCAGTTAAGTCTGTTGTTTGTAACAATTACCGAAACACAGACCACACAGCAACTAAACTACCTCAAGGTTCTTATAGCTGGAGAAAAGGCCATTAGTTCGACCGAAGTGATGCATCGCTATCAAATCTCTTCAACGACCTCAATATCCCGTTCAAAGGCTGCCCTTATCAAGAATGATATATTGGATAATAAGGCCGGTGAAATCTCGTTTCAGGACCCGATTTATGCCTATTGGTTGAAGACTGAGTACTTTGCAAAATAATAAGACTATGAATAAGTGTAACCGTACTTGGATTGCTTTCGCCAATAAGAAAAAATACCTTAGGCTTTATTTCTTGAATAAAGCTTAATGTTGTATTATCCTATTCTTACCATCCCTGCCAACTGCACGAAATAATCATTTGACCAAATATCAAGTTCTTTTGGATTGCGGACGAAAGGCAATACATCTTCTTTCACTTGTTTTATATCAGCTGAAGAGAGACGCTCAATGAGTTTCTCCTTGAATAACTCTGGAGTGATATCCTCATTGTTGAACTGCTTGCATCGTTCTGCCAAATGAGCAAAATCAAGTGGAACATTATGGCGTACATACCATTCAAAGTCGTACCAATCACGACCTTTTACTCTGTTCTTCCACGCACGATATACTAAGGCGTGCATCTTGCCTGCAAACAAGTCGGGAAGTGTAAAACAACGGGTCATAAATGAATATGGTTGAAGCAATAGCTTCTGTTCCGTCTTGAAGTTCAACGGTGGGCAAGTATCTACTTCTATCTTTATCTTTATAGATTTCTCTGTCTGGAAAGTCACATCATACACATCGGTATTATCTTTAAGAAATGCCGATTCGACCTTTCCGAAATTCCTCTTGTCTTTTTTCTTTATTTCAACCTCACGGCCTACCATTGTGAAAGCATCAACGATAGCAGGAAAGTATTTCGTAAAATCGAACTTATCATCTTGCGTAAGCAATGAAAAATCCATATCCTCACTGAAACGCTGTAAGCCATGAAAGATTCTCAAGCAAGTTCCACCATAGAAAGCCGCCGACTCAAAAAAGCCTCCGGCATACAAGCCAGCAAGTATCACTTGTTGGTTCACTTCAAATATAGCGTTTCTCTTCTGTTGCTCTGTTGTTAAATCATAACGGGAGAGCATATTGTCGAATATTTCATTTTTCATCGTCTTAAGAATTTTAAAAGTGTCGAAATTGAATCGGCCTTTTTGCCAACTTTTATGTAGTCTTCGAATATGGTTTTATCCATCTTATTGAACTCATCCATATCCATACGAATATCCTGTTCAAGATATGTTTCCACATCTTTCATATAGCGAAGATTGACCTGCGAGGAATTGGCAATCAAATCACACAAAGCCTTTTCCGGTGATGCAATAAGAAAAGCATAATTATCCTTATACATACTCCTTACTCCTATTGGAAATGCTATTTTTGAGATATGTTTGTAGTCATAACAGCCGACCGGAGTTTGAAAGCTACGCGAATGCTTTACCGTCATTGACTGATGAACATATACAGCCTCGGGGATAAGTCCATAATATCGTAGTGCAGTAGACATTGAAATATACGAAGGTGTATAGAGATGATTGGCTATCAACTCACTCGATAGAGTCTTTCCTGAATATTCGGGGTTGATCACATAAAGTCCTCGCTTAAGTCTGATGATAACCCCTTGCTTTTCGAGCCAGGTTACTTTCTTATTAGCAGACTTAAGTTCCGGATATAACGATTCAATGATTGAAGTCGTTACTGGAATGGTTCCTATTTCATTTAATTGCCTGTCCATACTGCAAATATAGTGATAATTTGAACAATAAAAGAAATAATACTTCTTTTTCTGTTCAAATTATTACTGCTTATACAATCTTAAGAAATAGCGATTTCTGTCACATAAGTCTATTGTTTGTAACAATTACCGAAACATTGACCACACAGCAACTGAACTACCTCTAGGCTTTTATGGTCGGTGAAATCTCGTTTCAGGACCCGATTTATGCCTATTAAATGAAGACTGAATACTTCGCAAAATAATCATAATGTCCCGCTCGGTTTCAGGGCCATTTTTGTACCTTTTCTCATCAAAAATCGGCATTTTTCACAAGTTTTTGTACCGCACATTTTGATATTCAAGAAATTACACTTATTTTTACTTTCCAAAATGGAGGCACAAGCCGAGAATGGTGCTAAAAATCACTAACTTACACATTCTCAGACACTTGCCAACCTGTTGGTTGTACCTTTTAGAGCGCTATACTGTTGATAATCAACGATGTACACATACTGCATCGGGAAGTAAGATTGAATTTGGGTACAAATAGAAACGAGCGCAAATAAACACAATAAATAGGATGAACGAACAGAAACTGACAAAATATCTCGCTTCTTATAAAGAATGGCTGACTCAAAATCCGTCAGCAGCCAATGAGGCAAAACAAGAACAGATGGAAGCACAGCAAAAAGCTCATGTTTTCACCAAAGAGCGGCTTCTTTCCCTGACGGAAGATGACTTGTTTGAATATCTCTCGCCACTATGGGCCATGGCGATGTGGGGCAATAAGCATTATCAGATTGATAATATCATAGAAGCCAACGGGATTGAATTGCTCCGTAAACAATTCGCCAATTTGATTTATGGAGAAGCCGACATTGAAAAGCGATGGGATGATTTTCGTTCAAAGATTAAAGGTATTGGTCCGGCTATTATGAGCGAGCTGTTATGCAAAACTTATCCCGCACAATATCTACTCTGGAATAAAAAGACATACACCGGATTTAAAACTTTGAACATTAATAACCTCCCACGCTATGAGGCAAGATTGGACGGGAAAATGTACGCACAGTTATCCGGCATCGGACGAGAATTGCTGGCGAAGTCTCAGGAATACGGATATAATGAAATCTGCGATTTGTTGGCGTTAAATTCTTTTATATGGAATGAGTTACAAGACGATTCTATAGATTGCACCATTTCCGACAAGGAAGAAGAACTTATTGCCACGAGCAAAAAAGATGCGACTTTCATCCACAATGACATCCGGGACAAAGTGGCAGAAATCGGTCATTGCCTAGGTTTCCGGGCTGAGGTTGAAAAGAAAGTTGCCGCAGGCGCGGTGGTCGATGCAATATGGGAAGTCACCATTGGGAACATGGGGCGCGTGATTTATGTGTTTGAAGTTCAAACTTCCGGCTCTATCGACAGCTTGATACTAAACTTAATGAAAGCCAAGAACAACAAAGCGGTTCAAGGCATTGTCGCCGTCACAGACCAAAAACAGATTGAACGGATTAAAAAAGAGATAGAATCGCTCCCCATAAAAGAGGAAGTGAAATTTTGGGATTACACAGAGGTGCTAAGGATACATGAAGCCTTGCAGTTCGTAAATGAATCCATTAATCGGCTTGGACTTGTTCCAAATGGGTTGTGATAAAAGATGATACAAAAGCTATACGATGAAAGATATTGATAAAAAACTGATAGAAACCATCAGCCGATACACGGCTTCGGGGATTGAGCAACAGGTGGATTATGAAAAATTCTACCTCTATTCGCTTATCACGCACTCAACCGCCATTGAAGGCTCTACCGTAACAGAGGTGGAAAACCAATTGTTGTTCGATGAAGGTATTGCTGCCAAAGGCAGAAGCCTTGTTGAGCAGATGATGAATGTGGACCTTAAAAATGCTTATCTTTTCGGTTTTGAATGGGCAAAAACATCCAAATCCTATACAGTCAATTTTTTATGCGAGTTGGCAGCTAAAGTCATGCGACGTACGGGTTCGGAATACTCCACAATGGGCGGCAACTTTGATTCCTCAAACGGTGAGCTGCGTCGATGCAACGTAAGTGCAGGCATTGGAGGAAGAAGTTATATGGCATTTCAGAAAGTTCCACAAGCCACCGCTGATTTTTGCCAATGGCTGAACGATGCACTTGTTTCTGTAGATAGAAATAATATGGCGACCTGCTATCGTCTGAGTTTCGAAGCTCATTTTCGTCTGGTAACCATTCATCCGTGGGTGGACGGCAATGGGCGCACCACAAGGCTTCTGATGAACATCATACAAAGACAGTTAGGACTCATCCCTTCCATCGTAACGAAAGATGCTAAGGGTGAATATATTCAAGCCTTGATTGATAGCCGTGAGCAAGAAGACAGCACGATTATCCAAGATATCATGCTTGCCCAGCATATCACCAACCTTGAAAGTAGGATTTTACAGTATCAGCAAAGCATAAATGATACTGTAAACAGTGAAAGTGATACTGTAAATGATACTGCAACGCGGCTTATTACCCTGATTAAGGCACATCCGGAATATACCTACGATGAATATGCCAAAGCACTGAACATTGGTCGGGCTACCGTAGCACGTCACATCAAAAAATTGAATGGAACGATAATCAAGCGTATCGGATCGGACAAAGACGGGCATTGGGAATTTATAAAAGAACAATGATGACCAAGAAAATACTTTTCTTACATGGTTTCTTCGCTTCGGGCAGTTGTATACCTGCCCAAGCATTGCGGCAGGCATTTACGGGCGAGGCAGAAGTCCTCACGCCTGACCTACCCTTGCATCCGAAAGAGGCATTGGCATTTATTGAGAACATCTGTAAGCAAGAAAAGCCATGTGTGCTGGTTGGCAACAGCAATGGAGCATTCTTAGCATTGCGCAAGACATATTACTTTGTCTTACTCATTGAAAACAAGGGACTTACAAAGATTGTCAGCTTGACAGGTAACGATTTGGAAACCAGCGGGCTTCTCTATTCTGCAATGTTCTGCATCAATCAAAAGAACGCTTTTCTTATTTGCAAAAGTAGTGTTTTTATCCCTTATTACCAAAGTTATTCTTCTGAAAAATAGAGAAAATCAAACATCTTTTCATTATTGCCATTAGTTGCTCATCTTGGTGATGAAAAATCAGTAGCACTGCACCCGCGTTTAAATTCATACTGTTCCTCAATTGTATTTAAGCTTTTCTGTTGACGGATTAGTCTGTTGGAAGGTTTGCCTGTCTGCCAGTGTGCCGGTAGGCAGGTAAGCTGGCGGGCCAGTCGGCAGGCAAGCAGGACGGCAGGCAGGTTGGAACGCGAGCTGGTTTGCAGGCCAGTGTGTGTATGTCCATACGCTTTTGTTTATTGCACCATTCTTTTGTTGCTTTATTACTACGTTGATAGACGGATGTATTTTGTACCACCGATTTATATCATTCAAACTCCACCTCTCTAAAGCCACAATCCATTGCTGATACCTTTATTTGAAGTTTCGCTGTTGTAAACCTGCACAACAACACGACAGCAAACCAGCATATCATTGAAACCATGTTGCTTCCTATCTGCATTGAATTACTTTCTTGGTTGTCGGGTTCTGTTCTTCATTGTTTTAGCAAACCATTGGTTCGCTGAGCTTGTAAACAAGCGAGGCTGTATTTGCCCAAAATAGCATTTCCTTATTGGTCTAATGTCTGTTTTGGCTGTGATTGGCACATATCAACATCGAATTGACACTATTGTCTGTTTCTCAGAAGGATGAAAATCCGGCTTTGTTCTCTGTAAGCTCAATAAAGTGCAGGCTTGCACACCGCCCTCATTCCCTTTCTTCTTTTGGGCAGTTTGGGCATCGGGAAACGATGCTTTGAAAGCCGAAATTACAACACTTGTTCAAATCCGTTTATTGACGGATTTCTTGTGCTCTCAAAAGCACAGCAAGGTGTCCTTCGAGTTACCCGAAGGCTTTTCGGTTACTGCCGAAAAGTGGCAGCAGCAAGGTATGTTTCGAGTTACTCGAAACCTTTCGGGTTACTCCCCGAAAGCCTTGCCGCTGGTTGCACCTCCGAAGTCGGGCAACCTGAATAACGGATGACACTAATTCCTCCGTTTATTCCCAAACAATCTGACAAGAGACATTGGATGACAAGCTGATGTTTTTCTTATTCCTAACATTCTCATACAAATATGAGCCATCAGACCTATACACAAAAAGACAGACAACAGGCATATCTTAATTTTCTCAACAAGAGTGAATGGTTCTTTGGGATGTTGTATCGCATTTCTTAATGATTCCATATACAGACCAGATATTTCAAGTTAGGAACGGAGCTGTCCGAACGATGTCCATTCCGGAACATCAAGACACAGACAAAGACTACGGCAAAGGCTCAGACCGGATGTGCATCATGCAGGCATTAGCTACATCCGCCGTTTTTTTTATTTGACATACCTTGTACCTTCGTACTTTTCACACACAATAGGACTGACAGCTCCCGTTCCATCAAAGCCATGATTAGCTTCCATTGAGAAGCAGGTTCACAACACCTTGTTTTATTCTTCCAATTTATTCAATCTCTCATAAGTATCTTGCAAGGCTTCCGGCACCACAATCTTCAAGCGGGAAATACGTTCCCGTTCTTCCAATTGCCACTCTTTGTATTGGGTAAAAAGCTGCATGTGACGCTGTTTCTCCTGTTCCAATGCCTGCTTGAATTGCTGGATGTCCTCCAAGGTCTTCTTTTCCGCTTGTTTCTTGATGGCAAACTTCATCCTGTTCAGCTCACGTTCATTTTGGCGATGCCATTTCTGAAGTTCAAAGAACACGTCTTCCACCTTTTGCGGGTTTACGGATGGAGTATGCGCATAAATCAGCGTGTCTTTCCCATTGCCGTCCGTGCTATAAGGTTTCACCATTTTATTTTGCAATTCTTCACGGGCAGCAGAGAACGCGCCGCCCGGATGAATATATTTGCCAATGGTAGCGGCCACGGCTTCCAGTTGGAAATAACGGTTACGTTCTTTGATGTTCAGCAGCGAAATTATATCCGCTTCCTTGGTCTCTTCCGGATACTTCGGTTTGGAAGGGAGTTCAATCCCTTTGTCTGTACACCATTCCTCAAAAGTCTGGTTGGCAACCCGTTTCAGTTCCTTGTCTTTGGCTTTGACCGCTTCCCTCATCCAAGCGCAGAAAGCGTTCATAGAAGAAATTTCCTCCAAAAGCGGGCGCACTTGCTCCAACATTTTTTCATCATAGCCGATGTTGACGGTCTTGCCCGATTCGGAAGCAGAGCCTACAATATCGACTTTTGTAGTGACAAAGGTCAAATTTTTCAGTTTTGCCTCACAACCGGCTATGACTTCTTGTGCGATATCCGCCAGATGGGATGCCGAAGTAGAGGTCAATCCATGCTCGCTGAAAAAGATTTCGTTGGTTGTTTCCATTTTAATGATAATTAAAAGATTCTTATCCACCGTTCTTCTGACATGCCGCCACACGAGTGGACGATGTAATAAAGCACAACGGCCATAGCCAATCCGATTAATATGGCGGTAAATACCCTTCGTTTATTTATTGGCATTCCTACTCCGATTAAAAAAACGTTCCTGATTTTCATTCGACATCGCCTCCGTACCGCCATAGTATGTGATTTCCCAAAGCAATCCGGCAACCAACTCTTTCGGAGCGATTTTTACGTCTTCCCCTATTACGATTTCCATACCGACACTTTCTGCCCAATGTGAGTGATTCGAGAGGGGATAGCATAGTGCATTGTCTTCTTTTGCATAGACAGAACAGTTCATGTCCACCATTGGTATGCAACCCTCCCAACGATACCCCAAACGGATATAGTAAGGGGAATGCACCGGTTTTATCTCCTGTATCGAATGATAGATTTTTCGCCAGCCCTCCATGTCAAGTCGTGCGGCCTGTTCCGGCGCATTCCGTTGCCACAAAGTTTTGAACGCCGGGGCTATCTCGTCAAAACTGAATTGTTCCAATAAATCTTTGAATGTCATATTGCAAAAAATTAAAATTATTATATCCACAAATCTCCGTAATGGTCGATGAAGAGTTTCATGCCTTCACGGATGCGTTTCCGCTTCTCCGCATCTTCCTCGCTCCATTGGTCTGTACGCTGGTACTCCTCGAAAGCATAAATCATCTTGCGGATGATGTTCAGCCATTCCGCATAGCCTTTGTCTTCTCCATGCTTTTCAATGATGTTGCCCGGTGTACCGCCGTATGGCCCTTTTTCTGCCTTCAAGAAAGCCCGAAGATGGTTGGCGATAATCCTTGCCAAACGTGTGTCCAAAGACCATACGTCTTCATACGATACTTCCGCATATCCCTCGTGGCATTTGGCTTTCCACGCTTTTTCTTTCCATGCCGGTGTCTTGTTCATACCTTCTGTTTTTTGCAAAGGTATTCGCGCTAAATGCCAAATCGTGGCAGAACAGAAAAATAATTTGCCTATGCTTCAATTCAGCACATTTAATGATTTCTTTTGCAAGCAAAAACTTATTATGGAAGATTTTGATTTGCCAGACATTCTGAAAGGAAGAATTGAGAAAAGGAAAGAAGAAGAAACCGAATGGAAAGCCTCATGTCTTTCAGTGGAAGAATTGCTTTGCTTGCAACTGCTGGGATATTCTTCCCGGCAAATAATAGAAAGAGTTAATCCCGAAGTTAACGAACAGCTAAAAAGGACGGCAGCAAAAGCCACTCGTGAGCTTGACAAAGCGAAACGGATATTGGACAGGCAGGCTAAAGCAGGAGTTATCACTATTCCGTATTATGCAGTCGATTATCCTTACCATTTCAGGAATCTATGCAATGACACCCCACCTCTCATTCATGTATCAGGCAATTTGGAATTGCTCAACCGGAACGATACAGTGACCATTATCGGTGCCCGTGCAGCCGATGCTGAAGGTTTGGACGCAGCTTATCGGTTTGGCAAGCAGATAGGCGGGCAAGACCATGTGGTAATCAGCGGTCTTGCATTGGGATGCGACACGGCGGCGCATCGGGGTTGTCTTGATGCGGAGGGGCAGACTATCGCCATTGTCGCTTCCGGATTGGACATCACACATCCAAAAGTAAACAAAACCTTACAGGAGGAAATCGTGGCAAAAGGTGGAACTATCGTGTCCGAACATCCGTTCGGCATGAAGGCAAACCCTACGAGGCTGGTTGCCCGATGCCGTATGCAAGTGGCTTTGACCCAATCGGTCATTGTGGCGCAATGCCCCATTATCAGCGGAACCATGTATGCCGTGCGCTTCGCACAGGAATATGACGGTGATTTCTTTGGTTGGGAGAACGACATTTATGCGGTGGAGTATGACACATGGGATGAACTAAACTCCGGCAACAAATTCTTACTAGACTATAATCTTGCCATTCCTCTCCGACCGGAACAAAACATTACGCTGAATCAATCTTATCAACTAACAATAAACGACATCAAAAATGACACTGAAAGAACTTATCATGAAGGTTGACTTCGACAGCCTTCTCCCGTATCTGGAGAAATGGGAAAAGAAGAATTTGGATAACATCTATGCCTTCCGTGAAGCATACGATATTCTTAGGAACATGGAACCGGACAAGGATTATAGAGGGGAAGTTACCATAATAACGACAACAAGAGAAGACGGAACAAAAATCACACAGGTAAACTTCTTGGACGATAATGTATGGGAGAAAGAATTGGCTAAAGAATTTGTTTTTCCCAACGGCATGCAGCTCAATATGGAAGAACTTGCCATGCGCTGCCTGTGGGAAATCACTTTCTATGGTTTCTCACCCGTAGATCGTGAAGACACATTCTCCAAGATGTTCGGCAGGCGGAAGCCGCTGAATCGTTACGAAGTGGCATTGGACAAGTTGGAAGAAAGCATGTGGAAGCATCAGACTCCTCGCAAGTTCCGTGCAAGGGATGAAGACGGTGCACGGCTGACCATTGCACATTTCCCATTCAAGTTTTGTAACAAGCCGATGAACCGCAGCAAGAAAAAACGGAAATACCGTCAAGACAAGCGCGAAGAATATCTTGAGGTCATGGCAAAACGGGAAACGCTCATACAGATGCTTACCATTCCGGGCAGCAGCTTTAAGCGTAGCGATGTGGAATTTTTGTTCGATATTGCGTATGGCATCCGGTATGATTATTGTTCCGTTGTTCTTGGAACAAACGGACGGTTGGACTATATCCTTGAGTCCATGACAAAATACCAACAGCTTGATTTAAGCCGATATGACCATGCGATTGTATTTATCCGCTATTCTTCCTGTTATCCGCCGGATAATACAGAACTGGAGACATTCCGTCAAGCGGTGCATAACCGGTTGGGATATGAAAATATCCTGTTCGGTACTGTCGTAGAGAATAATGAATGTGAACAAATAAAAGTTATGTTGCTATTGAATAAAGCTGTTTGAAGATAGCAAAGAAGAAAGTGCAGATCAATTTTTAGCACCTTCTTCTTTGTTGTATTTCCTTGAATTTCGTATACCCTCTGAGAACGAAGATATACTTCATCGCCAGTTTAATATATACTACAACAGCCAACGAAGATATACTTCATCGGCAAACGAAGTATATCTTCATTTTCAATGTGGTCGGGTTGGGTAAATTACGAACATTCATATTTTCTTATATGGGATTTATAGAAAAAGGAAAAAATTATCCGATACAGTGCATGACGATACTGACCATAATCTCTTTCTCCTCCATGCGTGACTCAGCAACCATAATTGTAAGTGCAACCAGCGTATGGTCGGCTATACGTTTCTGACCTTTTCCGTCATACAGGATGCCGTTGAGGTTGAGGAAGTATAGAAACAAAGCTGCCGTTATACGCTTGTTGCCATCGTTAAAACTGTGGTTCTTGGTGATGAAATAAAGCAGATTGGCAGCTTTCTCTTCCACCGATGGATAGACATCCTTTCCTGCGAAACTCTGGTAAATGTTTCCAATGCTGCCTCTGAATGAATCATCCTTTTCATGACCGAACAAGTCCGACTCGCAGCTGAAACGCATTGTGTCAATCAGGCTTCGGCACTCTTCGTAGGTAAGAACGTATGTGCCTTTACATCCCTGCGGTCGGGACATCCGTTGATGATCGTAATCATCGAGCATGGAAAGTGCCAAGCTATAGTCTTCAAATACATTGAAAATTTGTTGAAAATCCGTCATACTTCTTGTCCTATTCATTTCCAATGGGTGGCTTACTCCGCCGCCTTAAAGTTATACACCGGTTTAATGACATTCACCACTGATACAGTATCGTTGATATTGCGGATAATCTCGTCCTTTGGCTTATACACCATCGGCGACTCGTCCTTGGTCTCTTCGTTCACGCATTCTGTATAGATGCCTTGCATAGAGCGGGCATAATCATCCAAACTGATGTTCTGGAAAGCTTGACTTCGGCTCATGATGCGGCCTGCACCGTGGGGAGCAGAGCAGTTCCAATCTTCGTTGCCTTTACCGATGCAGATGAGAGAACCGTCACGCATATTCAACGGGATGATACATTTTTCTCCGGCATTGGCAGAGATGGCACCCTTACGGATGATGTTATCATCGCTAATATAGTTATGGATGCTTTCAAACTGAAGGTTGTCTTCACGCATGTCGGCATATCCCTGACGGATAAGGTAATCCATGATAAGCCCCGTAATCATGCGCCGGTTTATCTTTGCCCATTGCTGGCAGAGGCGCATGTCGTACAGGTAGTCTTCCCGATAGGTGCCCTCCAAGTAGGACAAATCGGGCGGTATCGTAGGTTTACGCATCTTGAATGAATTGTGCAGTTCGCGGATAACGTCCTGCAACTCATCTTTCCGTCCGGCCTGCTTGTATTCCGCAATCAGACGGTTCTGTTCCTCCATCAGTTCCGCCCAACCGGACTGGCATTTCACGGCTAACTTCTGGTAATTATCGGCAACTTGTTTGCCCAGATTACGGCTTCCGGTATGCACAACCAAATAAAATAGACCGCTTTCATCCTTATCCAATTCAATGAAATGGTTGCCTCCGCCCTGCGAACCGATGGAGAGATTGAGGCGTTTCGTCTCTTTCAATTCCCGGTAGCAACACATCTGTTTGATGAGGTCCTTGCTCTCGCGGTAAGCATCCATATACTTTTGTGACAGTGTTGCATACTTGTTGTCCCGATAATTGCGTCCTGACGGGATGTGATGTAGGATGAACTCATTCAAGGCGTGGTAATCTATCTCTTTCATGCAGGTGAACGGCTGCACAAGAATGCCGCAACCGATGTCCACACCTACGATATTGGGGATAACCTTGTCTCCCAAGTCACCTGTAAAGCCGATGACACAGCCTGCCCCTGCATGAACATCAGGCATGATGCGGATTTTGCAACCGCCGAATGCGGGGATGGTCAGCAACCGTTCTATCTGTTCAATGGCAGTTGTTTCGATGTTGTCCGTGAATATCTTCACGTCGTGATTCTGAATGTTTCTCATTGTTTTCACCTATTTAGAGTTTACAAGTGCAAAAATAAGAGAAGGTGTGTGCCGAATTGAGGCATAAGCAAAAAAATATCAACCCTGTGCTTTATTTTGGCACAGAAAAACACTTCCTTTGCGCAAAACTATTTGCTTATGACACTGAAAGAACTGGTAATGAAAGTAGATTTTGACAGCCTTCGTCCCCACTTGGAGAAGTTTGAGCCGGAACATCTGGATAACATTTATGCTTTCCGCGAGGCATACGATATTTTGCGCCGCATGACTCCTGCCAAAAATGGACCACATGAAATCCATGTAAGCTGGAGCGGTGGAGAAATGGAGGGAGAAGAAAAATGGATAAGAGTGCATCCCATGCATGAAGTCAGTTGGGAGGAAGATTTGGCTGCGGATGTTGTGGTTGCCGATGACATACACCTCACCAATGAAGAACTTGCTATGCACTGTTTGTGGGAAATCACTTATTGGGGTTTTTCCCCACAAGAACAATTAGAAACCTTTAATCGGAGGTTTAATCACCATAAGCCAGCCAACCAATATGAAATTGCTTTGGACAAGCTGGAAGAAAGCATTTGGAAGCATCAAACTCCACGGCGGCTTCGTTGCCGAGGAGAAAACGGAGAACGGTACACTACCCGGCAAAGCACTCGTTACTTGTTCAACGAGCGGAAGAACCGCTCCAAGCGGAAACGGGAATACCGTCAGGACAAACGGGAGGAATATTTGAAACGGATGGCTGCACGCGAGAACCTGATAACACAGCTTTCCGCCGAAGGAAGTAGTTTCAAGAGAAGTGATGTGGATTTCCTGCTTCACATTGAGTATGGAAGACAATACGATTACTTGTCCATCACAAGCGGAACTTATGGACGTTTGGACTATATTTTAGAGTCAATAACCAAATACCAATACTTAACTTTGGAAAAGTATAATAATGCCATTGTCTTCATAATAGTTCCTACTTGTTATCCATTGACAAAGCCTGAACTCAATCGGTTCAATGAAGCGATACGCTTACATTTGGGTTATGACGATATCCTGTTTGGTACATCAACTTATGAAAGTAGCAGACAGGATGTTAAAGTTAGGCTGTTGTTGAACAGACTGTAATACAATAATAGAGACTGCTCTTCCAAATCGGTTTTGTAAGGGATGCCGGTAACATTGAAGAAATACCCGTTTTTTCTCATGTCATTATTTGTTCATACAAAAGGAATTGCCTATATTTGCATTTATTGTATGAATTCTCTAATACCAATAGAAATGAAAGATTTAGATAAACATATTCAGAAACAGCGCAATCTTATATACGAGCCTTTGTGCCGTATGTTTTTTGAGAAATTAAATGAACTTCATGTCTCTGACGAATGCTTAAAAGCAATACCGGAACTGTTTGTTCCATCCTGTGGTAAATATTATGCCGATTCATTGGTTAAGATTGCAATAATGGGGAAAGAAACCTATGGGTGGGGAGATTCTTTGTATGAAAATCTAAAAGATTTCGAAAAAGGGAAAAGTATAAATTCTTACTCAGAAACCTATTTCCGCACGGAAGGGCCTTCTGAATGGCGCAATACATTTTGGCAATATTTCGCTGAAGTATTAGCTTTGATGTATGATGTTGACGTAAATAGTGTGCTTGAAAAAGATTCCCCCATCATCAATAGTATCGCATGGAATAATTGCCATGCTATTGAAACTTACGATTCAGGAGGTGTCGATCAAAGTAAAATAACTCCAGATGAAATGAATAGTATCCAAGAAATAGCTTTTGATGCTGGAATTACGAATATAGACAATTTCATAGACGTGTTTAAACCACAGGTTATTTTATATTTATACCGAAATGAAAAGTCCTATGACAGTTATAGACCCGTTGACGGTTTGAAGCCAATTAACAAATGGGGTAAAGATGGATTCTTGCATGAATATATTCATAAAGGCGTTGTTATTCTGCATTGTTGGCATTCAAGTTATATGACAAGAGGTATTATAGACAAAAAAGATTTTGCACAAGCAGTTTGTGATGCTCTCGCAAGCCATAAGTTATTTAAACGTTTCAGACATTTTCCTCATTATGACGAGACGACAGACTATTCACGCTTTTGTGATTTGGCTAATCAGATAGCCATGAATAAGCATCCACAATCCTCTGAAGAATATAACGAACTGGCTCAGGAAATCATAACAGGAATCGCATTAGAGCTTCGTAAATATGGGGCAACCATGACTGCCAGGTTACTTACCTCCTCGATATTAAATCAAGTTCCATGTTTTAGAGAAGGTAATTGGCAATATTCGCCAAATGGTCGTGGTCCATGCAGAGTCGTAACAGGGGTGTGGAATGCGTTAAGCCATCAAGGAAAAGACGATGAGGCTTCACATGTGGCTCATGCTTTTACGGGCATTAATGGTGATTTATGTTGGTAAAATTAAAAAGGTTACCCTTACTATCCAGTCTTTGGGCAACCTTTTTGCGGAGTCAATTAACCGACATCAAGAGAGAATCTGTACTTTCAACCGTTTTGCTTCATACTCAACCAGCTTGTCCCACAAGCGGGAGCGTTGCAAAGAGGAAGCGGGAATGCGGTCTTGATACTTTTCCAAGAACTCCGCACTGAACAAACCTTCCCTGCCGTAACAATCAATAATTTCATTCCAGTCCCAGCAGTCGGCAAACTGCTCCAAAAGTTCCGAAGTCAGAATCAGATCGGAGTTACGGGATAATTCCCGCCAGTTCCAATAGTTCTTGTATTTCTCCAAGTTTTCTGCCGTAAATAGGTGCTCATTGTTCGACCCGGAAAGTTCTTCCCAGTCAATTCTGTTCTTAAATTTCTCAAGCATGGAGACCGTCCAAAGGATGGTACGGTTGCCGGAAACCGTTTTCCATTCCACCTTGTCCTTGTATTTCTCCAGCAGTTGCTCGTTCCAAGCAAAGTCGCCCGAAAGTTCCTTCCAAGCGGCATCTTCCAATACTTTCGCCATAAAATCGTTGCTTAAATTCTTTGTTACCATAATACGTTAATGTTTAGAAGTTTATCATTCATTCTGCTGCAAAGTAAAGAGCGTTAAATGCCAAAACGCGGCATATCATAAAAAGAAATGCAGGAAAAAGAGAAAATTTAATATTGAGCTACGATTTGGCACAAGGAAATGCGTAACTTTGTGGCATAACCATTAAATGACAGCAATATGGCAGCAAATCTTTTTGGACGATACGTATGGCTGATGGACATCTTGCGCAGATACAAACGGCTGACGTTTCAGGAAATCAATGAACTTTGGCAGGAAAGTGGATTAGGCTATGGCGAGGAACTGCCTTTGAAGACCTTTCATAACCATAAGAAAGCCATCAAAGACATTTTTGATGTATATATAGAATGTGACCGGAAGGACGGATACCGTTATTATATTGACGAGCCGGAACGCATAGAGGGCAATAATCTGCGCAGCTGGCTTATCAGTTCATACGCCACATTGAACCAGATACAAGCGGATAACAAGCTGGAAGACCGGATTATCTTTGAGGAAATCCCTTCGGGACAGACCTGGCTGACCTGCATTGCGGATGCCATGCGTCGTAACCATGTGTTGAGCATTACGCACCAAGGCTTCGGCAAACCGGAACCCAGCACATTCGACATTGAGCCTTACTTCTTGAAAGTGGTGAAACGCCGTTGGTATGTGGTGGCGCGCAGTCCTTATTACTCCGAGCGGAATAAAGAACAAGGCGTCAAGCCAAGTGATGTGTATTTGGTGTACGCCCTCGACCGTATTTCAGACATTCAAGATACGGGACGGACGTTCAAGATGAAAAAGAACTTCGATGTACACAGCTATTTTGAAGGATGTTGTGGCATAATCACTTCTAACGAATCGTCTCAAAAGATTGTTCTTCGGGCATACAATGGTTTTGCGGACTATTTGCGCACATTGCCTTTGCATGAATCACAGCGTGAGATTGGAAGTGATGACGAATCGACTCTCTTTGAATACCACCTAAAACCAACTTTCGACTTCTATCAGTTGGTGCTTGCCCAAGGCGACCAAGTGGAAGTATTGGAGCCGGAATCGGTACGTGACGAGATGCGCAACTTCGCCCAAAACATATTGGACTTTTATACAGAAAAGAAGGAGGGCAAGCCATGCAAGGAATAAATTTCATAGCCATAGATTTTGAAACGGCCACAGGCAAACGTGCTTCCATTTGCGAAGCCGGTATCTGTGTGGTGCGTAACGGTGAGGTGACCAAGACCCGTTCGTGGCTTGTCCGTCCGCAAGGAAACAGGTACAGTTATTGGAACATGCAGATACACGGCATCCGCCCGAATGATACAGTTGACTCTCCAGAGTTTCCGGAAGTATGGGCGGAAATCAGTGAATACCTTAAAGATATTCCTATACTTGTGGCTCACAATGCCGCTTTCGACGTCGGTTGCATCCGTCATTCATTGGAACTATACGGCATGGAGAAGCCTGACATTACTTATTATTGCTCCCTGCGTGCCGCCCGCAAGCTCTATGACTTCGGTTGCAATAGTCTGGATTACCTTTGCGACCAGTTTAAGATTCCCTACGGACGGCATCACCGGGCAGGAGATGACGCGGAGATGTGTGCACGGCTGTTTCTGAGAGAAATAAAGGACTTCGGACTTTGTGGATTAGAGGAAATGAAATACTATAGTGGAAAATTATAAAATTACGAATATTATGGGACAACAATGTAACGACAATCAAATTGGGTTGAAAACAATAGGAGAGCTTTCAGGCTTGAGCTTTTTCATCCCGAATTATCAGCGCGGCTACAGGTGGACACGCCAACAAGTGAAGGACTTGCTCAACGACATCAACGAGTTCGATGCCAGCAAGGATGGATTCTATTGCTTGCAACCATTGGTAGTGAGACTGCGCAACGAAAATGATATTGTGGCAAAAATACATGAAAGGAATAAACTTTCAGCGATAAGGGAAATTCTCAATAAGAGCGTTGGCAAGTGGGAAGTTATAGACGGGCAACAGCGACTTACCACTATATACATTATTCTCAGATGCCTTGACTCCGATGAGTCTTATTCATTGGAATACGCAACTCGCGCTAAAAGCAGGGAATTCCTTCTCAATATGGATAAATATGATGAAAGGGACAACATTGACTTTTATTATATGGCTCAAGCCAGGAAAACCGTGAACGAATGGCTCAAGCCTGACTTTGACAAAGGGGCATTCTTGGACAAGCTGAAAAACAAAGTTAATTTTATATGGTATGAATCTGTTGACGAAGACCCCATAAAGGTGTTCACCCGACTGAACATCGGCAAAATAGCCCTTACCAATTCAGAGCTGATAAAGGCATTGTTCCTTAACAGATCTAATTTTGCAGGAAAGTCGACCGACAGTTTAAGATTGAGGCAACAAGAAATCGCAAGCGAATGGGATAAGATAGAATATACCCTGCAAAGCGACGAGTTTTGGCTATTCCTGCACGACAAGGGTTATGATCGTCCGACGCGTATAGACTTCATCTTCGATTTGATTTGCAGCAGAAATGCGCTTAATATTGAAAAACTCAATAAAGAGGATGAAAAGGGAAAGATTATTGGTTCTGACGAATACAGGACATTCCGATACTTTTATGAATACTTTAAGTCCTCACACCAAGATGGGAATAATGACGAAGAAACCCAATTACAGAAAACAGAAAGAGCTTGGCAGATAGTAAAATCCTATTTCCAAACGTTTAATGAATGGTATGATGACTTGGTACTTTACCATTACGTAGGTTTCCTCCTTGCGGTAGGCTCCATTTCCATTGAACAACTTGTAAACTCATGGAAGGCGAAGAAGGACAAGAAAGAGTTTGTGTGTTATCTGAAAGACGAAATCAAGAGAACGATAGGCAATAATGGCACAGACTACCAATACAAAGATGATGGAAGCGACAAGCGCAAATGCTGTCGTCTATTGCTGTTCCACAACATACAGACTGTGATAAATCAAAACCAGGCACAACAAGGTAATAATAAATACAAGATAGGGACATTTTACAAATTCCCGTTCCACCTGTATAAGTTGGAAGGTTGGGATGTGGAACACATCAATTCCAGCACGAGCAACTCGGAAGAAGATGACGATACGCGTAAAGAATGGCTTGTCAATGTCTATCTAAGTGCCGACGAAGATACGCAGAAAGTCATAAACGAATATTTCGACAACGAGGACAAAGAGACTAAAGACGAACTTTTCAAGAGAATAAAGGCGAACTTCAATGAAGATCTTGAGGTCTGGACGCCAGAAGAAAAGAACAGAATATGGAATTACACCCTGCTTGACTCATCAACGAATAGGAGTTATGGTAACGCCATTTTTTCTGCGAAACGTCGTGTCATTATTGGTAAGGATCAGGGCAGACTGATACCAATACCGAAGCTATTGAAAGACGGGAGGCTCGCAGTAGACAAAGAGAGTAAGTTTGCCACTTCCTCTTTTGTTCCGCCTTGCACGAAACAGGTGTTCCTGAAATATTACTCAACTACAATCGGTGACAATAACTATTGGACAAAAGCCGATGCTGAAGCTTACAAAAACAATATAGACTCATGCCTGGAAAAGCTTGACCAAAACGATCAGGAGGACAAACAATGACAAACGAAGCAACTTCATTCTGGAAATTTATCGGCAATTACCAAATAGAAATTCCGATAATACAACGCGACTATGCACAGGGCAGATTGGGCAAAGAATACTTGCGCAATAATTTCCTTGGGAATCTAAAGCAGGCATTAGACTATCAATTGCCGGAATCTGCATTGAAACTTGATTTTGTTTATGGTTCCGAAGACGAAGGCAAACTATCTCCACTTGACGGTCAACAAAGGCTTACCACGCTATGGCTGCTTCATTGGTACGTGGCACTCAGGGCTGGCAAGCTCGAAGAAGCCTCTGTAAGGCTGAGAAATTTCACATACGAGACGCGAATATCTTCAAGGGAGTTTTGCAGAAACCTATGCATACCCCAAAATTTTGAAGAATATGACGGCAACATAGGAATTGTGGATTTCATAACCAGCCGTACTTGGTTTTACTCTTCCTGGAAGCAAGACCCAACCATACAATCAATGTTGAGAATGATTGGCGGCACAAAGATTAACAACAAACAAGGTAACGATATTATTGATGGCTTGGAAGAATTGTTTGACGCAAACAAAGAGAGCTTTGAACATTATTGGAAAGCTTTGACTTCTGAAAATGCACCTATCGTGTTTTATTATCTTAATCTTAAAGACTTCAAGCTAACGGATGACTTGTACATCAAAATGAACGCTCGTGGTAAGCAACTCACTTCATTCGAGAATTTCAAGGCTGATTTTATCGGATACATTGAAGAAAAGGCAAAAGAGGATGATGCTTGGGGAAGATTTCTTAATACCGAAAAAGGCATTCCTACAAAACTCGACACTGAATGGACGGATGTCTTTTGGAAGAACCGCGACAGTAATGGAGAGATTGACAGGATTTTCTTTGCTTTCCTAAACAGATATCTCTTGAATTGCGCTATCATATATAATGAGGCAAAGGACACATCAAAAGAATGGAAACTATATGGAACGGAATCAGACGATTCATCGCTTCGCTATGATAATGGCTTTAGCATCTATTCTTCCATCCTCTCAAAGCCAGAATTTTTGGAGAATCTAAGTTCCCTTTTTGAGCGTTTAGCAGGAGTCAAGGAAGATGTCTGTGCGTATCTGCCAAAGTGGTTCAAGAAGTTTGATTTCATTCCCAAATACACTGAGAACACTATTTCCACGCTCACTCAAACGCAGAGGGTCGTGTTCTTCGGGATATGCCGGTATTTGGAATCCTGCACAGCGTTCAATGAGCGTCGCTTCAGAAGGTGGATGAGAGTGGTGTGCAATTTAGCGGAGAACACCACGATAAATACGGTTGACGCAATGGCCGCTCGTCTGAAATTAATAGATGAATTGAGCAAACACGTGGAAAACATCTATGAATATTTGGCAAGCGAAGATTTCAAAATACAATCAAAAGCGTCTCCTGAACAATTAGGAGAGGAAATAGCGAAAGCCAAGCAAATACTTAAACCTCAGAAAGCGCAACTACCCGAGCGGCCTACTGATTGGAGTGACGATAAAGAATGGAATTGGGAGTCGGCTATATCGGAAGCAGAAGGATATGCCTTTTTCAATGGTGCAATCCGATTTCTGTTTAGAAATAAAAACAATAAATGGGAGTGGAATAATTTTGCGACAAAATGGAGAAATGCTCAGTTTCTATTCGGCGAAAAAGGATTTTACAAGAACAAATCCACTTTATTGCGGTATTTTATTAGTAAATTTACAGAATGGGATATGTTTTGGGGGATTACTTTTGATAGTACGCAATCGTCTTGGCGTTCTAATTTGTTAGATGACAAGTGGAGTTGCCCAATCGATGAAATGTTGTGTTCTTCCAGTTTCGAGGTTAATCCTGATTACCACTCATCATTCGAAGGAAAGCAAAAGGCTGTGCAAGAAGAACTTGTGATATCCGGTTTATTGGACTATATTGAGAGAGGATGTCATTTGAACTACAGGGACAACGACATTTACATTCTCTATCCCTACAACGCAAAAGCTGATTGGAAGAAATACATAATCGCTGACAAGCGTAACAAGCTATTGTCAACCCTTTACGGCGGGTGCATTGACCTGTCCAACAAACAGCTTGGCAAGATCTACACCAACCAGAAGATTGAAGGGTGTGATTTTTTCTGGGGATGGGATATCCATTTCATTTATGTTGATGATGCAGAGTATGCGTTCCGTTGGCAACATTGGAATTGGATTGACCTGTATGAGGACAATAAACGCCTTTATGAAGAAAACAACAACCTGACCATTAATGGTAGCGAGATAAAGGATGAAAAGGATTTGGTTGAGAAGATGGACCAATGTATAGACCGTTATAGAAATTCAAAAGGAAATGCCGACCAACTCAATTAATTTTCTCCACATCTCTGACACTCACAGTCAGCATCGGCAGCTCACACAGCTGCCCGATGCTGACATCCTTATACATTCAGGAGATTTTACCATGAATGGAAGCGAGCAAGAAGCCATTGATTTCATGAATTGGTTTTGCGACCTTCCTTACCCTCACAAGATTTTTATTTGTGGCAATCACGATGCCTGCCTATACGGATCTAAGATAGATGGACTGGATAAGAATGTACATTATCTATGTAATTCCGGTGTGGTTATTGATGGAGTTAAATTCTATGGTGTTCCCATGTTCATGGAAGATTGTATTTCTGACCGTCAGAGTCGCAACTATGCAGCCGTACCTACCAATACTGACGTATTGATTACCCATTGCCCGCCCTATGGTATTCTTGATTTTGACGATGAGTTAAACTATGGTTCGACAGAACTTTTGGCGAGGATAAAAGAAATAAAACCCCGTTTACATCTGTTTGGCCATATCCATAAACAACACGGAGTGAAGGAAGATGGTCCAACCATTTTCTCAAATGGATCTATTATGAATGAAGATTATACAAACTTTAACCTCCCGAACCTGATTGAAATATAAAGGCATAAGTCGGATATAGATTTCAAATAGATAGTAATATTGCTGTGTTATAGCAAGTTCAGAATTATTATATGGTAGCATTTTTTCGCTAAAAATCCATATCTCTTAGATTACGAACAACGCCACTCCCTGCCACAAGCTGCCACGATTGTGCCAACCTATTGTTTGATGCACGATACCCATTTATTTTGCGTCCAAAACCGAGTATCAACATTAAAAACAGTATTGACAATGGAAGTATTGATTTTTCAGAAAGAGGCGTTTGAAGAAATGGCGGCAAAGTTCAGCCGCTTCTCAGACCGTGTGAACGAACTCCTTGCCAAGCAAGGCGGCAAGTCATTAAACCGCTGGATGGACAACCAAGAGGTCTGCCAACAGTTGAACATCAGTCCGCGCACCTTGCAGACCCTGCGTGACAACGGCACACTGGCTTATTCGCAGATAAACCACAAGGTGTTTTACCGACCGGAGGATATGCTGCGCATCGTCAAGCCCGTTGAAGGTAAGCTGGCAGACAAAGCCGTTTGATTATTATGTACCACTAAATCCAACGTAACAATGAGTGAAATGATTACCAAGAACCATGCGCTTGTCGTCGAGTTCGGCGACAGCCTTGACCGTCTGCTGGACGGTATCGAGAACTTTATGGCAAACAGCCGTCCGATATTGGGCGGCGAACGCTTCCTGACGGACAAGGAGGTGTCGGCACGGCTGAAAGTGAGCCGACGCACCTTGCAGGACTACCGCAACAACGGCATAATCGCCTATTACCAGTTGGGCGGCAAGATTCTGTACAAGGAATCGGACATCGAACGGATGCTTGCCGCCAATTACCGGGAAGCGTTCAGGTAGGCTGACGGGAATTCCCTGTAAAACAGTGTTACGCCGTCTGAGGTCTGCTCAATTTCCCGCTCTCTTTCCACGCGACGGGGAGAGCGAAAAGAAAAGGTTGACGGGCTGTCTGTTGTTCATGGTCAGCCTGCCCATGATAAACCGTCTGAAAGCCATGCTTTCCCGACCTCTTAACTTGAAGGAAACGGCTATCACCATTTCAAGGCTGTAAACATCGTAGTTTATCCCGTTGTCCTGTTTGATGTACCGCTTCGTTTCGCTTTCCAACAATTCGCCATTCTTGTATATGGCATGGACAGCCTTGCGGATGTGGCAGCCGAACACATTGAACGCATCGGACATTTCCTGCTGCGTCATCCAGACGGGAGCGGTCGGCATGGCAACCGCCCCGTTTTCTGTGATTGTGATTATTCCCCGTTCCATTGTCATGCCTCATATTATTCATTATCAATGTTTGTTTCTTTTGGCAGTTCTTGTCTTTTGTACCATTTGCCCGTTCCGTACATCATTCTGACCGCCATCAGGTTGTCCATGTCCTTTGAAATCTTCTTGTCAGTAACCTCCGCGTACCGCTGGGTAGTCCTTATACCTGAGTGACCCATCATCTTGGCAATGCTCTCGATGGGTATGCCCTCCGAAATCAAGAAAGTTCCAAACGAGTGTCTGCTTTGATGGTAGGACAAGTTTTCTTTCCGTCCTATCGCCACGCCCAACTCGTGTATCTCGAACCACATCTCGTCACGGCTTGGAAGCGGAAACACGGGCTTTGTGTCGTCGGTCGTGTTGTAGAGGTCGAGTATCTGCTCCGCTATCGGGTGCAGGGGGATGAACGCCTCCACGTTGGTCTTCTTGCGGTTGATGCGGATGTAACGCCTGCCGTCCGCCGTCGTGCCGATATGGTGCGGATGGAGCAGCATGATGTCTACATACGCCAAGCCAGTGAACGTTGAAAACAAAAATGCCCTGCGCCCAAGTTCCTGCAACGGGTCGAGCATGGGTGTTTCAAGGATGGCTTTCAGTTCCGCACGGCTGATATGCCTGTGCTTCGGCGCGGGCTTCTTCTCGTATTCCATGTCCTCCAACGGGTTGGCGCGGAGTATCTCGTAGTCCACGGCGAGGTACACCAGCTTGCTCAGCCAGCACAAGCACTTGTTGATTTGCTGTGCGCTGAAATTCTTGTTGCGCTTCATGAAAGCCTTGTAGGAACTGCCGAACTCCTCCGTGATGTCGGTAAAGTCGATGTCCTCCTTACCCGTTGATGTGAGGTAATCTTTCAGGTACTTCTGATAATACTTTGAGTTCCTGCATGTCGATGTGGAATTTATCTCCTTTGAGCGGGCAAGCAGCCGTTCAAGCTCCCTTTCGCCCATCTGCAACAGCCTGGTGGGGATGACGGCTTTCCTTGCCAACGTATTCTTCAGTATATCCGCACTCACCACGTTCTGTTTCTTCAACGAATCCTCATAGGCAAGTTCAACGGACTTCTTGAACTCCTGCAAGCGGTTGTTCTCGCGGACGGTGCGAATTACGCCTGTCTTGCTGTTCCAGTCCTCCGGTCTGCAATAGATGCCGGTGGTTATCGTGGAACTCTTGCCGTCTATGGTGATGCGGCAGAGGACGGCGGTCGTGCCGTCAGCTTTTACCTTGTTACGGTTGATGTACGGTAATATGGAAAATGTACTGCGCATAGATGTAATGTTTTAGGATTAAAGGATAAGTTTCAAGTCTTTGGTCGCCTCGATGTATCTGTCCATGTCCTCAAACAGCTTTTTCGGAGTGACACGGGCATAGACCTGTGTGGTCTGGATGTTGGAATGACCCAGCATCCGGCTGATGGTTTCAATCGGCACTCCGGCTTCCAGCGTAATCAGCGAGGCGAAGGAGTGACGTGCCTGATGATAGCACAAGGTGCTGCTTACCCCTGCGAGGACGGCAAGGGATTTCATGTGCCGGCGGAGGTTCGGATGGTATACCATCGGGAACAGCGTCGGGCGGTTGTCATCATGGTACTTCTCAATCAGGGCGAGGGCTTCCGGCAGCAGTTTCACGCTCGCCCGAAGCTCGTTCTTCTGGCGGCGGTATTTCAGCCAAAGGCATCCCTCGTCATCGGTGTACAGATTGTCCCTTGTGACGCTCACCGCATCCGCATAGGCGGTTCCGGTATAGCAGGCAAACAGGAAAAGGTCACGTACAAGGATGTGCGTGGTGCGCCATGCGGGTATCTCCACATCGCGTATCTTCTCGAAGTCCTCACGGCTCAACGCCCTCGGTGTACGCTCTGTCTTTTGCGGTAAGGTGAAATTGGCGAAATGACATCTTTCCGCATACCCCTCCTTGTAGGCGATGCGGCATACCTTTTTCAAGATAGCAAGATAGTGGCGCACGGTGTCCACCGCCAAGCCTTTCACGTCCATGACATAATTCTGGTAATCGTGGATGAACTGTTCGGAAAGCTGCCCGAAAGCGATGTCCTTCGTCTTGAACTGCCACAGGATGAACTCGCCCAATGTCCTTCTCATGTAGTAATAGCCGGGATAGGTTCCTTTGGCACGGTCGATGCCGATACGCGACTTCAAGTCCTCGCAGATGCGGTCGGTCATTCTCAGCAGGGTCATCTGCGTGTCCATGCTTCCCTGAAACAAGTCCTTGACCGCCGTTGCGTCAAAGTCCTGCCCACGTTCCACCAGCGTGTCAAACGCCGCATTGACCGCAAGCAGCAGCTTGTCCAGTTTAGCGTTGGTTTCCACCGCTTCGCGGCTCTTGCCGTCCAGACGGCTTTCCCGTGCGTTCCACAACTCCGGCTTGCATGACAGCTTGCATCCGAACTGCGCCATCGTGCGGTTCACCGTTATCCTTCCCATTATCGGGGCTTTGCCCGACTTGTCCGTTCCGCTCTTTTTCAGGTAGAGCAGCACCTTGAATTTTTCTACTTTCATACGCTTACTGTTTTTGTCGCAAAATTAACTTATGAGTAAGCGTCCATTGATTTGCAGAACGGTGCGTATCGGCGCAATCGGCACGGGCTTGCAACAATTTCATTTTCTGTGCGTTACCTGTCCTTGCTTCGGTAACTGACGGCTAACGGCTTGGTAACTGAAATGGCTCAATATTCCGCACTCCGTTGCGTTTCCGGCATTTGGCAGAATAGTGAAAAACCGCTCATTTCAAACGGGTTAGGTTTTATCTTTACTTGTTTGCTGACGGCTGCTTTGTGGGTTCTGTTCCACAGATAGTGGCATCACGTTTGGGAATACCTGCCTTATTGGGCAATCCTTACTTAGAAATGACTCGCTTTCTCATTGAACGCATCGGAGCGCATGAATATAAATCGCTACGGGCAGATGGGCACCAGAAACTCGTAATAGACCAACTGTTGATAGACGAATTTGCCGAAGTACAAGCTCACCAGTGGGGCAATTCACACCCAAAACTCTCCGACCGCATTTGGGGATTGTTTGGGGAGAATGACCATCTGGCACATTTTGAACCGTTGTTCCTGCAACACTATACGCACGCCTATCATTTTCCCGGTGGGCATACACCTACGGCGGAAGAAGTACGGGAGTATTATGTGCCGCTCGTGGAAAAACTCATGAATCACAATCAATCCTTAAAATAAATCAAGTATGTCAAAAGCAAAATTGAAGAAATACCTTCAAACACTATCCAAAGAACAAGTCATAGAAGTGATGCTTGAACTGTATGACGCACGTAAAGAAGCCAAGGACTATCTGGAGTTCTATCTCACTCCCGACAGCAATGCCGAATTGGAGAAATGCAAGAAAGCCATCCGGCAGGAATTTTTCTCTACCCGTGGTTTCTCGGAAAAGCCCTCATTCGCCAAATGCCGGAAAGTCATCTCTGATTTCCAAAAACTGAAAACTGAACCGACTTATGTCGCAGACCTAATGCTTTTCTACATCGAACAGGGGTGCGAATATACCGTGACTTTTGGCGACATGTGGGAGCAATATTACATTACTTTGGAAAACAACTTCGACAAAGCCATGAAGTTTATTTTCATGCATGGTTTATTGGCGCAATATTATGAACGGATAGAGAAATTGCTTGATAATGCCAGCAACTGTGGTTGGGGATTTTATGATATGCTTTCAGAAATCTATCACCAATACAGGTAACTAAAAAAGAAAACCATTCCCTGCTTAGATACACAAAGAATGGCTTTCCCAATTTCTACTCCATTGACTCCCGGATAATGCGCAAAGTTTCCTTTTTATATTCTTTACGATTGTACTTTTCTCCTCTGCACATCCAGCAACTACACGGAGTTCCTGTGGTTTGATAAACCTTTGCCCATTTGTCCTTTGCCAGTTCGAACCAATGTGGATGATTGTCTATACTTCCATCCTCACGGATAACAGGAATTCCATAAGCTGCATAAAGAATCATGCGAGCCTTAAACACACGCGCCATTTGTTGGCGTCTCCAAAGTTTGTTTCTTTTGTCCATCGTCTCTTTGTATTAAAGTTAGGATGAACAATGATTTTACTTTCGTGAAACTTAATGTATCCATAGTTTTTCCTTTTTATTATTCTTAATTCATTGACTTGAAGGCTTAACCTCCTCAGAAGAGTTTCCTCACATCCATCGAAAGAAAATCTTCCGCACTGATGCCACCATCACCTACAATAAATGCAGCTTGCGGATTGAAAAGTTTACGAAACTTATCCAACCCGTCCGTCCGCTTCTCCGCATTGCTTTTCACCTCAATGGCGACCACCGAACCTTTCTTGCGCAAAACGAAATCGACTTCATCATCCCGTTCACGCCAATAGTACACTTCAAAACGATACACAAAGGCTTGGCTTACCAAATAGGCACCGATACCCGATTCAAAAATTCGTCCCCATGCCTTACGGTTGAGAATGGCTTGTTCAAAGGTCAACGGGCTATACACCATCTTCAAGGCATTGTTATATACCTGCAACTTAGGAATACTAGCACGCCGCCTTGCCATAGCCACGCTAAATTTCTGAAGCCCGCAAAGCAATCCGCTTTCATCCAACAGATTGATATAGCCTGCCAATGTCACCGTGTTCCCTGCATCTTGAAGCGAACCTAACATCTTGTTCAACGAAAGCAATTCGCCCGAATAAGCAGCACCCAACTCAAAGGTCTGCCGAAGTAAAGCTGGTTTACTTATCGGCGTATCCATCAGAATGTCTTTGTTAATGGTAGCCTCGATGATAGCCGACTGAATGTATTGGCTGAAGCGGTCTTCATCGCCAATTAAAGTAGCCGCACCAGGGTAGCCTCCGTAAAACATATATTGGTCAAGCGAGAAACCGAAGCATTCCTTCATTTCCTGATAATTCCAATGGCTCATGCGTATTTCTTCGAATCGCCCAGCCAATGACTCAGACAATCCCTTTTCCAATAATACGCGACTACTCCCCAAAATCAAGACCTTAATGTCGCGGTCATGGAATGTATCATCGTCCCACTCCTTTTTCACCACTTCGCTCCAGTTGGCAATCTTCTGTATCTCATCAATTACAAGGATAACGCTTCCCCAGCCTTTGCTCTCCTTCAAGCTTCGCACAGCCGCCCAACAATCGGAAATCCACGCACTGTTCGTGGCAGGTACATTGTCGGCAGAAAAGAACTGGTAAGGCATATCCAAATCTTTCAGCACTTGTTTGACCACCGTTGATTTTCCTATCTGCCGGGCACCCATAACGACTTGAATGAACCTACGAGGCTCTTTCATGCGCTCTGTAATCAACTGATATTCTGCTCGTTTATACATATTGTTACATTTTACTCAATGCAATGAAAACTTTTACTCATAGCAAAAGTAACAAATTTATTTGAGTAATAATCATGGATTTACAAGAAAAACAGAGAACTTCGCCTGGTGTAAGATTAATAATCTTGCAGCCTGAAGATTAATAATCTTACAGCAGATGAACCTATATGCGTGACTAATCCTAAATAACTGCTGCAGGTTTTAGAAGCTGTTTTGAATTTATCGTGCGATGATTTGGGATGAGTTTTTGAGGCATTTTCGCTTCTGTGATGAGGAAGATAGCGGGCTATCTGACGAAGAACAGGAGCGAAAAGGACCAAAAAATCGCCCAAAGCACACACGAAAACGGATACATCAAGCCAAGAAAAACTTTTTGGAGAAATTCAAAACAGCTTCTTAGATAAGACAGCATTTTTATAACTTTCAATTCTTATCCGTTTCTACGGATTACAACATATGTAACCCTCTTGATCATAAGCTTTTCGCTCATGATGAATTAAATCTATCAACTGTTGTAATTCGCACACATCCGACTTAATGTCTTTGAAACGGTAATACTGTTCATCATATCTTTTCCGGGAACCGGACTTCAAACGGGATTCTATATCATCCGGAATTAAATAGGAAGAACGTTCTTTGCCCAAATATTGCTGAAACTCATAGAGAAATATGTTTATTCCTGCCAAATCAAAGTCACCGAAGTGAAGATAATGATTGGATATAGTACACAGCCATTTCCTAAGGTCGGTCGATTGCGGATACCTGGATACGAAAAGTACTTTATCTGAAAGAGCATGATTATGAAGATATCTATCAAAGAGTGTCCGCTGCCTGCGAATCATCCTGAAATTGTCCATATTCTCCACACCAATCACCACTGTATCTTCCGGAATTGTAAATTTCTCCCAGTCCGAGACAAAAAGGAAGCTTCCTTCCTGCGGATTTACCACAAATGGATTTTCGTCAAGAAAACACTCAATAGGTTCATAACTGTTTACAGGAAATCCCGGACAGGAACGGACCATGACGAGTTTGGAGTTTCCTGTCTCCGCAGCCATTGTGGCACGGGAATCTAAAGCATTTGCTTCGATAATACGGAAACTCTCGTCCTTGTCTATAAGAAATCTTTTCAGCGCCTCAGCATCACGGGCACGATATGATTTTCTTGAGCCACGTGATACAACCAACAGCAGACCTTCTGCCAACAGCTCATCAAGCAACTTACTGTTCAGCCTCGACCCGGCAACCAGTTCACCGGCTAGCAATGCTTGTATAGACGCACTTATTGCCATATTATCCGATTAATTTATTCGTTTCAACAATTTCTCTACTCTTGTCCTTACTCCATGCTTACTTAACAGGTATGTATAGCGGTAGTCGTATGGATTATACGATGTAGGTGAACTGTTAATAAGATAGATATTGCGTGAATTGGCAAACTGCAGAATGCCTTTTATATTGGTAGGATGCAAGCGACCTATCTCATCCATCATGCAGTGTACGATAAAATCACCACTTTTTTTGGCAGCCTTTTTCTTAAACACATTGATGAGCATGATATTAACCATTGCTTTCACAAGAATATCCGTACCATCCGATCCTACATTATTAATACGTTCAACCCAGCCGGTGTCATTGTCGTTCTCTTTCACACGGAACTGTAAACGGAAAGCGTCCCCCAAAGATACAGTCGGACGATTCGGTTCGTTCTGCAACTGATGAGACAGGCTCTTCAGATAATCTACGACCTTACGGTTCACTTCATCCCGATTATTATTTGAGAAAAGGTTCAGTTCGCCGATAGAAAAAGCATTCTCTACCGCATAATCGTGAATGGATATAAGCAGTTTCATGAGTTTGTCAGATGACTCATCTGCCCTAAGTTCAATACTCTTGATTACTCCTGCAAAATTCTTTTCTATAAAATCACGGTTTATATCCTGTATCACCCCATCCACATCCGACCTGCGTTTCATCAGTGAACCGATTTCCGCCGAGATACGTCCCAAAATATCTTTATAATGCTCGCTGGTACGTCTGCGGAACTCCTCGATTTTATTATTGTCCATAAAGTCCTGCAAATCCGCTGCAATCTCCAAATAGTCATTGTCTGTTACAGGCATTGTATTGAAATGGAAAGCATTTTGGGGCTTAAAGTTACGATTGAAACTGACAACTATGGATTTAAGCTTGTCTATCGATTCACGCTTCTGATTGACCGTACCTCGAAGTTGACTTAAAAGTTGCTGACAATCCAACTCGGTCTTCTTCATCTTGTCATCAGAGAGGAAAGCATCAGGCACCAGATGCTCATTTTCTACCATCTGATGATAAAGCGTCAAGCCTTCTCTCCTATGCGTCAGTTCACCACGAACCTTTTTCTGACGCTCTTCCATTTCTTTACATTTTTTCCCGATACGTGTCCGCCTGTCTTCATAACGCTGACGTATCATGGCGAGCCGCTGCTCTATAGTCTTAATTGCCTTTTTGATTTCCGGCTCCTTGGCAAAAAGATTTTGCTCTGTGTCGCGATATCTGATAACAATTGAACGTTCTTCATCAATCCTCATCAACAGAGCCTTTAAATTCTCTAACGCCCTGCGGTATTGCTCGAGCAGGTTCGTATCAACGCCCTTGCCTGCAAGTTCGGCTTTCTGCTGTTCGTTGAGTTGTTGCTTCTGTGCGGCGAATTCCTGATTACGTTCGGCCGCTACAGCATCTTGCGACTCCTTGAAAATACGCAATTCCTCATCGAGTGCTTTGGCTGCTTTATTAAACGATGAATCGAGCTCCTTAAGGTCCTTTTTATTTTTCAATTCATACTTATTGCGCGCCTCCTTCTCCGAATTCACATGCAGTACTGCCTCATTAAAGTAATGTTCACGAACGTCTTTTTCTCGGGCAATCTGTTCCTGTTCTTCCATCTCCAGCTTATGCCTGCGGTTTTGCAGGTTCTGCCGCTTGGCTGGCACCTGTTCTTCTTCCACCTTCAACGATGTCATTTTCTGACGAAGCGGATTGACCTGTACAGCATATTTCTTGCCAAGTTTAGCTATCTCTTCCTGAAGAGTAACAGGCAATTGCGTAAGCTGATGGTTAATCTGCCGTACCTGCTCTTCCAGGTTATTCTTCTCCAATCTATATTCATCAGGCGTACGATGCACAGAGGCAATATTATCCAGGTTTAACTTTACGCCAAACATACCATTAGCCACAGTGTCCAACTGAGGGTCAAGCCCTTGAGCATATAGAATCCTCTCTTCGTCAACGACTTTGCCTATCGTGTTCTCCCAACCTTCAGCGTTTTCACAAAGCCACTTGTAAAGAGAACCGTCTAAACGATCCAATAAATCATGAATCTTCGCGATTTGTTCACGCATTTGTGTGCGGTCAGCGTCAAGACGTTCCTGCTCACGCTGAGAGGCTTGTTTTATCTCCGTTTCTTTCATCTCATACACGGCAGTAATCCGGGCAATCTGATTTTTTACCGCTGTCTGTTGGGCCGCATTCTCTTTTTCCGAAAAATTCAATTGTTGCAGTTCCTCATCTACTTGCTTTATTTCAGTAGCTTTGGGATGCCAATGCCGGAGTTCCTTCAGCGCATTTTCAGTCCTGTTCTGTTCGGTCAACAACATTTGCAGACGTTCGTCAGAGTCGTGTCGCCAGCTGTTGAAAGTCTCCATAACCTGATTCCTGTTTCTGGTACGTTCTTCTTCCAAACTCTTACGCTTTATCTGAAGTTCGGTCTGTTTCTGATAATATGCTTCTTTCTGCATGTTCCCAAACGCCTGACGTGCATTTTCCAGTTTACCTCTTGCAATGTTGTACTTTTCTTCTATCGATGCATAAGCTTTCAACAAATCATCCAATAGCGTCTGTTTATCAGCAGCCTCCTGTCTGATAGCAGACTCACGACCGGCAAGAGCGAGTTTGTCATCAATACCCTCGTCAGCGAAATACTTTCTTGCCTGTGCTATTTCCTTCAATTTACCCTTTTGGGCACCAAGGTCCTGATTGAGTGCGTCTTTTTCTTTATCATATTCTGCCGTAAGTTCCTTTTCACGGTTATGCTCTTTCTCTATGTCCGCTTCAACTTCTGCGGCTTCTATCTCCAAAAGAGGTATATGCTTTTCACTATAAGCTACAGCATGATTAAGCATGTGCCATACGTCAGACAACTGCTGGTCGAGTGCTACAATTGTACGGCCCTGTTCAGCTATCTTCAATGCTTGCTGACGCACAGGGTAACTGCCATCACGTGTTTGCCGGAACCAACAGTCTATCTCGTCATACTCCCGCTCAAAATCTGTAACAAGCCGTCTGTAGGTCTGCAAATCAATCGGCAAATCCTCATCAGTCATGGATTGTATAATCGTATTCTTTACAAAGTCCGCATCAAGTTTGGTATTCAGAAAGACATTCTGAATGCTTCGTGGGATATTCTGATAATGCGAGCTCTGCACCAGTGCATAACGCGCATATTTATGGTCATGAGTGTTGCCAAAGATTATATCCTTGAACATCACACCGGACTCGATTCTTGCAGAAACAGCTACGTCTTTGTCTATACGTTCGCGAATCTTCACCCAGTCACTCAATACCTGCTTGTCATCGTCTATTAGCCATTCACGCTGATAAGGTGCATCAATAAACCGCCATGAAGCGCGTCCCTGATATCTGCCGACAAGTATCGTATATGCGCCATTGTCTCGAATCACTTCATAAAGTATATAAGAGTTTGACTGGCGAAAATAAAATTCATCAAACGATTTCTGTCCCTGTTGAATACCCAAATGCTGTTTATCCGCATTGTAGAAAAACAGCAGTGCCCTCAATACCGTACTTTTACCGACACCCTGAGTCCCTGTGAAATGCACATTCCCGTCTACAGATATCTCTGCATACGGAATATTGGCACTATTGATAAAAATAATCTTATTCAGGTATTTCATCTTCATTTGCAATTTGAATTATTTCAACCAATTCTTCGACATAGCGGAATGCCGAAGTAACCTTAAAGGTCTCATCAAGTTCGCTGATACACTCTGCAAAGCCCATGTTCTGCATTTCCTGAAGCAGTTTGTTTACTATTTCAACATTAGACCCCACACCGTATTTTTTGAACAAACGGTTTGCCTTTTCCTTCAGTTCGATATCCAGACTGATCTGTTCTGTCAAATGACTTTTGCGAAACTGATATCCTGCAGCAAATGACTGATTATAGCATTTCAGAAAATCCAGATAGTCAAGCCATTTTGAAAAGCTGTCCAATTTCTGCTCTATCGTCTGTTTACCCTCTCCTATTCTTGAAAAATAGAAGTAACCATTACCAGATTCCAGTTGCAGACCGATTTCCTTGAAGTATTCTGTATAATCTTCCAAATTCTCCTCGATATCCTCATACAGATGACGGACAGAGGTATCTGCACTGTCTACCGAAAGAAACTCTCCCCGGCTTAACCGCTCGTATATTCTTTGAGTATTATTTCGCATAAATTATAGGATATTCAATGTCTTGATAAATTGCATATTCGCCTGTTATCCGGCATTCATCAGGATGCAAGATAACCAGCTGACAGAAGAGAGTAGCATGTTCTTCTATGCTACGTTTTACTTTATAGTCATACTTCAGAATGAATTCAAACAGATTATAACTTGATGCTAAAAATGCATTCCAGACTTCGGCAGAATCCACCTCCTTCAGTTGCCGGATATGTTCTTGCAAGTCTTCCTCTCCCAGAGGCCCGGCTTCCGTTCTGGCTGTTTTCTGTATCCCATTCCGTTCGGCAATTCGTCTCAGCAACTTTACTACCTGATCGTTTTCCCTTAGCATTTCTAAAGACAGGCGAATCTTATTGTATTGGCGGGATTCCATCCAAAGAGGATTCCTTTCTTCCAGAACTTTTACAAGGTTCGTGTCAGTCTTGATAAGCAACTGATCTTGCAGGTACTTCAACTTCCGTATCTTTTTGTAAAGTTGATTTTGCAGGTCTATCTGATTGATATAGGAAATAATCTGTCTGTCAATTTCCATTAGCGCATGATAGGCTTCTACAAAATCATGCTTCACATCGCTACATGTTTTTGCCATGTGCGGATCATTGGCCATGATGAAAAAGGCGTGTTCATTATCCATCAGTTTTTCACATTCACGTATCATGGCACGAATGCTATGGCTCTTTTCATCCAGATTCTCCAGTTTCTTCTTTTTGATGACATAATTGGGTTCTTGCTTATAGGCATTGTCCATATTTCGCTTCAAATCCACCACATTCTTCAGGGTCCTGAATCCGGTCTTCTTTAAAAGTTGCCGCACACTATCCTGATATCCGGCTTTGCGGTTGGGATTAGTCTCTTGCAAGAAATAACCGATATTCTCTTTCAGGGTGTTGATGCATTCCTGTACGCTTAATACGCTAATTTCCTCATTGACATTCAGCACTTCCTCAAAGAAGTTCAGATAGTCGCTCTCAATCTCAACTGCATTTCCGGATTCCACCAGCACACCATAATCAACCAGCTTTCTCAATCTTTGTTCATTTCCTCCGACAAGGTCAATGGCAAGCCCCGACGGAAACTTCATAAGCTTCCGCTTCTCAAACATCTCGCTTAGCAATCTTTGCTCACGTGAGAGCGTTTTCGTCAGTTCTTCTATACTTCTAAAATGCGTCAGGACATCCATATATTCAAAACGCTGTAAATGCCTTTGATACCACAAAACCGTTGTCAACGACATACACTTGAATGCTCATACATATCAAATACGGACGAGACATCAGTTCATCACGCTCATTGCGTTAATTTAGAATGATTGTTTTCATTCCCTAAAGAGGACAATCCTCTTGTCCAATTCTATCATTCTCCGTTTTTCAACAACAAATCCTCGTACTTCACCAAGGCTTGCTTGAATAACAGAACGGCTTCGTCCATCGTGCCGTAATACTCTCCACCCGAAGCGTTCAGGTGCCCTCCGCCATTAAAGAACTCAGACGCAACCTTATTGCAGGGGAAAGCGCCTACCGAGCGCAGGGAAATCTTAATCATATTCTTTTCGGTATCTTCACGGAGAAAAGCCGAAAAGCAAACATTCTTTATCTGCAACGGAATGTTGACAAACCCTTCAGTGTCCCCTTTCACATAGCGGAACTTATTCTGCTCGCTTTTAGTCAACGTAATCAAGGCAGAGCGAAATTGCGGGTACACCTGCATCTTGTCGTACAAGACATAGCCCATCAAGCGCAAACGGTCTTCGGAATACGTATTGAACACTTTCCGATATATTTCGTCCTTGTCAATGCCTTTCGACAGCAATTCACTGATGATGAAATAAATCTCCTGGTTGTTCGAGTTATACGTAAACCCGCCCGTATCGGTCATCATGCCGGTATAAATGCATTCGGCACACTCTTTAGTTATATCCTCGAAACAGCCCATACGGCAAATCAGGCGGAACACCAGTTCGGAGGTAGAAGATATCTCCGGATGCGAAATAATAATCTGACAAAAGCCTTCGGGATTCAGATGGTGGTCAATCAAGATTTTCTTAGCCTTCGCCTCTGCTACCGGCTTCGCAACCGCATCAATACGAGACAAGGCATTGAAATCAAGGCAACAAATTACGTCTGCTTCCGATATCAGTTTATCGGCAAATTCCCCATATTTGTCATAACGAACCACATCTTTTGCCCCGGGCATCCAGCGCAAAAAGTCAGGAAATGCATTCGGAACAATCACGTGCACATCCTTTCCCTGCGTTTCCAAGAAATGAAGCAATCCCAACGAAGAACCAATAGCATCCCCATCGGGCGAAACATGGGAAACAATCACTATTTTATCGGCAGCCTCGAAACACTTGGCAACCTTATCGATATTGGCTTGAAGAATGATTTTAGATAACATACCTTGTATTATTTGAAATTTAAGAGTACAAAGATAGGGATAAATTGAAAATATCAGGATTCCCCAAGCCAAAAATTCATTCGGTTATCTCAATCAGATTGCCTTCCGGTCCCTCAATACAACTCTCATAATAGCCGTCACCTGTAATACGCGGACCGCTTACCACCCGATAACCATTGTCATAAAGAAGTCCGGTCAACCGATCCACTTCCGATTGGCTTCCCACAGCGAAAGACAAATGAATGTATCCGGTGCGGAACATATCTTTCGGCTCATCTTTCATGTCGGGACGCGACATGATTTCCAGCCTTGCCCCATCGCCAAAGGACAAGATATACGTACGTAACCCCGTCCGCGGATTATGATACATCTCATTGGAAACCGCCCCGAAGTAGCGGACAAAAAACGCCTTCACTTCTTCCAACTCATTTACATACAAAGCAATATGGTCTATTCTCATCATACAAATCCTACTATAAAGAAATACAATTTCATCAAACTGCAATCCTCATCGAAAAAAGGCCACAGGGTTAACCCCGTGCATGAATAGTAATAATACGAGTCAACTCGTACTACGAATAAGGCTTAAAGCAGTCAACCTTTTCTACAAAACTACACTATATTTTATATTCCACCAGCCGGAACGTATATTCCATGGGCTGGAATGTATATTCCATGGGCTGGAACGTATATTCCACGGGTTGGAATATAAAACCTATTACGATTATAAACCGATTCTATCTATGATAGTAGAAAAAATCGGTTTGTGAAAATATGAATGGGACACAGAGACACGAAGGCACAGTGTTTTTTAATTGAAAATTGACAATCAGGAGTTAAAAGGGAGTTATAAGTAGTTATCGCCCGCTTGGCAGGCTGGGAGTTAGATGTCAATACCTTTTACACCGCTTTCAGAAACAAGGCTATTGGCTTTTAACTCCTGAACGAAGTGATAACTCCTGTGAAACATAACTACGTTTAACTCCCGATTCGCATGAATTGTCAATTTCTCCGTGTCTCTGCGCCTCTGTGTTCGATATAAAAATCATACAGATAACTAACGATGCAGAATCAACGCCGAACGTGCGCCTACGCTCACCTTTCCTCCTTGCAACGTGCCCAATCCGGCATCCGGAGCAATCCGTCCGTCACGGCATACTACCTGCCAAGCGCCTGCCGGCAATTCTACAGACGTAGCACGGTCGCGCGCATTCAATATCACCGTTATATCCGTCCACGCATCCCCATTAGGTTGTCCTTTCAAGCGGAACGCAACCACATTGTCCTCGGTTGCAGGTAAGAACTCCAGATATTTACGTACCGAATCGGCATCCCCCATACGGAAAGCCGGATGAGCACGCCGCATTGCGATAAGTCCGCTTACATAATCGAACAAGTCCCGGTTTTGTTTTTTAAGTTCCCAATGAATGGCATTGATTTCATCCGGACTATTGAATGAATTATGAACACCCTGCTTGTCGCGCATCACTTCATCGCCCGCAAAGATAAACGGCACGCCTTGAGAAGTCAATACAGCTGTCAATGCCAACTTATGCAAATCTTTACGCACATTTACCGAAGCTTGTGGCATAGTAGCCTTCAGCCTGTCTGCCAAGCACATGTCATCGTGACAACTTACATAACTGATAAATTGGGTAGGCTGTAATGCCCAGAATTTAGGCACTTTATGAGTCCCTTCGCCATTGACTTGCGGATGTTCGATGCCGCCTGCAATACCGAAACGAATACCAGCCTCATGCCCTTTCAATCCGGCAAGGAAAGCACCTTGAGCATCATTGCCGAAAGGTCCGCGCAGGCTATCACGAAATTCATCGCTAAATGCGGCAATACGTGACAAGCGGTCGATATTGTTTTTCATCGCCAACGAATCCATCGGCAATTGAGGCGCCCCTGCAGCCCAACCTTCTCCATATATATAAATAGTAGGGTCTATTTCGTCTACAGCTTTACGGATGGCACGCATGGTTTCCAAGTCGTGGATACCCATCAAGTCGAAGCGGAAACCATCGACATGGTATTCGTTCACCCAGTATTTCACACTTTCTACCATGAATTTCCGTACCATCGCACGTTCGGAAGCCGTTTCATTGCCACAAGCCGACGCATTGGCAAAACTACCTTCCGGCGTCTGACGATAAAAATAACCGGGAACGGTACGCTCGAAATTGCTCCCTTCGGTCACTGCCGTATGATTATACACCACATCCATCACCACACGGATACCTGCCTGATGCAGCGCCATCACCATTTGTTTAAATTCGCGGATACGAACCTCCGGGGCATACGGGTCGGTCGAATAAGAACCATCTGGCACATTATAATTCTTCGGGTCATATCCCCAATTGTACTGAGGAGTATCCAGCTTCGTTTCGTCCACTGATGAATAATCAAACGAAGGCAAAATATGAACGTGTGTTACACCCAGCTCTTTCAGATGGTCGATGCCTGTTTTCTGCCCGCGAGCCGTTTTTGTCCCATTCTCCGTCAGAGCCAAAAACTTGCCTCGGTGGTCGATTCCCGATAAAGAATCAATGGAAAAATCCCGGTGATGCATCTCATAAAGGACAATATCAGCAAAGCTTTTCAATTCAGGACGCTTATCCTGCTCCCATCCTTCCGGATCGGTTGCATTCAAATCTATCACTGCGGCCCGGTCGCCATTAACACCTACAGCTTTTGCCCATACGCCCGGAGTATCACCCAGCCAGTTTCCGTTTACCTTTACATCAAAAGTATAAAATTTCCCGATTAAATCCTGTGCCACAGCCGTACGCCACAAACCGTTTTCTGCCGACTTCATCGGCAATACCTGAACAGGCTCCCCTCCGGTTCCTTCGTCATATAGCTTTACATTCACTTCTTCTGCCGAAGGAGCCCAAAGAGCAAATTCTGTAGATTCGGGAGAATAAGCCATTTCTATCCAATCTCCTTCCACAATCGGATAATCTTCATACAAAGCATAATCACGCTGAACGGGCTGACAGCCCATTGCCGCCAGCAACGGCAAAGCTAACAAATGTCTGAACTTCATGGTATTTACATTTAATGTTTATAAAAAAGAAGAATTTTCTTCAAAAGTATCTCTTTCTGACATATACCTGTTTCTATTGAAAAAAAATAGAAGCTTTCCCAAACATTATCTTACTGATAATCAAAAGATAGCCCGAGTGTTTCCAAACGTTTTATAGAACTTTCCAAAGAATGCCCTTATACGATAAAAGAGAACAATAAAGGCCTGCTACCAGCGGCTTTCACCCAATATTATACTACAACAATATTATATTTTGAGTACCATAAAACCAGCCTACAGATACCTGTAAAGGCATTTTAAACTTATATTTATTTATATTTTTGTTTTGTAGCACGAATGTCATGGGTCAGCCTGACTATCTTTGCACAAATTTAATTCTAATACCATAACTATGATTATAACTTTTCGAATCCAGTATCACACCACATGGGGTGAAAGTCTATGTGTCTGCATTGATGAAAAAACCGTTGTAGAATTGTCTACTGCAGACGGTTATTGTTGGCAAGGACAAACCGACTATCATCCGGACGCTCCTGCTACATTTATCACGTACCGTTATATAGTGCGCCGCGAAAATCATAACATCCGGCAAGAATTCGGCATGCTTCCTCATACGCTCTATCTGTCTGCTGGGGATGACAGCTGCTATTTGGTGCAAGACAATTGGCGCGACCTTCCATCGGCATCCTACCGGTTCAGTTCAGCCTTTTGCAATGCGAACACATGCCAGCCGGCAGACACAATACCTCAAATTTCATGCAACACACGCATCGTTTTCCGTGTCCTTTGTCCTCTAAACAAAAAGAAGGAAGGAGTACTGGGCATTACAGGCAACTGCAATGTGTTAGGCAACTGGGGAAAAACAGCTTTATTGTGTATGTTCGAAATTCAGCCCAACGTATGGCAACTGACATTGGATGCAGCAACACTACCTCCCAGCTTCGAATACAAATATGCAATTGTCAATCCGGAAAACGGAACGGTCATTGAATGGGAAGCGCATGACAACCGTCGTATGACTCCCCCATCCCTGCAACCCGGGGAAACCTATATCGCACCGGAAGAAGAGATATTCTTCGCCAGCGAAAAATACAAAGTAGCAGGAAGCGCTATCCCTGTATTCTCCCTCCGCTCGGAAGGCAGCTATGGTGTAGGCGACTTCGGCGACTTAAAGACATTCATCCGCTGGGCAGCCGATACACACCAACATGCAGTACAGGTACTTCCGATTAACGATACGACCATGACAGGCACATGGACCGACTCTTATCCGTACAGCAGCATTTCGATTTACGCATTTCATCCCATGTATGTCGACCTGCGCCAGCTTCCTTCCTTGCAAGACAAAGAAGCAGCCGCAACGTTCGAACAAAAACGAACCGAGCTTAATGCCCTGCCCCAGGTTGACTATGAAGCCGTTAACCAGTGGAAGCGTGCTTATCTGAAAGCCGTATTCCAGCAAGAGCAAGAAAGCATTCTTTCTTCTGAAGGCTATCAGGCTTTCTTTCAGGAAAATGCCGAATGGCTACGTCCATACGCCGCTTTCTGCTATTTGCGCGACCATTTCCATACCCCCGACTTCCACCAATGGCAAGCATACAGCACATACCAGCCTGAATTTGCCGAGCAATTATGTGCGCCTGAGAATGAAGCTTATCCCGAGACCTCGTTCCACTGCTTCGTTCAGTACCTGCTTCATATCCAACTGCTTGATGCATGCAACTACGGGCGCGAGCAAGGTGTCATCGTCAAAGGAGACATTCCTATCGGCATCAGCCGCACCAGCGTAGAAGCCTGGATAGAGCCATATTATTTCAACATGAACGGACAAGCCGGCGCACCGCCCGATGCTTTTTCTACCAAAGGACAGAACTGGGGTATGCCGACCTATAACTGGAAGGTCATGGAAAAAGACAACTACCAATGGTGGCAACGCCGTTTCCGTAAAATGGCTGACTATTTTACCGCTTACCGTATCGACCATATCTTGGGATTCTTCCGCATTTGGGAAATCCCGACCCATTCCGTACACGGGCTTTTGGGACAGTTTGTACCTGCATTGCCCATGAGCGCAGAAGAAATCGAAAGCTACGGACTGCATTTCCAGAAAGAATTCATGACCCGTCCGTTCATTAACGACGCCATGCTCGACAGCATGTTTGGAGAAAAAAGTCAGGAAGTCCGGAATACCTTCGTGCAACATTCACACCACGATATCTATACCCTGCGTCCAGAGTTTGACACCCAACGGAAAATAGAGAGCTACTTTGCCCGGCAGGAAAATCCGGATAACGACCTGAAAGAGGGGCTGTATGCATTGGTCAGCAACGTATTGTTTATACCAGACCGCGACAATCCGGAAATGTACCACCCGCGTATCGCCGTACAAAACGATTTCATCTATACCCGGTTGAGCCAACAGGAGAAAGATGCTTTCAACCGTCTGTACAACGATTATTATTACCGCCGCCACAACGAATTCTGGTATCAGGAAGCCATGAAAAAGCTGCCTATCCTTACACAATCCACCTCCATGCTGGTGTGTGGCGAAGATTTAGGTATGGTTCCCGACTGTGTGCCCTGGGTTATGGAACAGCTTCAGATTCTTTCGCTCGAAATCCAACGGATGCCCAAGAATCCGGAAGACGAGTTCGGACATGTATATGCCTATCCGTTCCGGTCGGTCTGCACCATCGGCACACACGACATGTCAACCTTCCGGGGCTGGTGGGAAGAAGACCGGGACGTAGCCTCGCGCTTCTTCTATCATGAACTGGGACATTGGGGCGAACTGCCCGAACATGCACCGGGCTGGCTCTGCGAAGACGTTATCCGCCGGCATCTGTACAGCCCTTCCATGCTGTGCATCCTGACGTGGCAAGACTGGACATCTATGGACGAAACCTTGCGCAATCCCGACATTGCCATCGAACGGATAAACGTACCTGCCAACCCGAAACATTACTGGCGCTGGCGCATGCACATGTCCTTGGAAAGCCTGATGAAACAAGACGCATTCAATGACAAAATCCGCCGGATGATAGACGAAAGCGGAAGATAACGCATCATTAACTCATACCAATCAGAAATTAAAAGGGAGTTATAAGGAGTTATCGTCCGCCCGACGGGCTGGGAGTTAGAAGCCAATACCTTTGTTCCGGTTTCAGAAGAAAGAGTATTGGCATTTAACTCCTGAACGAAGTGATAACTCCTGTGAAACATAACTACGTTTAACTCCTGATTCGCATAACTTACATATAAAGACCATGAAAGAAATACCTAACCTAAGTTTTTGGAAACTATGGAACATTAGTTTCGGTTTTTTCGGCGTACAGATAGCTTATGCCCTTCAAAGCGCAAACATCAGCCGTATCTTCTCCACCTTGGGGGCAGACCCGCATAGCCTGAGCTACTTTTGGATATTGCCTCCCTTGGCAGGCATTATCGTACAGCCCCTTATCGGCATGTTCAGCGACCGTACGTGGTGCCGTTTCGGAAGGCGTATCCCTTATCTGTTTATCGGAGCGCTCATCGCTGTATTGGTAATGTGCATGTTGCCCAATGCCGGAAGTTTCGGGATGAGCGTATCAGAAGCGATGATATTCGGACTTGTGTCGCTTATGCTGCTCGACACCTCCATCAATATAGCCATGCAGCCGTTTAAAATGATGGTCGGCGACATGGTAAACGAAAAACAGAAAGGGCTGGCTTACGCTATCCAAAGCTTCCTGTGCAATGCCGGAAGCCTTGCCGGTTATCTTTTCCCCTTTATTTTTGCAGCCATCGGCATCAGCAACATTGCGCCCAAAGGCGTAATCCCCGATTCGGTTATCTATTCGTTCTATGTAGGAGCCGCTATCCTGATATTATGCGTCATCTACACCACAATAAAGGTAAAAGAATATCCGCCCCAGCTCTATGCCGAATATCATGGCATCACCAACAACGACAAAGAAGAAAAGGTAAATGTATTCAAGCTATTGGCGAATGCGCCGAAAGCCTTTTGGACAGTAGGCTTGGTGCAATTCTTCTGCTGGGCCGCCTTCATGTTCATGTGGACTTATACCAACGGAACGGTAGCTGCCAATGTATTCGGCACTCCTTCGGTAGAAATCGTAAAAGACGGAGTCACCTCCTTGGTGCTCAATACCCAATCGCCCGAATACCAGGACGCCAGCAATTGGGTAGGCATCCTCTTTGCCGTACAGGCAATCGGCTCGGTAATCTGGGCTGCGATATTGCCTTCGTTTAAAAACCGCAAACTGGTTTACTCGCTTAGCCTGATACTGGGAGGAATCGGCTTTATTTCGACATTCTTTATCCATAACCAATATACCCTGTTTGTATCATTCTTGCTCATCGGTTGCGCCTGGACTGCGATGCTGGCTCTGCCCTTCACCATCCTGACCAATTCTTTAAGCGGCGGACACATGGGAACGTATTTAGGTTTGTTCAACGGGACAATCTGTGTCCCTCAAATCGTAGCCGCTGCTACAGGCGGACAAATCCTCCACCTTTTCACCCGTGAAGGAAGTGTCCCTCCCGAAGTGAACATGCTGGTGCTGGCAGGTATCTTGCTGATTATCGGCGCCTGCTGTGTAGGCATTATCAAGGAAAAGAAATGAGATAAAAAACGTGACCGCCTGCAAGTGCTGACGCAAGCGGTTACATCGGCTGACACAGCCGCCTGTGAGGACCAACGCAGGCGGTTGCGTCAGCCGATTTTTTCTCCTGTATATCATCTGCCTACAATGGCAGCATCAGAGGAGTGAAGTACAGTCGCATAAGCCCCCTTCTCCGTAATATCCGTATAAGCCAATCCTATCGAACGGCATTCTTGTTTCAACCGCTCCCGATAAGCATCGCTCAACGAACCATCGAATATCACATAATTAATCTGAAACAACTCACTCAGTCCTGCCATAGTGCCGCTAAAGCCTTTGCAGACATACACATAATCAATGGCAAGACGCTCGCTGGACAGCTTGTTTTTCCACCTGCCGTCATTTGCCAACGCCACTTGCAAGTTCTGAATCCGGTACAGGTTCGTTTCGGAAACCAGTTGCGAAACATTCCTTTCCCGCTTGGTATAAATCCCGGCACGCGTGAAATACAAATAGTCAGCGGCAGGAGCCATGCATTCGAAAAGCAGCATACCCAAAAACAAATTCGTACAACACAAAACCCCTATCAACCGGCGGGCAGACCGGCGTGACAGATACAACAGAAAACTTATCAAAGACAAGGCAAACACCCCAGCCTGCACCGGAGATAAATAAACAGAGGTAATTTGAGAGCCAGACAAGCCTTGCACCCACTCCATGATTCCGTTCAATAACTCAACCGATAAACCCAAGACTTTTACGAGCCAAGGCACCGCCCCGAAAAGCAGACAGACCAATGCCAGACCTAAAATAACGATAGATAAAGGGGTTACTACCAGATTGGCAAGCAAGAAATACGTAGGGAACGTGCCGAAATAACACAAAATGAAAGGCAAAGTCCCCAATTGGGCAGCCATAGTCAACGCCATAGACTTCCAAAGCCAATTAAGCGGTTTCCAACGGAAATGAAACAGCCTTTCGATAAACGGATATATCAACAGAAGGGAAAGTACCGCGACAAAAGACAACTGAAAACTGACGTCGAACAAATACAAGGGCTGGTATACCAACATCAGGAAAGCCGCCAGCGATACCGAAGAAACACCTAAAAACCGGCTTTCGGTAAAAACCGACGCCGCGACACACAAGGAATACATGACAACCGCCCGAATCACGGAAGGACTTAAACCGGAAAGAAAAGCGAAACTCCACAGGAAAACCACAATCAAAAAACCGGTTATCCACCTACCGCCAGGCACATAGCGCAACGGATAAAGCAGCCAAGACAGAATGAGGGCAAGGATGACAACGTGCATGCCCGAAAGGGCTAAAATGTGGCTTGTTCCCGCTGCGGTATAGCTGTCTTTCAATTCACGGGTCAGTTCACTCTTATCGCCAACCGTCAAGGCAGACACTACTGCCTGCACATCATCCTTCAATCCCCATAAGCGATAAGTCTCTATAATCTTTTCGCGATATAACAAGGCCTTCTGCCTGAAAGAAAGCGCACCGGCATTATCCAACCTTTGCCAACATCCGGTAAAAGCTACCGCCGTACCTCCGATACCCTGCCGTTCCAAATACAAGCCGTAATCAAATCCGGAAAAATCCGCATCCGAAACGGGACGGCTGATATTTGCCTCAAAACAAAGCCGGTCACCGCATGCCAATTCACCTTGCAGGGAATCGGGCATCCAATACAACATGACTTTCCGCCTCACCGGATACCAAATACTATCGGAAACGCTTCTTCCCTGCTCCACTTCTACTACAGCCTGCATGGTTTTGGTTTTCGGATGGGGCACGTCAAGGATGGTCCCTACATAAACATTACGCCCTTCAGCCCAATCAAAACGTACCGCTTCGCGATTTATCAGATACAAAATGCCTCCCGACAAAGCGGCAGCAAGATAAGCCATACATCCGAAAAGCATACGCCAACGATAACGGCTTAACGGATAACACACGACGGCACCCAGAAAAGCAATGCCCCATGCCCCTACAAGCCACATCAAACAAGCCGAATCCGGAAAGAACCAATCGGATAAAACAATTCCGACAGCCAACACAACGGTCAACCGGAATAACGGATAAGATAGAATATGAGCTAACAACTCAGCGTCCTAACATTTTCAAGCGGTGAATCATCTCTCCCATATCCGGCGCTTTAAATACAGCGCTTCCTGTAACCAACACATCGGTTCCAGCCTCAACCAGACGCGCTCCCGTATCCAAATTTACACCACCGTCCACTTCTATCAGCGCAGATGAGCCTGTACGTTCTATCAGTTCACGCAAAACACGGACCTTACCAATAGTATGCTCAATAAACTTCTGCCCGCCGAACCCGGGATTCACCCCCATCAGCAAAACCATATCGACATCTCTGATAATATCTTCCAGCATCGATACCGGCGTAGAAGGATTTAAAGTCACGCCAGCCTTCATTCCTGCATCTTTAATCTGTTGTACGACCCGATGCAAATGCACACACGCCTCATAATGCACATTCATCATCATTGTCCCCAAATCTTTTACTTCATGAATGAATTTCTCGGGCTGTACAATCATCAGATGCACATCAAGCGGTTTTTCTGAAAGCTTTGATACATATTTTAATACAGGGAATCCAAAAGAGATATTCGGAACAAACACACCGTCCATAATATCAATATGGAGCCAGTCTGCTTCACTGTTATTTATTTTTTCAAGTTCACGTTCCAAATTGCCGAAATTTGCAGCTAAAAGCGAAGGAGATATTATCAATTCTTTTTTCATGACCATGCCGTTACTATAAATGGATAACAAACATACATAAAAACATCCATATATCAAAAATGTTTCCCAGAAACTTTACTTTCCAAAGCTAAAACGCAACCCTACCTGAAGATTAAAGTTAAACGGATGTTCTTTCCGAATTGTTTCTACCCCGCTATTATCATCAAAATAATAAACAATACCCGGTTCGGCATATAAACCGAGCTGCTTGGTGAAATTGACCTGTACGCCTGCCGATGCAGATACAGACCATTGCAACGCATCAATATCCAGCGAATGATGTTCAGCTTCATGCGTAGACATACCATTGACATACACGACATCTTGATTTGCCGAAACGCATTTCTCTACCATTCCTCCGGCTGAAGCATAAAGAGATACCCAACGGCTATCATACAACGAACGGTGAAGCTTCAATGGAATGCCGATATAATGCAACTTTTGTTCCTCTTCCAGATACGTTCCTGAACCGGAACGCAAATCTGAAGCAAGCATGGTATAAGTCAATCCCGTTTCAACAGCCCAATGCGGAGTGAAATTCCATTTAACAGAAGCCCCTACCGTGACCGGCATCTTGTGATGAATTTCTGTTTTCGAAACCTGGTCACGGTTATTCAACAAGACCTGAGTATAAGCCTGTCCGCCTTCACCAGAAATCGAAACCATATCCGATACTGTGGTTTGTAAAGACTGCCCCCTGCTCAACAGTCCTAATCCGTTAAACGAATTGGATGAACTGTAAGGCGTATTGCCCGCATTAATGCCTACAGACCACGCATTGGACTTCCGTGTCCTTTTCCCGAACTCCATATCCTGATTACGCTGCATCCGTTCACGGTCTGCCTGATAGAAAGATTGATATGAAACAGGCGGTTCTTTCGCACGGCTTTGTACATTCTCTGCCGAAGGTTCCTCTGCCTCATCTTCCCTTACTTCTTCGGTTTGCACTTCCATACGCTGAAGCAATGCCGGTTGGATCCGCTTCATTTCAGGCTCCGAAGCCAAAGCCAATAAAGACTTTTCGGGCATGACCTTCAGAACAGGCATCTCCGTAACGGAAGGCACTGGCTTTTCATCAGGCACTGCAAAATGATTTTTCTTTTCCGCCAAAGAAGACTCAAGATGCAAGGCATCGTCTGAAAATGGCCGCATTAACCAAACGGTCAAAAAAGAAACCGCAACAACTAATACAGCCGCCGCTACCGCAAAACGTCGGGTTCTCCACATCGGAATCACCCGAGGAGCAGATATTTCCGATTCCATCCTTTCCCATAATCCTTCTGGCAAAGGCTCGGAATACCCTTCCATTTTATCGCGCAGGCGCATTGCCCATTTATCTTTGTCTTTCATCTTGTCAACTCCTTATTTCTATATTCATTAATTTTTTTCATAAGCAAACTCTTTGCCCGATAAAATTGGGAAGACGAGGTGCGTTCTGATATCCCTAACATCGAAGCAATCTCCTTATGGCTTTTATCTTCAAATACATATAAATTAAATATGGTCCGATAACCGTCCGGCAACTCACTTATCATCCGCATCAATACAGATTGAGGCAACCCGTCAAATCCGGTATCCTCCGTATCGGGCATATCCGGTATTTCATCCAACAATACTTCTTGCTGGGTCTGAGCGTTCCGTTTCCTTAAAAAGCCTAACGCCTCATTAACCATAACCCGTGAAAGCCACGCCTTAAGTGAGCCCTCTCCTTGATAAGTGAATTGTTTAATTGATTCAAAGATATGTAAAAATCCGTCGTGCAGCACATCCTCTGCTTCCTCACGATTACCTGTATAGCGAAGACAAATAGCCATCAGTACACCGCCATACCGCTCGTAGAGCATACGACGTGCATTCATGTCCTCTTGCTTACACCGAAGCGAAAGTTCATTCTCTGATATATCTGCCTTTGACTGCATTTCACTTATAAAATGAAGACATGTTCCAAATACTGCATCCCAAGGACAAAAAAGTCAGTTAAAATGTTTTAACAATATCAGATGCAGTAAATCATTGTTCTTCTCATTTAAGCTACAAAAGAACAAATAAAATAAGAATTTAATATGAAAACAATCCATTATTTATACGCGACCTGTTTGCTTTTTGCACTTATGCCGGCATTTTCTTCGTGTACTTTAGATGCGGACGATGATTTGGCTAACTTAGAAAGCAATGTAGGCGCAGGCACATTTTCTACTCTTGGAACTGTCATGATGGACAATCAAGGCATAACGATAGAGTCTGACTTATACGGCAACCTTATCCCCGAAAATCCGGAAACCATATCGTCTATTGACGCAGATTCTACCGGACAACGCATATTGGCAGGATTCATCTTCTTGAATAATCCTACAGACCAATCCTCTCTGGAAGGACATTACATCCGCATCGTCGATTTGCTTTACAAAGTCAACACGCTTCCGGCATCCGATTTGCGCACCTTGCCTGAAGATAATTTCGGAAACGACCCCTTACAGATTACCGATGTGTCCATCAGCAAAAAACACCTCAATATCCAATATGTCTACGAAGGGAGCAAACATATACAACATGGGGTTAATCTGGTACTGACCAATCAAAGCGAACTGGACGCCAACGGATTACTCCCTGTAGAGTTCAGGCACGACGCTTACAATGATTCCCCCGACCAAAGCATGGAGTCTATCGTATCATTCACCTTAGAAAGCATTGCCGAATGCCAGTCTGCCGACTTTAAAGGTTTCCGCATTATCTACAATAGCGGAGCCAATAGCCAGGCGGAATGGAGAGTCTTTGTAAAATGAAGGATGAAGAATTAAGAATGAAGAATCAAGTTATATCCGCTTATTCTTCATTCTTAATTCTTCATCCTTCATTTTACAATCGCTTTCTCCGAATGACGGTACCCGCGCAGAAAGTCAGCCACGTTCATCCGCTTCTTTCCGGCAAACTGAATTGATAACAAATGTACAAAACCATCAGTAGAAGCGACCTTAAAATACGTTTTCTTATCGGTCACAATTGTCCCCGGAGCCAACGCATGTTCCGCAAACTCCTTTCCCGTTTCATATATTTTCATGACAACAGGAGCGGAATCTGGTTCACACAATTCAGTCCATGCCGCAGGATAAGGTGATAAGCCGCGGATGAAATCATAAACCGGCTTTACTCCTTTTGTCCAATCAATGCGGCACATATCCTTGAAGATTTTCGGAGCCGGATGTAAAACGCCTGCGCTTGAAAGCGTTTCCTGAGGGATGGTCCTGACATTCCCCGCAAGAATCGCATCGACCGTTTTTAGTACCAAATCACCTCCCAACATCATCAGACGGTCGTAGACAACACCTACATTATCAGTATCGGCTATCGGCACACGCACTTGGTCGATTATTTCTCCCGTATCAATCTCATGCTTCAAAAAGAATGTCGTAATACCCGTTTCAGTCTCACCATTGATTACTGCCCAATTGATTGGGGCGGCTCCACGGTATTGAGGCAAGAGCGAAGCATGAAGGTTGAATGTACCTAAACGGGGCATCCGCCAAACGACTTCGGGCAACATGCGGAAAGCAACCACTATCTGAAGGTCTGCCTGCAAGGCACGCAATTCTTCCAGAAAACGTTCATCCTTCAATTTTTCCGGCTGAAGTATCTTCAGTCCTTGAGATACAGCATATTCCTTTACCGGGCTGGGCTGAAGCACGCTTCCATGACGCCCCATCGGCTTATCGGGCATCGTAATAACCCCTACGACATTATATCCGCCTTCTACCAATCTCTTCAAACTCTCTACGGCGAACTCTGGAGTTCCCATATATACAATACGCAAGTCTTTCTTTTCCATATTCTTTTTTTTATGTTTTTCTCCCACCACAGATTACTCAGGTTAAAATAAAACAATTCGTATCATCTGTGCAATCCGAGGTGAACTTCAATCAATCATTTATTCCGCCGAAAGGTCTACCAATACCTGCCGGTAGGTGTTCAGCATCTTCGATTTCGAGACAAAGCCCAAATAACGGTTTTCCTCATCCACTACAGGCAGGTTCCAAGCCTTCGTTGTATCGAACTTCTTCATCACTTCTTCCATCGAGTCGGTCTTCACAATCCGCGCTTTCGGCTCCTTCATGAAACCTTCCACCCGATAGCGGTGATACAACTCCTGACGGAAAATAATGGTACGGATATCATCCAGTTCCACGATGCCTATCAGTTCATCGTTCACATCCACTACGGGGAAAAGATTCCGGCTCGACTTGGATATGGTCTTCACCATTTCTCCCAAATCCATGTCGGGACGCACTTTCAGGAAATCGTTCTCCACGATGCTTTCGATGTTCATCAAGGTCAGCACCGCCTTGTCTTTATGGTGCGTAATCAGTTCGCCTTTCTTTGCCAAACGCATGGAATAAATGCTATGCGGCTCGAAAACGATAATCGTCAGGTAAGCGCATACCGATACAATCATCAACGGAAGGAACAAGCCGTATCCTCCGGTAAGTTCGGCTATCAGGAAAACACCGGTCAACGGGGCATGCATGACGCCCGACATCAGCCCCGCCATGCCCATCAAAGCAAAGTTCTTTTCAGGGACGTAGGTGTCGCCGATATGGAACTCATTGCATACATACGAAAAGACAAATCCGGCAATACACCCTAAGAACAAGCTCGGAGCAAAGATTCCGCCACACCCGCCTCCTCCATTGGTAGCACTCGAAGCGAATACCTTAAACAAAATAATCAGGAGCAAATAAGGCACAAGCAAATGCGTATTGCCGTAGAAAAGCGAATTGTTCATTACGGTATCCCATTCGTACTCGGTGGTCCCATTGAGCAAGAGCGAAATCGTATCATACCCTTCACCATAAAGCGGGGGGAAAAGGAATATCAGGATGCTCAGCATCGTCCCGCCTATCGCAAACTTGATGTACGGATTGGAATAACGCCGGAAAATATTTTCTATCCAGTTCATGGCACGGGTGAAATACCATGCCACCAGCCCGCAGAAGATTCCCAACGCTATGGCATGCGGAATGCGTTCCAGCGAAAACGGATAGTCTAAATGAAACTGGAACATCGCCTCCGTACCCGTAAGCAGATAAGAAACCGAAGCCGCCGTAACGCTGGTAATCAGCAAAGGAAGCAAAGAAGCCATCGTAAGGTCTATCATCAGCACTTCCAGCGTAAACACCAGCCCGGCGATAGGAGCCTTGAAGATGCCCGAAACCGCCCCTGCGGCTCCGCATCCCACTAAAAGCATCAAGGTCTTATGGTCCAAGCGGAACAGGCTTCCCAAATTGGAACCGATAGCCGAACCGGTCAAGACAATGGGCGCCTCCGCTCCTACCGAACCTCCAAAGCCGATGGTGATGCCCGAAGCGCAAACCGAAGACCAGATGTTGTGCCGCTTGATGCGGCTCTGCTTGCGCGAGATGGCATAAAGGATTTTAGTCACACCGTGGCTGATATCATCGCGCACCACTTTCCGGATGAACAAACCCGTTATGAAAATACCTACTACGGGATAAACCAAATACAGCCAGTTGGCACCCATCGGGTCGAACCGGTTGGTCAGGAACTCCTTAATGTATTCTACCAAGAACTTCAACACATACGCCGCCAGCGCCGTGAACACGCCCACCAGCAAGCTCAGCATCAATATGAATTGTTTATCCTTGATGTGCTTTTCGCGCCATGCGATGAAATGCTGAAGCACATCAAACCTTTCTTCAGAAATCTTCATGTCCAGTCTAATTTATAACCGTCCAAAAACGGACTCAGTTGCATTGCCCTGCGCACCTGCCTTCATAAGCATACGGATATAGTCCCGCACGCCAACGCAACTATATGCATTTGAAACTACACTTACTCGCGGATGATTTTCACCTCTCCGCCTTTGCCCAACTTGATGATGCTGGAGGGCTTGGGATGCCCCGTTTCTTCCCTCCGGAAATCGACAATGTAATCGACCGCACTCTTTATCTCCTCGCTTATCTCGCTAAAGACCGCCGGAGAAGGCTCGCCGCTGATATTGGCGGAAGTAGACACAATCGCCTTGCGGAAACGGAAGCAAAGCTCTTTCGAAAACGCCTCATTGGTGACCCGTATGCCTACACTCCCGTCTTCAGCCAACAAATTGGGAGCCAAATTGCGCGCCCCGTCATAAATGATGGTCAAAGGCTTGGTAGTCAGTTCTATCAAGTCCCATGCCACGGAGGGAACATCCTGTACATAATAATCCACTTTCACCGGGCTGTCCACCAGCACAAGCATCGCCTTGCTATCGGCGCGGCGCTTGATTTCATACACCCGCTTTACGGCTTCTTCATTCGTAGCATCGCACCCGATGCCCCATACGGTATCAGTGGGATAAAGGATTACGCCCCCTTTATTCATGACCTCGCATGCGTTCTTGATTTCTTCTTTCATCATAATACCTATTTTATATTAAATGAACACAGAGGCACAGAGACACAGAGCCTTTTATTTTCAAGAAAGACAAAGCATGAAATACCTTTCTCCGTGCCTTTGTGTCTCTGTGTTCCATACATCTGTTTCATAAGAAACGCACAAAAGTACAAAACTTTCATTAAATTTGCACGAAGAAAGCTTTACTTTATGAATACAGAGCGAAAAATCATCCACATCGACATGGATGCCTTCTATGCATCGGTCGAACAGCGCGACCATCCCGAACTGAAAGGGAAACCCGTTGCCGTGGGACATGCCGAAAAGCGGGGCGTAGTAGCCGCGGCAAGCTACGAAGCGCGCAAATTCGGGGTGCGCTCAGCCATGTCATCGGTGAAAGCACTCAAGCTATGCCCCCAACTGCACTTTGTAGAAGGGCGTATGGAAGTATACAAAGAGGTTTCAGGTCAAATACATGAAATCTTCCATCGATATACCGACCTTATCGAACCTATCTCACTGGACGAAGCCTTTCTCGACGTTACCCATAATAAAAAAGGTATAGAACTGGCGGTAGACATCGCCCGCGAAATCAAGCGAAGCATCCGCGAAGAGCTACACCTGATTGCTTCTGCCGGCATATCCTATAATAAGTTCCTCGCCAAGATTGCCTCCGACTACCGGAAACCGGACGGGCTTTGCACGATACATCCCGCACAAGCCCAAACCTTTATAGACCGTTTGCCCATTGAATCCTTTTGGGGAGTAGGGCCTGTCACCGCACAAAAGATGCATACACTGGGCATTTACAACGGGAAAACACTTCGGGAATGTTCGCTCGACATGCTGGTGCGCCAATTCGGGAAAGCCGGTCAAATCTATTACAATTTTGCGCGCGGAATCGATGAAAGGCCCGTGGAACCGGTCCGTATCCGCAAGTCTATCGGATGCGAGCATACGCTTGAGAAAGACATTTCGACCACATCCTCCGCCATTATCGAACTATACCACGTGGCATGCGAACTATGCGAGCGTCTGGAGCGGAAAGAATTCAAGGGAACCACCCTCACCCTGAAAGTAAAGTTCCATGATTTCACCCAAATCACCCGGAGCATCAGCACGGACAAAACGCTCCGCATCCTGAAAGACATCCTTCCGCTTGCCAAGCAATTGCTCTCGGGGGTGGACTATCAAAACCATCCCATCCGCCTGCTGGGGCTTTCCGTATCGAATCCGAAAGAAGAAAATCCGGAAGAGCTTTTGCAACAACCCGCCCAATGGGTCCAGCTCAAATTGAAGTTCAAAGATTAAAAACAGTCATCCTTGCTACAAATATGTTTAATTTTCATTAAAGAGAAGATACTTATATCAATATTTTTTCTTACCTTTGTTCCCAAATCGGTGTTTAATAATGAGACAATTAAAAATTACCAAAAGTATCACTAACCGAGAGAGCGCCTCTTTGGACAAATACCTGCAGGAAATCGGACGCGAAGACTTGATTACGGTAGAAGAAGAAGTAGAGCTCGCTCAGCGTATCCGCAAAGGCGATCGTGCAGCGTTAGAGAAACTTACACGTGCAAACCTGCGATTTGTAGTATCAGTAGCCAAACAGTATCAAAACCAAGGCTTAAGCCTTCCGGACCTGATTAACGAAGGAAACTTAGGCTTAATCAAGGCGGCAGAGAAGTTTGACGAAACCCGTGGCTTCAAATTCATCAGTTACGCCGTATGGTGGATTCGCCAATCCATCCTTCAGGCTTTGGCTGAACAAGCGCGCATCGTGCGGTTGCCACTAAACCAGGTGGGCTCGCTGAATAAAATCAGCAAAGCTTTCTCTAAATTCGAGCAAGAGAACGAACGCCGTCCGTCTCCAGAAGAGCTGGCAGACGAGTTGGACATTCCGGTCGACAAGATATCGGATACGCTGAAGGTTTCCGGACGCCACATCTCTGTAGACGCTCCTTTCGTAGAGGGCGAAGACAACAGCTTGTTGGACGTGCTGGTAAACGATGACTCACCCATGGCGGACCGTTCCTTGGTTAATGAATCACTTTCGAGGGAAATCGACAGAGCGCTTTCTACGTTAACCGACAGAGAGAAGGAGATTATCCAAATGTTTTTCGGTATAGGTACGCAAGAAATGACGTTAGAAGAAATTGGCGATAAATTTGGGCTGACACGCGAACGCGTACGCCAAATTAAGGAAAAAGCCATCAGAAGATTAAGACAAAATTCGCGCAGCAAGTTGCTCAAATCCTATTTAGGGTAAAACGTCGGTACCCATTTTAATGAAAAATGAAGAATTAAAAATGAAGAACAAGCAAACGTAACTTGATTCTTCATTCTTAATTCTTCATTTTTTTATGTTAATTTCTATACGGAAGGTTTCATATATTCCCGTAATTGCTTACTTTTGCTTCATAAAACTATAGATTTATGAAACAGTTCAAATTGCTTTGCTTTTTGCTTATCGCATCCCTGGTCATTCCGGTTCTTGCCAAATCGCCGAAGGACAAAAATAAATATGGTGTATACATTGCCGGAGTATCTGCCTCATTCTCGGACTCATTGGTATATTTTACAGACATTCAATATGTAGACAGTGCTTCTTTAAGCGATAACGGCCTGTTGATAGGCAGGGCCCAATACAGCATCCAATTAAAAGAATACTTAGAACAAAAGGAAAACGGGAAGAACCGTACTTGCTTTGTCTATTACAATAAGAAGAAAAAGAATCTGCAGAAAGAAATCAATAAGCTGAAAGAAAAATACCAGAAAGGGAATGCTTTGGTACTTATTGACGTAAATCCGGAATTCCAGTTTAAAAAAGCCATACAATACTGATTATGAAAAAACTGTTCCTATACATTGTTTCACTCTTCATCCTAGTGGGATGCTCGGACGAAATACCCGAACATGAACGCCCCGTACAGTCCAAACGGGCGATACTTGCTTATCTGATAGCCAACAACAACTTGGATACAGACATCATGAACAATGTAGTATGGATGTACGAAAGTCTGGCACAAAGCCAAGACTCTTGTTCGTTAGCCATTTATTACAAGCCGTCTTCAAACAACAGCTATAACAACGGTTATCTAAAGGAAACGCAAATCTTAACATTCTTCACCGATGGACATGGACAGATAAACGGACAGCCTGCTTTAGAAGGAAGCGACATAACAACAGGGAATGTCGTAGAACAAGCATTGAAATATACAGCAGTTCCAGGTACCGCCACCGATCCGGATGTCATGCAAGCAAATTTGCAAGCCATGGCAGATATAATTCCGGCAGAAAGCTACGGACTTATTTTCGGATCGCACGCCACCAGCTGGATGCCTGCTGAAGAAAATCCGTTTATTTCCACAAAATCATTCGGTCAGGATGGAAGCACATACAATTCCATTAACATACCCGAGTTTGCCGATGTACTAGAAGCTAGCTTCCCCGGCAATCTTGATTTTGTCTTGTTTGATGCCTGCATGATGCAAACCGCCGAAGTTTGTTACGAACTACGAAATGCTACACATTATTGCATCGCATCTGTAATGGAAACGCCAACAGAGGGTTTCCCTTATCATCGCATTTTATCTGAGTTATATCAAGATGATATCGATTTCAACCAAATATGTACAGATGTTGTTTCGTTCAATAGAGAAATAGGGCGATGGGGGACATACGCCGTAGTGGATTGTACACAAATGGATGCTTTCGCAGCTTCTGTGCGAGAAGAAATTGCTTCAAAAGCTTCTTTGGTGGAAAATCTATCTTCCCATGCAATCCAACAATACGGAAGAAATCAATTCCGTTTTTTCTCTTTTGATATAGCAGACCTTATTCAACAACTGAATGAAGGTGTACTTCCTGATGCATTCCAACAAATTTTAAGCCAAACGATAATAGCTAAAAGCTGCATAGAAAGTGTAAACCGTCAAATCATAGGCGATTTTGACGAAGACAAGTATTGCGGAATGGGCATGTACATTCCCGATGCCGTGCCAGGAAATACCCGATGGAACGACTATTACCGTTCCGCCATTTCGTGGTACCAGACAGTATGGAGTGAATAAGGTTTATGACACATAAATTGCAAAGGCGCAGAAACAATCAGGATTCTGATTCTTTCCGCGCCTTTTCCTTTTCAGAAAATCTGTAGCTTTGATTTCCTCCTGCCGGTTGGTAGGATTCTTCCAGATATTACACATCTGACAGCGCATCGGACAACGATATGTCAGGATAATGCTTGCGTCCGTCGGACGCGGAATGTTTGTACTTGACATTATAGAAAGTTTAATTTATGTTTAGAAGCTGTTTTGAATTTCTCCAAAAAGTTTTTCTTGGCTTGATGTATTCGTTTTCGTGTGTGCTTTGGGCGATTTTTTGGTCCTTTCCGCTCCTGTTCTTCGTCAGATAGCCCGCTATCTTCCTCATCACAGAAGCGAAAATGCCTCAAAAACTCATCCCAAATCAGCGCACGATAAATTCAAAACAGCTTCTTATTATTTGATTTTTCTAATGATTTTATTCTACAGGAAACATAAATCAGATAAATATGCACTTTATAAAGAGCATATTTTACACGATTATGCTCTTTATATAATAATTTTTACTATCTTTGCTTTCAAAGCAAAAATCAACATGGGAAAAAAAGTCATTCAAGAAATCATCTTGTGGCAACAAGATTTCATTAAAAATATAAAGTTGCAAAAACGTAATATAAAAATAGATCCGGTAGGGAATTACGTTTTTGTCGGGATGCGTCGTGCCGGTAAAACATACATGCTTTATCAATATATTCAGCAATTGTTAAATGAAGGACATGATGCGCATGAAATCTTGTTCGTTAATTTCGAAGATGAACGGATTACCGATATTAAAAAAGAAGACTTACACATTATCATTGATGCTTACAGCGAACTTTTTGTACATGAGCCGATAATCTTTCTCGATGAAATCCAAAACATTGACGGTTGGGAGCATTTTGCCAGAAGACTTGCCGATGAAGGACGGCGGGTATTCATTACAGGCAGTAACGCGCACATGCTGAGTCGGGAAATAGCATCTACGCTTGGAGGCCGATTCCTTATGCAAGAGATTTGGCCTTTCACTTTTTCCGAATACCTGCAATATAAAGGAGTGGTGCTTCAACCGCATTGGCATCTTACGTCTCAAAAAGCGGAAGTAGTACGTTTACTTAGCGATTACTTTTATTTCGGTGGGTTGGCTGAATCATTTTCTTTCATCGATAAGCGTTTATGGCTTACGTCACTTTACCAGAAAGTGCTCTATTCGGATATCATTATTAGAAAAGGCATTCGTAACGAACGAAGTATGACGCTACTTATACGGAAGCTTGCTGATAGCGTAATGCAGCCGATGGCTGTAAAGCGTCTGCAAAACATTTTGCAAGGTGATGGAACTAAAATAAACCGTAACACCATATCAACCTATTTATCTTATTTAAAAGAAGCGTATCTCTGCTTTTCCATATCAAACTTTACCGATACCATTCCGCAACGGGAAGTGATGCAGAAACATTATTTTTATGACAACGGTGTTTTGAATCTTTTTCTTATTAACCCAGAAAGCAAGCTGCTTGAAAATGTGGTGTCTATTTATTTGCTACGTACATACGGTGAAGGGTTGTTTTATTACAACCGGAATGTAGAAGTTGATTTTTATATACCTTCGGAGCAACTTGGCATACAAGTATCTTATGACATGAGCGATCAAGAGACTCGCAACCGTGAAGTTTCCGCCTTAGTCAAGCTTAATGCCTTCAAGCCTCTAAAGCGTTCGGTTGTCATTACTTATAATGAGGAAAGCAGTATTGTTATAGGTAATCAGACTATCGAAATCATTCCTGTCTGGAAATGGATGTTAGAAGGGTAAGCACTCACCCCTTTTGAAAGGGCACTTTTCAGTGCCCTAAACCGAGTTTTGTTAATTAATTGGTTTTGAATTTAGAAGCTGTTTTGAATTTATCGTGTGATGATTTGGGATGAGTTTTTGAGGCATTTTCGCTTCTGTGATGAGGAAGATAGCGGGCTATCTGACGAAGAACAGGAGCGAAAAGGACCAAAAAATCGCCCAAAGCACACACGAAAACGAACACATCAAGCCAAGAAAAACTTTTTGGAGAAATTCAAAACAGCTTCTAAATCCGGCATCATCATATTTACGCTCCCTCATAAAGAATTCCCTTAAGATATTGGAAAAGCGTTCAGCCGTCGGTTCACCGCCCTGGTTGTAAGCCTTGACAAACTTGTTTTTGACATGGGACATACAAACTTGATGTATGGTATCTTTAAACCGGGCGGATTTCAACTCATCCCCGATAAATATATAAGCCTTGTATCCGTTGGACATGATACTCTTCAATACACGAACCAGCTCATCAAGGTATTTCTTGCCTTTCTTAAGCCAGTTGCGTAAGGTGTTTTTAGAAATGGTCATTCCTATGAATGATAGACAACACACGGCTGTGCTTGCAACGCATATCGGTAAAGTCACGCACATAATAAAAATGATTCAGACCGGTAACACTCAGCATAGACCCTCCAGCTTCTCTATCATCCGGACTAAGTCCTGATAGCTTAAATTCTTTTGGGACAAGTGTAACCCATTACTGATACGGATGTCAATCCATATGCGGACGGGATTGTCATTGCAGCCTTTTGATACAGGTTTAGGCCGGTCACCAGTCTTAGAAGCTGTTTTGAATTTATCGTGCGATGATTTGGGATGAGTTTTTGAGGCATTTTCGCTTCTGTGATGAGGAAGATAGCGGGCTATCTGACGAAGAACAGGAGCAAAAAAGACCAAAAAATCGCCCAAAGCACACACGAAAACGGATACATCAAGCCAAGAAAAACTTTTGGAGAAATTCAAAACAGCTTCTTAATCTTTTCTTCATGGGTAATCTCAGGAGCACCGTCAACCTGAACCTCAACTACTTTTTTGCGGGTATCCTTAAACCATTTCTGGAAAATGTTATAAGGGACTTTGTTCTTGACACAAAACGATTGGAGAGATTCTCCACGGGGTAACGCCTCCGTCTGGTACTGAAAGTAAAACCTTTCAAGATCTTCACTGCTATACATAATTCTATAAATTTAGTCGGCAGCGAAGGTACCCATTTCAATCAATAGCCTTTTTTTGACTGCTTACAATTTTATGGATTTATCTGCTTTGCGTATATTTCTTGCCAAAGAACTTAGCCGCCAAGAAGTATTTTATTTTTTGAGACCAGTTCTCGTTTCCCAGCTGTATCATTTTTACCTCTTTATAGGAATACCCTTTGGTCTCTATCCATACATCAAGTAGCAACTCGCTGATTCTACCGAACAGGCGGGCATCAAATGCTGACAAAGTAGAGAAATCTATTTGTTTCTCCACTTTAAATAGAATGTCAAACAACCATGCACAATACTCATCCGCATAACTCTTCTTCATGATGAACATGTTAAACATGTGTCCCCACGTTCGTTTCATTACCTTGTTGAAAGCAGGCAGATATTCCGGATAGTCTTTCGCAATAATACCTTTGGTCTTTTCCAAATGAGAAATGTCGTGCGTATGTTCGTAGTGCGACCAAAGCGATTCTATATAGTATCTCCGTTTCTGTGGCAATATGATGTCATGTTTCTTGCATAGTGTTTGGGCTTCTTCCTTTGTCAGCAGACATTGCCACTTATCTTTCCCGTGTTTCATTCCGAGATATCTGCGGTAATGCACCAATCCTACATAATCCGCCTTCAGGTTTTTCCAAGCCCAATAAACGGCAGTCAGTTCACTGTAATAAGGATTTTTCTCCGAAATGTTCTCCCCCCCATTGTCAGGCTGATAACCTAAGTCTAAATCCGGATGCAGAGCCTTGCCCACCTGTACAGGCAGGTACACGTTGTCTTTGGGCATTTCACATTGCTTGTGAGCCGCCACCAAAATCTTGATATTCATAAAATATATTGTTTGAAATAGATAAAACGAAAAGATTCAATGCACTGTTATGGATTTTTCTGTATCAGCCAGCCCTCCATTCTAAACATCGCAATTGGTGTCTTGTCGCCAACAACATGTGAGCGCAATTTTTCTTCCAATGTTCTTTTCTCGGAATCGCTATAGTAGCTCATGTACCATTTTATTTGTGCCGGACTATCATTTGATTCATATATGGCTTTGAAGTAAGGCATATCCACATTCCCTAAAGAATGACCGAGAATGATTATTGTTCTGATATCATACAAATCGTTGATAAAACATTCGTTTTTCTTTAAAATGTCGGCAACGGGCTTTCTTGATAACTCAAAGTATTCCTCCACAGCCTCGGTCATCATTTCTTCTTCTGGCAGCTCTGCCCTATTAGAGGTATAATGTCGTTTGTATCCTTGAGGATTTGACTTAGTCCAAAGTTCAAATGTGTCTGTTCCATCATGTCCTATAATAGGAAGATTCTGCTTGTTTGATATTTCCCCATGTATGTAAAGAATGTTTTCTGCTGGTATTCCATAAACTGTTTCCAGAAAAGGAGTGTAATTAAAAGTAATGTACCGCGCGTAACTATCCAGCCATAATTATTCATTGCATTTTTCATTTAACTTAAAAAAACATTTCGCCATTTTTCATAGATAACTTTCGGAGACAAATGCTCTTTTATGAACTCTCTATGTTTAGAACACTTTTGTCTGAAATCGGGATGTTCTATCATATAATCCATGGCTTCAGACAATTTGGAGATGTTTTCTTTTTCAACTAAGATGCCTCCTCCTTCTGCCAATAATTGTGCGGGACCTTCCGGGCAATCGAATGCTACAGAAGGCATCCCCAGGCTCATTGCTTCCACTAAGACCATGGGGAAACCTTCATATCTGGATGATAATACAAAAAAGGCGCTTTTTGCGAACTCCCCATTTATATTATCCGTATATCCCTTTAAGAATATATTCCTTTGCAGACCAAGAGCTTGAATTTGTGATTGTAATGCCTCTTTCAATTCTCCTTCTCCGAATATGTTCAAATGCCAATCCGGATGCTTGTCAAATACGTCTTTTGCTGCTGGAATCAGCATGTCAAATCCTTTTGAAGGATGCAAACGCCCTACGGCAATGATGGTCTTACTGGTTAGGTCCAATTTAAAATCATCATTAGCAATCGCCATATTAGGAATAGTGACAACTTTATTTTGTGGAAGATGCCTGCAAAACCTCATCCGGACTTTATCGGTCAATACGATTATCTTTTTAAAGAAAGAATAAACAAAGCATCTTAAAGCCCTGACAGGTTTCGGATACAAGTCATACTTAAAATGTTCACATCCTAATACATACTTAGATTGTCCAATCAACCATAACAAGGTATTGGCGAAAAAGTTTTGTCCGATGAAAACATTCTTTTCATATTGGTCTACCTGTGTTTTAAAAAACGTTTTTAAAGCATTAATACTTTGATAAAAAGAGTATAAACGAGCGATAAAACCATTATCAATAGGATATCGTTCATGTGATAAATAAACAATATCTACTTCCGGTACTGTTTGATAAGTTTCTTTTTCTTTTCCCTTATTGAAAGAAACGATAGTCACCTGATGTCCTTTTGCAACAAACAGATTAGACAAATTTACTGTTACCCTTTCTGTTCCACCTGTTAAGGATATATCCTGAATAAAAAAATAGATGTGCATGATATTAAAAGTAAAAAATTAATGTAGCTTTAGAGTCGCATCATAGCTTTGTCTGATGACTTTTAACAAGTTCATCGCCTGCGTAATATATTCTTTATTTTTATGGGCAATATATGTGGCATCAAAACAAGACATGAGTTAAGGAATTTTTTCTACAACAGAAATGAGCTGCTTTCCATTCTCCAATATACAATGAAAATCCTGTAAGTCATAGTCTTTTAATAATCTATATATTTTAGAATCCCCATTTGTTGAAAAGCGATCCTTCTCCGTTATTGACTAATATCATTTGATGACCTTTTATAAGAAAAGGATGTATCGAATCAAAACATTGTTGTAAGTATGGAGCAACATTATAAATTGGTAAAATAAAAGATATTTTTTTCATTGTACTATTTCAAGTTGAGATAGATATTTAACAAGCTGTTTCTGATAGAAACATTCGAGTAATATTTGTTATAAAATACTTGCTGGTCTTTTTCCATTTGCAACGTATCACTGTTTAATAAACATTTTAATTGTTTTGTAAGGTCTTCAATACAGCCGCTTTTAAATGTCATCGCTATTTTAGACTGCCTTACCATTGAAGTAAAATAGGGAATGTCTGAGACTAACATTGGAGTACAAAAAAAACAAGCTAAAGATAATACCCCTGATTGAGTCGCTGATATGTAAGGATAGACAACAGCAGCTGCATTTCGATATAAATAAGCGATTTCTTTGTCAGCAATATAACGGTTAATTAATATTACATTATGTGTTTGATCAGTTATTTTTGTCGGTAATTTCCCTTTTCCCGCAAGAACTAATGTATATTTATTATTTAGGATTGAAGATTGACAAAAAGCATCAAAGAGTAATCCTATACCTTTATATTCTTCTATTCGACCAAAAAAAAGAATGTATTTATTTTGCAATTCTCTAAGTTCTGGAGGAATTTCATTTCCATTTTTAATTTCGCTTGAAACCAAAGAAGGGAATTCATGAAAAAAAATATTTTTTTCAGGGAACATTCGCTTTAGTTCTTCATATTGAAGACGGCTATTGGTGAGTAAGTTAGGGCATATTTTAAAATTTTGCATTTCTTGTTTAGCCAAAACTTTATATTTCCATATTTTATAGAATTCTTTTTTCTGCTCGTGAGGATGTAAATCATGTACCGTCACTAATGTTTTAATTCCTTTTTTATGAAGCTTATTCAATACTTTAGTATCTGTACAACCATTGATAAAATGAACAATAGTAATTTCATTTTTTACGCAATAAGATAATAGTTTTCTACGGTATTTAGCACTATAGTAACCAAGCAAGAAATCAGCCTTAGAAATTATACCATGATGAAATTTAAAGAAAATACTTTTTGAATGTAATTCAGGCTTTACATTTTTCTCAAAGAAATTATCCTCCATATCAAAAAAGAAATAGTTAATATTATCATTAGGTGATAATGTGTTCACTATTTCACTAACATACGGTCCCATACCTGAAAATGAAAGATGGGCGATTATTAAGATTTTTTCTTGCATCACAAGTTATGGTTTAAATATATTAATGTTTAATACTATCGACTATACCTTTAGCTATACTTTGCAATACTAATACACTAGATAAGTTGTAGCTGTTTTTATGAAAGATCCACTTAAATGAATGAAATACATTTTGTGCAATATCTGAGGCTATTATATGTATTTTCTTTTTAGTAAAAAACGAATCCAAATTCTGTTTTATCTGCAATAAAAGCTGTTGTTCCAATACATTTACAGGAGAGTATGATGTTAAGAAATTTTTATACCATAAATAAGCTTTGTCTGTAGATTCTAATTTTATCTCAACATTACCTGTATTAGTGATTGTTTGCCCATTTATCCTATAGAAAAAAGTAGGGTGTGCGGTATGCACTACTCCATTGGGATTTGCAACCATAAAAGCTGTAATATCATCACTTTCCCATGCTAATGGCAATTTATAAAAACCTCCAACTTTACGTAAAGTGGTGGTTCGAAAGCAAAAATCGCCAATAAATTGCATATTCCCATTATGAGGGAAAAAACGGTAAAGCATAAAATTGCAAAGGCTTTCATATTCATTTCTTATGAGCATTAATGCCACAGAGAAGCCTTTCTCATCAATGGCCATTGTTCGTGAGTGAAACAAGTCAACATTTGGATATTTGCAGATCAAATCATTATAAGTTTGCAGAGCATTTTCAGCCAGCATATCATCATCACCCATACAAATAATATATTCTCCTGTAGCATATTCAAGGCATTTATTCCAATTGTCCACCACATTCACCGCACCACAATTCGTTTCATTTATATAATATCGAATGCGTGGATCATTAAACGATTTCACAATAGAAGTCAAATCTTCCGGCGACGCATCATTGACAATAATAAGTTCAAAGTCTTTATACGTTTGAGCAAGAATGCTTTCAATGCACTCTTTCAAGAACCTTGCTTTATAAGCAGGGATAGTTACTGAGAATTTCATTTTGATTTTAATATATTAAATCGCTTTTTGTTCATCTTTGGTAATGCGTAAATAGTCATTAAATAAACACAGATGCACATGGTGATCTGACCATCAGCTGTTGAATATGGTGCAGAAGCTAAATTCAGAAGTGCAAACAACAACATAAACATCTTTGTCCACGCCAAATGGCTTGGCATACGAATTAAACAACATCTTACAAATAAAGCAAGGTAAACTATCATACCTGCTATACCAGTAACCACTTTCATGCGTCCATAGCCTACATCCGAAAGGTATAGCTCCTGCCTTTCCTCCAAGTTTGTATTATATCTACCATATAATGAATCGCCATGTGGAAAACCATTGCCGATAATGTCAGCCACTATGTTTCGAGACCACTGAGTAAAAAAATAACGGTATTCCGTAATGCGAATGTTTTCATCGCCTGCCTTATTGCTTTCTATTTGTTCTTCAGTTAAATTAATCATAGTGCCAACGATAGAATCAGGACTAAACTTAACAGTTCTTCCCAAAGCGAATAAGATCATAAAGAATACTACTCCTATCACTAATAATTTCTTATTCTTTTGAAATACATAAATGATTGTGATTAGCCCTGTCCACAAAATTAACTGACGTGTCACCTGAAGCACTATAACTATAAAAAATATAGAAGCAATTGCAAACCATATTTTTTTGCGTAAAACATACCCCCTATTTAAAGCTATGAAATAAGCAAGAACTAAAAACATTTTTCTGCCAAAATTTATTCGTAAGATACCACGGGACAAATCTTCTTTTACCTCACCGTCTTCATTAAATCCAAATACAGGAACTGGGAATTGATTCATGGCATAAATCCAAAGCACGATATATAGCACGCCAAATATAAAAACATATTTTTCCAACGATTGAATAGACGGCTTACGTTGCATGAGATAAAAATAAAATAGGAGTGTAAATTCAACAGCCATTGCCCTGTATCCCAAAACAATAGACTGTCTCCAAAATACGAAAGCACATAAAATGGCCATAATATTAAACAAAACGAGCCATCGCATTAAAAGAAACAATCTATTAGGAACATTCTTTATAAATGTATTCCAACAATATGCAAGCATCAATGGCACTGTCAAAAACAATGGCAATTTTATCATTGTATTGCTAAATCCTACATAAGCATAAAATTGCAAAGAAATAAGTGTATAAAGAATAATGATACACCATTCTTTTTTTGCCCAGTCTGTATATGATGCACCCAATCTACTAATCATGTTATTATCATTTTATAACAAGCCATTTCTTAAATAAATTGGCAATTTGATACGTCAATAAATTTACCACAACGCATATATGGCATTCAAATGTTATTCACCAACTGTTGCTAATACTTTCACGAATTTATCAAAACATTCTTTAGCTATTATTTTAGCTTTCTCTTGCGCTACCATAGGACGGACTAAGTTTGTTAACAAAGTCTCAAAACGTGTGATAGCAACTTCCATGGTTTGAGAATTACTAAAAATAGGAACGATATCTATCATCCTGTCAGTCTCTCCTAATTTTTCAAGCAGACCAGACATTTTATGTTCGTAGCTCAGGCTGATGAATGGAATGCCTTGATTAATGGCAAAAACAATAGAATGATAACGTGCCCCAACCATCAAGATAGCTCGTTTAACCACAGCTTGTTGTATATCACTGCTATACGTATCTGGTATAACTACAATATTTTCTTTATTTTGGAAAATTTCTCGCAATTCACAGAAATAATCATAATCATTTCTCTTTTGATTATTAGTTTGTGGCAACATGACTATCTTATGTTTAGGATAATACTTTTGCATAATGTCAACCAAACGGACATAGAAATTATTAATATCAGAAGCTTCAATATTTTGAAAAGCATAATGCCAACGTAATTCGTTAGGAACAAAAACTATATATGGATTATTCTCTATTAATTGCTGTATTCCTACGGGAATTTCAACTTCCGTAGAATCAAGAAAAGCCGAATCAACAGTTGGGACACAAAGGTTATTCAACTCTTTTGCTACTTGAACGGATTTCTCATCTCTTAAAGAAACAAATTCACAATATTTCAAAGCTTTACATGCAAGTTCTTTGAAACGTCTTTGTTTCCAATTCTCGTCATAGAAAGGTCCGATGCTTCTTCCATAATATACTAATTTTTTATTCATTTTACGGGCAATGAGCAGTAAAGACAAATGTTTCCAATCTTGAAAACCACCCAAGTTTATACCACCTGGTGCCATTATTATCACGTCTGCTTCTTCATACATCTTTTTAATTTTTCGCCCAATTGGAATCCACAACAATAGCCATCCTATATAATATTCATAAGCATGATTAAATATCCGCATAAACCATGTCCTGCTTAGAGAATGAATATTTATGAATTGCACTTGCGGCAACTGCATATCAAACTCATCAATAGCTGCCTGTTCGACATCTATCTCCATGACTTTGATTTTTACATTGGAAACGTTTTTTATAAGACTTCTTATTAATCCTTTATGGGCGGACTCATCCCCTCTATTCCATAAAGGCTGATCAATTAACAATATATTCATACAGCCCTAATTTTTACCGAAAAATTTCTTGCCTAAATCTATTACGTCATCACTCAATACGCTTTTGATCGACTGCTTTATTTTTTGTTTAGCAGATTTTTCTATATTCCACATTTGTTTCAAAGCCTCATTTTCATCCTCCACTTTAGTGAACACTTCAAAAATCATAGGTTTGTCCGTCAACTCAGGCGTTATAAAGCGAGAATACACTTGCTCGAACTCTTCTTTAGCAGATGCTGACAAATATTCGAAACCCAAATCTTCAGTGTAGTGACGGACTAATGCCGGAGACTGGTGACCAAAATGATCCTTAGCAGAAATGTAAGATTCTATATCATTTACACAATTAATAATATTGGTTTGTTTGAATAGCAAAAATTCAGCACCTAACGAATTGTTCACCAACAATATTCTTACATTGTTTCCTACATGCCGATTTCCAAGAGAATTCATATCATAGAAGAAAGACAGGTCACCCACTACTCCAAAATAAAGTTTATTCGGATTCATAAGCGAAGCACCGATAAGAGTAGACAGGTTCCCATCAATCCCGAATCCGCCTTCATTACAGAATGTATCTATGCTCTTTTCTATATCAAAATATCCCCAAGAGCGCAATGGACTGAGAATCCCCAAATGCAATACACTATCTTTAGGAAGTTTGTCATGCAGCCGGTTGGCAATCCAGAGATGTGAGAATGGCAAGTCTGGAATTTCTGTTCCTAATCTGTGTTGAGCTGCAAGACAATTATTCAAATAAGAATCGTCATTATCGCTATCTATTGCCATTTTATCGGCATAAAGATTAAAGAAACTTGCTTCACGCATTTCAAAGACATTTGTAAGTTTCTTGTATCGGTCAACAATTTTCCCGTCTTCAGATACACGCCACACTTCTTTTGGATTGATGATGTTCGGGAAATCACTCATATTGCCTATATGGATCAACAGATCTACTTGACGGTTAGCGTCATCTATTCTTTGTTGCGCGACCAGATTATAGGCTACTTTATATTTCCCCTCATAATTTGCGGAAGGGTCTGTAAACACAACAGCATTATAAGCGTGGCAGAAGCGGTCTATCGCATCTGTTTCTTTCTTCGTCCACCGAATGTGCGAGCCACAGAATACCGCTATTTTGCCTTTCGGAAAAGCCGGCAATTCATCTTCTATGGAGTAACGCCGGATAACCCTTTGCTTAGGCAAATCTTTTACAGAGAAGTCTTTTGAATAGGTGGTGGTCAAATTAATATGTACCGGTCCGCCTCCGTGATGCTTCAAGGCAAGGATGGCTTCATTCGCTTTCACATTGCAGTCCCACGAATCATTTTCATCACGTACAGTCTGTAAATGTACGCTGCAAACCACTGTATCTTTAGGCTGGCATGTCCTGTCTATGACCTGTGCTACAAGGTGACCAATCTTGCTTTCATCCTGTGTAGAAGTCACTGCCAATACAGGCAGTTTCCGATAAAAAGCCTCTGTAAGAGCCGGAAAATAATTACGTGAAGCAGTTGCACCTGTACAACTCAAAACAACTGGTTCACCACTTTCAGCAGCCATGCCGCATGCCATGTAAGCAGCCGAGCGTTCGTCTACACAACTGTACATTTCAAAATATGGGTCTTGCTGCAAGCTGCCTACGAATGTGACATTCGTACTGCCTGGAGACGCAATCACCCGCTTTATTCCATGTTCTTTTAAGAGCGCAATAAGAATTTGCACATTGCGCTCATTGGTATAATATTGTTCCATTGTCTATTCTTATTTATAGGGAAATATTATATATCGGAAAATCAAATATTTTATTTTTTGTTTCAGCGTAGGCATTTCTTTGATAGAGGCACATTCCCCAGCAAGTCTATCATAATAAGCCTCTCTCTTCCAATCAATATAAAGGAACGACTGATTTTTTATAAAACTATCCATACACTGTAGCAAGCCAGTTTTGGCTGCGATAAACAACGAAGTATCAACAAATTTACTTATCTTGCCATTGTCAAACCGCCTATTGTAATAACGATCATATTTCACCTGATATTTTGTGCGGTCAGACTTGAGATTGGAAGATTTTTCTTCCATCTTTACACGAGGCCTAACCCCAGAATACTGTTCTATGGCATCCAAATACCAACTCAATACTTTTTCCCAAGGATAAGATTGATTAGATGTGATATGGAAAGTTTCTCCATAAGCTTTTTCATTACCAATCAACTGGACGATTGCAGAAGCAACGTCCATGCCATACGTAAGAGTCGTATACTTATACGCAATATCATTAGAGAACACGATTGTTCGTCCTTTCAACGCCCTGTATAGCCAACTTTCTTTTTCCAACACGCCAAGTTGAAGACGGTTTTCGCTGTATGTAATATAAGGACGAATTATCGTATAATTTTTTCTACCAGAACTTCTCAACAAATTCTCTTGTCTTGCCTTTGCTAAGGCATATTCATCTGTAACAAGATATTCCTTGTCGGTACAAACATCTAACAAGCGAGGTGATTTTTCTGTTAATGCTTGTTCCGAATCTGCATAGACTCTTGACGAACTCATAAAAATATATTGTCCGCAATTCTCCAATATTTTCTTATACCGCAATTTGAACTCTTCCGTTCCGTAAGCCATGAAATCAACAATGACATCAAAGTCTCTGCTCAAAAGGTTGTCTACGAAGTCCAAATCATGAGCATTTCCTTGTATAAAGGAAATGTTTTCTTTATCGGCAAAAAAACGGCGTGAAGTCACTGCCACCTGATTATTCGTCCCTTTCATTTTTTGGACAAGATGCTTCCCCATTGCACCTGTGCCACCCAATATCAGAATTTTCATATTGAATTACGCTTAATTATAGAGGTAGGTATTATTATGTTAGCATAAGTTATAAAAACCGTTTCTTGAAGTAAACTATTTTGTTTTTTACGATTTGCCTTTCGGACTGTTCAAGCCCGAATAGAAATGTACTGATGCCTAAAGCAATGGTTGAGAGTAAAACTGTAAACAGCATCCGTCCTGTGGATTCTTCCAGAATGCCATAGGAGAATGATGTAATCATGAACGTGCAAACAGTCACCGGTAAAATTCTTAGCAATGTTTCTTTATAAAACATTGCCACAGGGAAATCAATCAACCCTTTTATGAGATAGAGTTTCACAAAAATCAGAATTATATAAATGACAATAAAAACCACATACGAAGTATATGCCGGAAAACCGAAAGCGAACAAACCATATGAGATAAAGAACACCAAAGAGCCTATTGAACCGACACACAAGTAATATTTCTTCACTTTTCCTGTTGCCCAACAAGCGTTTGCCGTCGAATTACCCAATACATCGCAAAGTGTCCCAACCATGGTCAACCTAAGGAAAATGGAAGTGTATTCAGGTACGTTGTCCAACCATAATTTCAATATTATGTCAGCTTCAAACATAAACGGGACAGCAAAGACAAGCATGAGGAAATAAGAATATTTCGCGCCACGACAAACCAAAGTGTACATATATTCCATATTACCTGCTGCATACGATTTTGTGATTTGCGGGTTTAAAGCTGTTGTGAAATTTGTCACGAACTGTCTCACAACGCCTTCTACCTGCGTCGCGATACCTCGTGCGGCATTCACAGTCACACCAAAAAACAGGTTCATGACAATATTGACACCTTGCGTATTGAACAAGTATGCGCCACTTCCCAACAAATTCCATCCGGCAAAGCCCGTAATTTCTTTCAACATCGTCTTGTCGATAACCGTCTGATAACGGCATTCAGCAAAATGTTTCCTGCAATATCCTCCATAAACCAATCGGATCACCAACCCGACAAAGGCAAACAATATGGAATAAGTAATCAGCTTATCAATAGGGGATATGTATAATACATAAACAATTGCAAGCTTCAACGTTACTTCCAATATGCTGATGTATGCAAAAGCACTCATCCTTTCATGAGCTATGATAGCAGCATTATAAGGTACACTGATTAAGTTAAAGATAAACGATAAAATAGCACATTGGAATGCCCAGTTTGCGGCATACAGCCTATCTGCAGGGATATTCAACTTGTGGTTGACAAACCATACGCCAATAGCTTCCGCTAAAATCAAGATCGCCAAAGAAAGCAATAATTGCACATTGACGCTTGTTGAAAATATGCGTTGCAGTTTACCGCTCTCTCCTTTCCCTAACTCGTATGTCAAAAAGCGGCTGATGGCTGCTCCTAACGAGCTCGTAAAAAAAGAAAACATCATAACGAATCCTGCAACTACATTATATACCCCATAATCCTCTACACCTAAAGTCGCTAATATGACTCGGCTTGTAAATAGCCCGACAGCCATTGTGAAGATAAGACGTATGTAGAGCAGTAACGTGTTCTTTGCAATACGTTTACTGTTTTCTTTATTGGATTGTGCCATTTATTCTAAAATTCATTTTAGTACAATCTGCAACTTTTCCCATCAAACTCATATTTCAATACTTTGGGTCTTTCTCCGACCTTCTTTGCCGGAATACCAGCCACCACTGCATAAGGCTCCACATTTTTTGTCACCACACATCCGGCACAACATACGGCTCCTTCGCCGATATGAACACCGGGAAGAACGATGACATTGGAACCCAACCAGACTCTGTCATCTATTTCCACCGACATTTTGTAAGCACTCAATTTAGGGCATCCCCTTTTGAAAGGGCACTTTTCAGTGCCCTAAACCGAGTTTTGTTAATTAATTGGTTTTGAATTTAACATTGGCCGGCAGCCAAAGTGATTTTGTCAGGAACCATGTTAACATAATCCCTGCACCCGTTAAAGATATTTTTGAAAAAAGTTCCGATGAAGTTCCAGACAGAACTGCCATGAAGCTTTACCGTTCCTATTACACTATGATAAGTTGCAGCCATCTCAGCCCCGGCATCACTGCCATAATGGAGTGAATTGTTGCGCTGGGTGGTCAGCTTCCGGATGGTCCGTTCTGCCAGA